>CAKZOA010000202.1 GCA_937132035.1 uncultured Desulfobulbaceae bacterium | reverse complement strand
CGCTTTCTTACCACCTGCAGGCTCTGACTTACCGAGGCCAGGGGATTGTTTATCGCATGGGCGATACCTGCCGCCAGACCACCGAGGGAGAGCATTTTCTCAGACTGTATCATCATCTCCTCCATGGCCACCCAGTCCGTCACATCGTCAAAGCGCAGGACGGCGCCCTGGCGCTCCTCAGAGGTCAGCGGGAATATGGTTATCGACTCATACCGGAGACCTTCTTTCCCCTCCATGGGTATCCGCCGGATATGCATCTGCCGGCCGCTGTCGATGACCTGCAGTATCTGCTGACGGTATACGTCAAGCCGCGGCATCAGTTCCATGAGCTGCCGATTCTGGGCATCAGCTTCCTTGACGCCGGTCTGCTGCTCTGTCAGCCGGTTCCACTGCATAACCCTGAGTTCGCCATCGACGCCTATGAGCATCGACGGCATGGAGTCGGTAATGTTTTTAAGCAGCCGGCGCAGCCGTATCATTTCCTTTCTGCCGACAACCCTGGTGACATGGAGCCACATTCCCTCCAGCAGCAGGGCAATCTGCCGTTTGTCGTCCTCAGTGTAACCCGAGGCTTTATTGCAGACACCGACGACGGCGACAACCCGCCCGTTTTCGAATACAGGAAGATCGAGTCGATGAATGAGATTTTCTTCAATTGCAAACAGTGTATTTGCCGAGGAAGACGAGGTATTGCGCTTCAATCCGAAATGCTGATTGTGAATGACCTTCTGCAGATCGAGATCGAAGCTCACCCAGCTGCCTCTTTCTATTTCCAGGCTGCGCCACTGACCGCCATCGTAGACGACCTGCGACTGGAGCAGGGTCTTCTTGTCTTCAATGGTGACTAAATAGGCCGCCTCACTGTCGACGATCTCGGCTATGCGCAGGAGCGTGAAGTCGTAGAGATCACTGAGGCTTGAACTATCCATAAGACCGAGCTGGAGAAGAGTATCGAGACGTTTTTCATCCCGCCTGATAATCTTCTCCTTGGCCAGCCGATCAGCGTTCATGCGGTTGGCATATTCTCCGAGAACGGCGAATTCCTTGAAACCGAGTTCATTTTCCTCGACGCGGGCCTTGGAATCCACGGCTTTTCTGAAAAACTCATTGAAATGGTCTATGCCGCTACGAATCCGCAACGAATAAAAATAGGAAAGACACAACAGCGCCGTCACCGCCAAGAGAAACAACACCAGGAAAAGTGCCGTGTTCTTGAAAGTAATGTTCATATAGGTTTCTGTTTCCACAGCGATGGCCTTTTCCATCTCCACCATGGATATCGAGGCGGCGACGGCCCAGCCCCAGTCGGCATAGTCCCTCACGTAACCGAGCCTCTCGGAAATGTTTCCTGCCTCCCTCCCCCGACCGCTGTAGATGAAGTAACCACCGCCGGTTTCGACCTGTCTGGCAATATCGAGTACCTCTGCACCATACCCCGTCCCCCTGACATCGACGAGAGTAGCTATCGACCGGCCGCGTAAACTCGTGTCCCTGCTGCTACTCAAAATGGTGCCGTCGAGTCGGAAGACCGTTACTTGGCCCTCTTCTCCAAAGCGAACTCGGCCGATGCGGTCGAGAATATCCTTCTGGGTACGGACCAGCATTTCATCGACATATACTCCAGCACCAATGAACCAGTCGAAGGGGCTGAAATATTTTACAAAGGTGACTTTAGGAGAACTCATGCCCGCGGTTTCCGGTTTACTCCAGGAATAATTAATCTGCCCTGCACCTTTTGCGCTAACGGTATCAATGATGAGCTTGGCAACCTCCCTGATCTGCGGATTCTCGTGTTCGAGCAGATTGAAACCCTCAAGCTGCGGATTTTCAGCAAAAAGATCGAGATAGCCGGTGGAAAGCCTGCCTGCAAAATAATAGCCGAGACCATTGTCCCAGCGGATGGGGCGGAGCAGTTCCACAACCATTCGCCGCAATTCGTCGACGGAATTGTCCTGCCGGTACAGGCTGTAGACATGGGCGGCGATGGAATAGGCCGCCTGGACCCTCTCCCTGATCTCAATTTCGATCCGGCTGTCCTGCTGCACCCTTTTATATTCGACAAAGTCGGTAATTCGATCTACCTCTTCACGTAATCTCTTACGATACTGCTGGTCGTAGTTGGCACGGATATTGGCAACACTGTCTCGATAGGCATCGTATTCTATATAGGCCCAGAACGAGCCGATGAACAGTCCTAAAGTGACGATGACCATCAGTGAGGTATAAAAAGGTGCTGACGATAAAGACAGTTTTCGCAGACGTAATACGGGCATATCAGAATTTCCCTGCAGGCGCTCCCCGACGGCCATGATCGGAGCATCTCCTTTGCAAAACGGCGCAAGCTGGCCTCCGTCACAATAGAATTTCCCGGCGTATATGGCAAGTATTTCCAGCATCGTGCCTTCATAGACGGACAGCAATCATGCTTGACATATTCGGTCATTTGACCTATTTTTATACATTCTGATGAAGGGGACCAACAACGCAGATCAATCATCCGCAGGAACTGGCTGCCAATACAGGTCCCAGGAATGCACAGAATGGAGCGTTGGACAGCGATGACGACACGATCTGTGGACAGCCGCAGGGCACTGCTTATCTCAGCCGGGCAACTCTTCGCCGACCAGGGATACGATGGTGTCACCACCCGTGTGATCAGTGAGGCGGCGGGGGTTCAGCTAAGCGCCATACATTATCATTTCGGCACCAAGGAAAAACTCTATCTCGAAGCCTTTCGCTATGCCTATGAAAAAGAACGGCGCATTGATTTTCTCGAGATCCTGGCAGAGAATCCGGAAAAGAAAATGACCGCTGAAGGGCAGGCGGATATAGTCGAAAAGACAGTGCGCCTGTATTTCCGCAATATTTTTGACCCTCAGAGGCCCTGCTGGGAAGCACGACTGCTGGTACGGGAAATCATCAGCCCGTCAACGGCTTTGCCCCTGCTGGCGCAAACCTTCATGCAGTCGAGCGTTATCGGTTCGGAGAAATTCTGTAAAATGGTACGACCGGAAATGACGGACCGGCAGGCGGCCATCTGGGCAGACACTCTATTCAGTCATGCCTTCTTTTATATACTGGCTGCCAAACCGATTGCCATGGTTCGCGGCGAAGAGTGGCTGAACCCTGAATATTTTGAGGATGCCGCCACAATGGTCGCCCGCTTCATGATACGCGAACTCGAACTGCCGCTGCCGGAAACGGTGCGATCCTATCCCAGCGATTGACACCACACTCTGGCAGAAACCACCTAATCAACACGCTCTCCCTCCAGCAGCTGTTTTACCGATACGGCTGCTGTCACCATAAAGGGCATCCGTCCCCCCGGATGCCCTTTCCCTTTCGCGCCCCTAGAGTTTCTTGTCTTTTTCCGTTTGCGTTCTATCGTGTGAGAAGAGAGATGTTCAGCTCTGCATTACAATCAACCGTTAAGGAGGATACTATGCTCAGATCACTCACCTATGCATTACCGCTTGTTTTTCTACTGTTTTTCACAGCCACTCCGGTCCTGGCACACTGTGAAATCCCCTGCGGCATCTATGACGACAAAATGCGCATTTCAATGCTCGAGGAACACATAACCACCATCGAAAAATCGATGAACATGATCAAAGAGCTTGAAAAAGATTCCAACAGCAACCAACTCATCCGCTGGGTGCTGAACAAGGAAGACCATGCCAATCAATTCCAGGAGATCGTCAGCCAGTATTTCCTGACCCAGCGCATCAAAGCCGACCACGGCAAATACGGGGCCAAACTCGAAGTACTCCACCAGATGCTGGTCTATGCCATGAAGTGCAAACAGACCACGGATCTGGCCAATAGCGCCAAGCTCAAAGAACTGGTGTCCACATTCGATACGCTCTATTTCGCCCCGCACGAATAACGGCTATACTCCGCCGGCGTCCCGCCAGATTTCTCTGCAACTGGCGCCGGCTACCACCCTCAAATCCGCTCGAAGGTACCTCCCAAAACGATTGCACGGCAATACCGAAGCATTCTTTGTCAGAGCGCCATCCAAAGAGAAAGCCCCCGAAGCACTATTCTGTTTTTTTACCAGACCTCCCCCTCTCGTCACTACCACATTGTAACACATCAGAACTCCTACACTTTCAATCACCTCGACCATCTTATCATTTTTGCTGAAAAAACCTTCCAATACTATTGGTATTATTTTTTTCATTTTCCGCGGTACAACGGATTGTGAACAGAGCAAAAAACGTCGCTGATGTAATCATTTATCTCTGCTTTGAACAAGCTGATTGCCCCGGCAATGATTATACTACAGTGGAGTATAAAGAAGAAACAGCCTCATCTGGCTTTGCATGTCAGGCGAGACGGTAATACACGCACATCCCACAGACAATCGCCCGGCAGCGTAAGAGCGGCATGCGATTGCAGTATGGAAGGAGCAGCACGTGAAGCGCAATTTCAATGATGACATATCCACACCCGAGAAATTCGTGGTGACCCTCGAGCTCGTTCCCGGCCGCGAAATAGCAGGACAGAAGCTCGATAAAATCAAGAAAATAGCCAGAGACGCCTGTGACGACGGCCGTATCACGGCAGTATCGATCACCGACAATCCCGGAGGCAATCCGGCACTGAGCCCCGACGGCCTCGGTTACGAAATGAAAGCCCAGGGAATGGACGTCATTGTCCACTTCACCTGCAGAGATACCAACAGAGTCGGCATGGAGAGCCGGGCTCTGCAGCTCGCCCACATGGGCATGAAGAACATCCTCGCCCTGACCGGCGACTATTCAGGCAAAGGTTTCGGCGGGCGCGGAACCCCGGTATTCGACTTTGATTCGGTGATATTGACCTCCATGCTCAGCGATCTCAATATGCGTCTTATCAAAACGGGCCACTCGGAAATCTTCCGGGTAGGTTGTGCCGTTTCGCCTTTCAAATTCACCGAAGGGGAAACCCGGGTGCAGTATCGTAAGCTGGAACGGAAAGTCGAGGCCGGTTCCTCCTTTGCCATAACCCAGCTCGGATACGACATCGACAAATACCAGGAACTGCTGCTCTATGCCGATGAGGCCGATGTCGACATTCCCATATTGGCCTCACTCTATCTGCTCGGTAAGGGCGCGGCGAAAATGATGAACGCCGGCAGAGTTCCAGGTGTGCATGTCTCAAACACGCTTCTTACCAAGGTACTGGCTGAATTCGAAGACGGCAGCGGTAAAAGACAGGCAATGGAAAGAATCGCCCGTCTCGGCGTGGTCCTCAAGGGCATCGGCTACAGAGGAATTCATCTGGGCGGCATCCATGACAGCTTTGACAGCGTCGCCTGGGTACTTGACCGGATGGAGGAAATCGAACACAACTGGCAGGAATACAGGGAAGAATTCCAGGAAAACGACGAGCACTGCTACTACATGTACAAAAAGCCGGCAGAGATGGGAACTGTTCGTCCCTACAAGGAAAAAATCAAGCTCAAGGTAGGCGACAACTGTCACTATCTTTTTCTGCGCACCGCCCATGACTGGTTTTTCGATAAAAACGCGGCGCTGGCCCCGGTCTATAAGAAAATCTCCAGTTCTCTGGACAAATCCAAAACATCCTGGGCACTGAAGGTATTTCTCGAGGACCCCTTTAAGAAGCTGATGCTTTCCTGCCAGAGCTGCGGCGACTGCGGCATCCAGCACGTCGGTTTCCTCTGTCCAGAATCGGGCTGCCCCAAACACACGCGAAACGGCCCCTGCGGCGGCAGCTCCCACGGCTATTGCGAAGTCAACGAGGATAAACTCTGTGTCTGGGTCAGGGCCTTTTACCGTATGAAGCGCTACGGCGAAACCGACGAACTCACCGGCGAATTCGTCCCCCCCCGGCTGTGGGAACTCAAAGGCACTTCTTCCTGGGTCAATTTCCACCTCGACCGCGACCACCAGGCAGACGACCGGGCGGCCTAAGAGCAGTGTCTCAAGACGCCTATATTCGCAAATCCGCAGCGGCTTTGCGAAAGGTGGTATACGCTGCCTGCACCCTCAGCGACAATCACCAGGCAAACACTTCTTTTTTA
>CAKZOA010000201.1 GCA_937132035.1 uncultured Desulfobulbaceae bacterium | reverse complement strand
AAAGGACCTACAGCAACTCTGCTGCAGGTCCTTGAATTTTCTGGTGACCCCAAGGGGAATCGAACCCCTGTTTTCGGCGTGAGAGGCCGACGTCCTGACCGCTAGACGATGGGGCCTTGGTAAAGTGTGGTCTTTTTACTTGAAGAGTATGACCTTGTCAAGATTTTGTTTCCTCTGTTTCTGAAAGAATTTCTGTATCTCCTTCTGTCGTTGAGGGGGGAATTTCGGCCTGCCTCGGTTCGCGGTTGAAGGTACGGGTCAAGTCATGCAACCACCAGGCTACATCATCTGTGAGGAATTCATTGCTGCATCGCCAGTTCCAGTTGCCCTTGTCGGTTCCAGGCATGTTCATGCGACAATCTCCGCCGAAGCCAAGCACGTCCTGCAGCGGATAGATACTGACTACGGCAGTGGAGGACATGGCCTGGTGAATGAGATCCCGGTGGATGCCGTGTACCTCGTCGCCGTCCCGGTTGACTATGGTTTGTATCTGACGACGGATGCCATCGTCGATCCTGTCACTGAGATACCAGCCGACAGTGGTGTTGTTATCATGAGTACCGGTGTAGACGAAGAAATTTGAAGATTCGAAGTTGAAGGGCAGAAAGCCGTTGGTACAGTCGCCGTCAAAAGCGAACTGCAGTATTTTCATGCCTGGAAAACCGAGATCCTGGCGTAGAGCGATTACATCTTCGGTTATCTCGCCCAGGTCTTCGGCGACGATCTTAAGCGGGCCCAGGCGATCGAACACGGTTTTGAAAAAGTCCGCACCGGGACCTTGCCGCCATTCACCATTGAGGGCGGTTTCGTCATCGGCGGGAATCGACCAGTAGGCCTGGAATCCCCGAAAGTGATCGATCCTGGCAATGTCCACCTGCCGAAAGACAGCGGCGAAACGAGCGCACCACCAGTGAAGGAGAGCCTCCTCAATATCACTGTCTTTAGAGTTCCAGCGGTAGAGAGGGTTGCCCCATTTCTGCCCGGTGTCGCTGAAGTAATCAGGGGGGACTCCGGCTACATGCGTAGGCAGGAGCGTTGTCTCATCGAGTTGGAAAATATTCTGGTTGGCCCAGACGTCGGCACTGTCGAGGCTTACGTAGATGGGTATATCGCCGAAGAGCTCGATATTGAGCTCATTTGCTTGGCGGCGAACATGCTGCCATTGCCTGAAGAAAATAAACTGTTCGAACTGATAGAAGGAGATTTGCCTTTGCATCTGAGTTGCTGCCTGGAGAAGTGCCTCACGGTCGCGTTTTGCCAGGGCCTGTGGCCACTGGTACCAGGCTGTGTCCTGGAACCGGCTCTTCAAAGCCATGAACAGGCAGTAGTCCGGCAACCAGGGCGATTCTTCGACGAACTGTTGAAAAAGCGGATCCTGTTCCGGGGTGAAGCGAGAAAAGGCATGGTTGAGCAGTGCTGTCTTTAGATGTGCTACGGCATCGAAGTCGACGGTGTAGACAGAAAGGTCGGGTACGTCTTTGAGTATCTCTTTGAGTTCGTCTGCCGACAGCAGACCTTCCTCCTGCAGAAGCTCCGGAGAGATGATTAGCGGATTGCCGGCGAAGGCCGAAGCTGTCATATAAGGGGAATTGGAAAAGGAAGGGTGGGTCGGACCCAGAGGGAGGATTTGTAAAATAGACTGCCCGGACCGGGCCAAAAACTGCAGAAACTCCGTCGCACCACTGCCCATATCGCCTATGCCGAAGGGGGAAGGCAGCGAGGTGATGTGCGCCAGGATACCGCTTGAGCGGCTGTACCTTACAGATTCGTCCATGCTGTATGTTTCCTTATTGAATGAGAGAGAGAAAGCATCTCGTTGACAGCACAGATGATAAATATGATTCGCTCAACCGGCAATCACTAAAAAAATATGCTATACTTGTTTCTGAGGTCAAAATCATTATACTATCGTAACTAATAACGGAAGAATGACCCCAATAAAAGCAGGTGTCCCGGCAGGCGCAGACAGAAACTGTATCGGAGAAAACAGGGCTGATACAACAGGGTTGATCGATGGAGGCAATATATTTGTTTGCCGTAAGCGTGGAAAAAGGGTACTATAAAGAGTTTGTGACCATTCAATGGCTCACTGAAGATCAAGCGCAATCCAAATAATGCAATTTCTTTGTGTTACTATAAAATTACACCTCAATTCCAAGGTGAAACAGGGGGGCCGTCCGACGGAACCCTTTCTTCTGTAATCATTAATTCTGCAAGGTGGTTCACTGGTGCTGTCCGAACTTAAAGAAAATCTATTAAAAACAGGAAAATCTGAAGGTTGTATCAGTTTTGATGAGTTGAACGATTTACTCCCCGACGATATAAAAGATCCTGGAGCAATAGAGAAGATCTTTAACTTTCTTGGCGATAATAATATTGAAATAGTGACGGAGGAGGAATCCGGGGAAAAGAGAACTTTATCCGGAGAAATCTGGAAGAAAAAGAAAAAAAACAAGGGATCTGAAGATCAGGATAACGAAGGCAATCTGGTGAGTGAATCCGAGGCGCATGAAGCAGAAGAGACGACCACCACCTATCTTCGTGAAATGGGGCAATTCGACCTGCTCACCCCTGAAGAGGAGGCAAAGTACAGTAAGACCATTCGTCAGGGGTTCGAAGCAATTATCATCGCCATACGTGAAGACGGTTCCGATACACGCGAGATCAGTCTGCTGCGCGAGAGGATAGATCTTTGGGAAAAACGGGATCCGACGCTCAAGCCGAAAAAGCAGCAGCTCAATTTTATGCGCTATAATGTCGTCAGCGCTTCCAAGAAATATCCAGAAAAGCGTGAACTGTTCGAACTGCAGACCAAACTCGAGGCCTACAGCCGCTCCATCGAGGTCGCCAAGGATACAATGATCAGGGCCAATCTTCGCCTGGTTGTGTCCATTGCCAAAAGGTACATGCACCAGGGGCTTACCCTGGCTGATCTGATCCAGGAAGGCAATCTCGGCCTGATGCGGGCCGTCTTCCGCTTTGACTATACCAAGGGGAATAAATTTTCGACCTATGCCAGCTGGTGGATCAGACAGGCCATCACCCGGGCGATACTTGACAAGACCCGGACCATTCGGCTGCCGGTGCATTTTCTTGAACTGAGAAGCCAGTTCTTCAAGGCTTTTTATGCGCTCTTCAAGGAGCTCGGCCGTGAACCGACGCCTCTGGAAATATCCAAGGCGACCAACCTGCCCATGGATAAGATTCTTTCCATCCTTGAGGCATCTCGGGAACCGATTTCTTTGGAAACCCCGGTGGGCGACGACGATTCGACTCTGGGCGATTTTCTCGAGAACCAGGAATCGCAGTCACCCTATGAAGCGGTACAGACTCGTGAACTTGCCGGCAGGGTGACGGAAATCCTTTCAACCCTGAGCGAAAGAGAAGAGAAGATTATTCGTCTGCGCTTCGGTATCGGTGAAAAGGCCGAATATACTCTTGAGGAAATCGGCAAGAGGTTCAACGTCTCCCGAGAGCGGATTCGACAAATCGAGAAGAAGGCCTTGAACAGGCTCCGACATTCAAGCCGGCGAGAGAAGCTGAAGTTTTTTATAGACTGATTTTGTCGGAAAAAAATAACCAAAATGGGGAAGCCGGGTGATCACCCGGCTTTTTTTGTGGCTATGGAAAAAATGATTGAAGAGGCGGGACTTTCGGCAATTTATGACAAGGTTGCAGGAGAAGAAAGACTTTCCTTGGAAGACGGCCTGCAGCTTTACCAGTGCCGTGACATACTTGCCCTCGGCGCCCTTGCCAATATCGTCAGAAACCGCAAGAATGGCGACAACACCTACTTTATCTATAACCAGCATCTCAATTACTCCAATATCTGCACAAATCTTTGCAAGTTCTGCGCCTTCGGTAAGGAGAAAGAATCGGATCTCGCCTATGAAATGAGCGTCGATGAGGTCAAGGCGAAGGTCCGAGAGCGGCTTGAGGAGCCGATCACCGAGATCCACATGGTCGGCGGCATCCATCCTGAACTGCCATTTGACTATTACCTGCAGATCC
>CAKZOA010000200.1 GCA_937132035.1 uncultured Desulfobulbaceae bacterium | reverse complement strand
TTTATAATCCCACGAATCTGCTCGATCTCGCTGGATTCGATCTTGTCTGTACGGCTTATGGCGACTCTGTCTGCATTTTCTACCTGGCCAAGAAGCAATTTCGATCTTTCTTCCCATTGAAAGGAAAAAGAAGGACCGTCTATCAAAGTAACAAAGGGACCGATATCGTAGTCAATATCTCTAAGACCCATTTTCACAACGTCGCGGAGTTCCCTGGTAACGATCATTTCAGAAGGTTCGAGGAAAAGAACATCCGGATCAATGGCTTTCTTGAGTTTCTTTTTCAGCTGGACCAGACTGGCAGCCAGGGTACAGCCGAGTCAGCCTCCACGCAGATGCTCCACAACAATTTTTCGACTGCTGATAAAGTCTTCATCGTAGGGTGTTTCACCATCCTCATTGACTATAACGGCAGATCGTCTCCCACGGGCTGCAAGAGCCGAAATAAGCTCTTTGATAACAGTTGTCTTACCGCTGCCCCGTGTTCCTGATATACTGACAATTCTCATCCCTTTCCTTTTGGTTTCGAGTGAGGACCATAAAACAGTTGTCGTTTTTTCAGGATTACTTATCTTCAGACAATTGTTTTTCAAGTTGTTTGATATATTCCTGCTTAGATGCGACAAAATCGAACTCATCAAAATAGGAGTGTTCTTTTTCTTTGACGACTGCCACTCCTCTACCTTCGGCTACCTCATGAAGACCATCGAGAGTGGCACTTTGAACGGCATCTTCTTTTATGCCCTGAATTATGCTGTTTATGGCGATATACAGGTCTTTTACAGCATGATCCAATTTGCCCGTAGAGTAGGTGCCGTGGCCAACTCCTATGGTGTCAGCCTTGATTGTCCCCCCTTCTGTGCGGATATGGCACTTGATGTGACCTATGCATTTGGCTCCGGAATGCATGCATTTTTCTGCAATGAACATCATCATTTCCTTTGCCATTGCTTGTACAAACGCACTATCCATGGCTTCCTGCCGGCTCAATTTGGCCGCCACTCCATAGCCGGTAACGCCGTGTTCCGTATAACAACCAGGATCCGTGTTATTCTCAGTGTCCATGCTCTTACTCCTTCCAGTCTATAATGTGCTCTGCAAGTACATCTATACCAAGGTCCTTGAACGAGGACAGGTTAACGATATCAGCCTTGGAATTATATTTACGGATACGCTCCGCTGAGTCGCCAATGGCACCTTCTTCAACAGCATCTACCTTGCTGATTGCTATAATATCCGCGTCCTTTAACTGTGTGGTAACAAGCTGGCCAAGCATATCCATATCGAGAAGTTCTGCCGGGCGGGTTGCATCAAATAATACAATAGCAGGGCCAAGGGAAATTTTTGCATCTCTTCCTCCCATCCTTGCAGCCAGCTTTACCTGATGGGGTACTGCAACACCTGTAGGTTCGACAAGAACATGATCGGGCTTGTAGGATTTATAGAGCTGGGTGAGGGTTTTTGCGAAGGTGGAGGCCACCTCGCAGCAGATACAGCCCCCGCCGATATCCTTCACCTGCATGCCGCTTTCTTCCATGATTTTACCGTCTACAGGAATTTCACCTATTTCATTGACGACCAGTGCTATTTTTCTTTCGTTATCGCTGGCCAGGACTTGAGAGAGTTTCAATAAAAACGTTGTCTTGCCACAACCCAAAAAACCGGCTATCTGTGTTATTTTCATAAGGCACCCTATATTTTTTTACTGAGCCATCGAATTTTGCTCTCCAACTAGACACGTTCATCCCGGTCCCGATTAAAGCTTAATCCCACAAATCCCACAATGTGGTACTGCAAAGACTGCGCCATATAGAGCCTCGGGGAGCAACTGTATGAATATGCAGAAAAAATATGGTTGTAAGTATTCGTTTTGCAGAAAACAGGAAAATATGATAGGGGTCAAACAGCCCCTTTTCGCTTGAGAATAATCTGCGGATGGGCTCTCAGAGAGGATCACGGAGAGATGGGGCCAAACGTGGACATTGCGTGGTCAATCGATCCCGTGCTGCTTCATCTTTTTAAATAAAGTTTTTCGATTGATGTTCAGATCAGAGGCACTTTTTAGTCGATGCCATCTGTTTTTTTTCAAGGCGGTGAGGATCAGCTGTTTTTCATAAACTCTTATAAGTGATTTTAATCCTTTTCCTGAGGAAGAGTTTTTTGGTAACGGGAATTGCTCATCGGTCTCAACTATAAAGTTATCCAGTATAACATCTAAATCAAGATGCTTGATCGTCATCAGTCTTTGCAGAACGTTTTGTAGTTCTCTGATATTCCCCGGCCAGTCATACTCCTGTAGTGCCTTCATGACCTGGGGGGTAAGTGCGGAGGTTTTCCTGTCATCATATTTAAATATTTTTAGAAAATGTTGAATTAATAAAGGGATGTCATCCTTTCGGTTTCTTAAGGGTGGAAGATTAATCGGAATAATGTGTATCCGGTAAAAAAAGTCCTCGCGCATCTTGCCTTCTTTCACTTGTTCTGCAAGGTTTCGACTTGTCGCCGAGATAATACGAACATTAGGTTTGATGATTGTAGAGCCTCCCACAGGAGTGAAGCCGTTTCCTTCAATAGCACGCAGAAGCTTTATCTGCATATGCAGATCAATCTCGCCGATTTCATCGAGAAATAAGATACCGTTATCGGCAAGATCCATGAAGCCTTTTTTGTCTGCGTGAGCTCCCGTAAATGCTCCTTTTTTATAGCCGAAAAACTCGCTTTCCAACAAATGATAGGGGATGGCCCCGCAGTTGACCGAGACAAAATTTTCTTTCCTGCGAGTGCTCATTTCATGAATGGCTCTGGAAACCAGTTCTTTGCCGGTCCCCGATTCTCCGTAGACGATAACATTGGCATCGGAGTTCGCCGCCTCCACGATTAAATTGTAAACCGCCTGCATCGCCTGACTCTTGCCGACGATCTTGCCAAAACCGTAACGTTTCTGGACAGAGGATTTGAGCAGGATGTTTTCACGGCGAAGTGTTGCTTCTTTGTCCCTGAGGATTGCTTCTGCTCTTTTAGATTGGGTGATATCGAAAAAAGAAGCAATACATCTATTCATATCAGGGAGTATTCCCAGCTTGATGGCGATGTTTTTATTGGTTGCATAGCGATCGACTATTTTACATTCATATGTTGTTTGAACCTGGTCATCATTCTTTTTTAATTCCGCATGATAGCTTTTCACCTTGTCGAGATCTTCATCTGCAATGAAGTCGGAAAACTTCATCTTGTTTTCGATTTCTTCCCTGGAATATCCAATAAGCTGTTCAAACTTTGCGTTTGCCATGGAGATAGTAAAGTCTTCATCTACAATAACCGAGGGTGAACCGGAATTTTCAAAGACACTACGATATTTTTCTTCGCTTTCTTTTAACTCTTCTGCAATTTGTTTTCTGCGCAGAATATGCCACATTCCTTCCATTAGCAGAATCAACTGCCGGACATCGGAATCGTCATAAGGGCTTTCCTTGTTGCCTACGCCTGCGATGATAACAATTTTCCCCTGGTCAAGAACCGGCACATTCATATGCCTAGAAATTGCCACGTGTCCTTTCGGTTGGCCTTTTTTTAAGGGGTTAGGGGCATTGTAGTCATTGGTGATAACAGGTTTTCGCTGCCGCATTGCCTCGCCCCAAAGACCCATTTTGTTCACACTGTAGGTTGTTTGTTTATGCTTGATATCGCATCCTTTGATGGCATCTGCAGACCAGGAGTACATGCGCAGGGAGGTTTCATCTTCGTTGGCAAAAGCCAGATAGCCAACTTTACTTTGCGTTAAGCGAATAGCCTCCTCGAGGGCGAAACTTGTTATTTCATTCAATGGGGCGTCGGTCATTTGACTGAGATCAAGCAACACACTCAGCCTCGCTTCATTAAGCCGCAATGTTTCGAGAGCTCTCTTGTTTTCAGTTATATCGAAAATGGCACCAATGATATATTTCTTTTGTCCAGCGTTTTCGGCTGCCGGTTGACCTTTCTGATTTACCCAGCATACAGATCCACTTGCGCGTAGAATACGATACTGAATATCAAAAGGTTTCCCTTGCAGAACCAGATCCTGCAAAGTCTGTTTCACGAGCTTAAGATCATCAGGATGTATAATCTTGTAATAGAATTGTCGATTGTTTTGCTCAAAATACGAGGAGGGGTATCCTGAAATATCCTCAATCCCATCGTTGATGAAAATAATTTCGAACTCAGGATCAGGATTGCACCGATAGATGGCCACCGGAAGATCCTGGACGAGCGCCATGACATCATTGGCTCTTTTGACTAAACTCTCAGTGCAGGCGGTGTTTGCTTGAAAATGTTGCATTGTCTCTACCCAGGCTATGGGATTGGGGTGCCAAGGTAAGTGGCATCGGCAAAGAGTTTGAAATTCCTAGTGCTCCGGAACTTTGATTTTATCTTTTAAAAACGTAAGACCTTCATCGATAGTTAATGGTATTTCAGTACGATCCACAGATTCGTCTAATAACTGTTGAAACATCTTTATTAATATAGGTGGCTCAAGTCGCGATCTTTTTAACAGCTTTTCATCGGTCAAAATTACCCGAGGTGTATTATCCGCTACGATTTTACCGTTATCTAAGACGATAATCCTGTCGGCGATCTGGGCGGCAAGGTTCATGTCGTGGGTCACTATGATAAAAGTGTAACCGTGATGGCTGTTCAGATGACGAAGATGATGGATGAGTTGATGCATAGATGCAGGATCAAGGTTGGCTGATGGTTCATCCAATAACAGCAGGGGAGGGGTCATGGCAATAAGTCCGGCCAGACCGACCCGTTTCATTTGACCGTAGCTGAGTCTATGGATTGGACAATCAGCCAAATCGGACACTTCCATTAATTCCATTGCCGTGTTGACCAGTTGGGTGACCGATTCCGCTGGCAGGTTCAGGTTTACCGGGCCATAGCTGATATCCTCGCGAACATGCGTACAAAAGAGCTGATCATTTGGATCCTGGCAGAGAAAACCGACATGCTGGTATGTCTGGTTTCGCATCTTTTTATCAAGCAGTTCCCCTAATAGATAGATTTCACCCTCCGTGGGTGGGAGAATACCACTCAACAGTTTGAGCAGGGTTGTCTTACCAGCACCGTTAGGGCCACAGAGGACAACCACTTCCTTTTTTTGCACGGTAAACGTCAGGTCATGGAGCGCTGCTTCAGCACCATAGGTATAGGCAAGATTTGAGCAGGAAACCACAGGGGTGTGAGGATGTTTATATTCGGGAGTGACATCACACAGGTTTGGACATTCTTCCTCTGTGTTAGTATCGCTTTTAGTATCCTTGCTATCGGTGCTGCTTGCATAAGCACCCCGACTGACCATCGCCTCTTGAATTCGTATTGCTCTGTCATAGGCTCTCAAGATTACCTGTGCCACGATTCTCCCTGTGCTCTGCAGCGCATGTCTGTAGTTTTGAAAACCTCCTCTTGTCCGTGCTGAATTTTTCATTGTAGTAAACTCCTGCATCACCAAAGATGTATAGCGATATCCCATGGCGATGCTGTCAAGGAGAATCTCTGGAACTCGAAACCATTTAAGTGCTTTTAAAAGCCTGTTGAATGGTGTTGTCAGAAAAACAACAGCCATCCATGACATATCACATCCAATTCGAGCAGCAGCAGCCAATCCAAGGTTCAGGCCTTCCCGGTAAAAGGTAACAGGGCCCAGGCTCAAAAGCGGGGTGGTACCAAAACCGGCACTGAAACCACCCACAACCACAAAAGTAGACCAGGCAGGGATAATAAAAAAGATAAGAAAGAGGCGTATCGGAATGCGTGACCAGGCGGCTATTGTTGTCCCGATAAGAAAGAGAGCGACAGAGAGCCACAGTTTGGCAAAATATATGTTGAGTGTTATGGCAGTGCAAAGAAGGATGAGTTTCAGGCGTGCATCCAGACTGTGGAAACCACTTGAGGCCCCGCACTCATGATAGTCCTGTATCTGGATGTCGAGATTGAAATTCAAGAGCAATACCTCGATTGTTTTATGAGGCTCCTCTTTTGGCGATGAGGTGCCACCATCTTCCGATAATAAAACCGCAAGCACCACCGGCTATAAGGAGAAGACCATTCCACAAATCACCCATCGCTTCAGTATTTATAAGGGGGTCTTTGGGGGTTAAGCCGGCATCTTCAGCCAATTTTTCATTAACCGCCTCGTCCATACCGCTGAATGAATTTGCAGCTTCAGGAAGATGCATTTGTGATGCAGTATATTGACTTGGCGGTAATTTCCGTTCACCGGCAGCAAATGCATGGTCACCTGTGCTTAGCAGCAGAGTTGAGAGGAGCACGATTGACAACGGACTAAGCTTTGAGCTGGTTCTGGGTGGTGCCAAAGCATTTTTAACAAGTCCAAGGTCGACCAGAACCTCGGGCCTCTGCTTGCAGATATAATGGATAGCCAGTCCGGTAATTACCATTTCACTGATGGCAATGGGTAATTGGGTTGGCAGGTATGCTGCATAAATAACTGTCAAATAACCAATGAATGAATATTGCGGGGTGGGGGCGTGAGTCAGCTGACCTGCCAGGATGAGACCGGAAGCAGCGTAAACAGCCACATCGCCTACCAGACCTCCGGCAAAGCCGGCAGCCCAGAGGGGAAAGCCGATTTTTCTAAATACAGTAAAGACTGTCCAGCCTGCAACACAACCAAAAAAGCCAAGCGCCACCACATTAGCTCCCCAGGTTCCAAAACCACCGTGGGCGAAAAAAGCGGCCTGCAGCAAAAGACTGCCACCCGTCAAGGCTATGGCAATAGCTGGTCCAAAAAGTATAGCAATAAATGGAGTGCCGCAGGGATGAGAACACGTTCCGGTAAATGCAGGAATGGGAAGTAAAGAAATGAAAAAAATCAGAGCACCGGCCATGCCGAGAAGGGGACGTTTTTCGGGAAACTGTATCGCGAATTTTTTCATTTTCGTTGTCCCGTAACCCACTAAAGCTATTCCGGCAGCAGTGTATAAAACTGCTGGGGTACCAGTTATTATACCCTCTGTTATATGCATGAACTGCCTCTTCTTGAAAGTTTATCTACTGACAATCGAAACTGATTTCTCCCTGTAATAATGAGTAAAAAAGTTAAAAAGTGTCTTCTTGGGACAACTCTGACTGCTATTATATATGTATTTGTAGAATCAATATAAATAATAAGAAGAATTGAAGGAACCGTCTTTTGGACGATTTACAGAAGTCCTGGATTCTTTATAATTATACTCAAAGTTCACTAAACCATGAGGTTTTGCAGATTTTCAAATTTTGAATTTTCGCATTATTTCTAACGTTTCAGGAATGATCCTAAGAAAACATGGAGGTTATGATGTTTGATATTAGTACAGATGTGGAACAGAAGGTTTGTGAAGTTGGATGCGTGAAGTTTGGTGGTTTACCGGGGGAATATCCGACCGTCGTCTGTAATTCTATCTTTCAAAAAGGTGACAATATTTTCGGCGGCAAACGCAAAGGTGGTTTTGACGAAAAACTGGCCACCGATTTGTTGAAGGCTCAAGACAGACTGTGGGAGGAGACCGGCATACCCGGGATGGCTGATATCGTGGCTAACACCGGCGATGAATTCAAGACCTTTATAGACTTTGTCACATCTGTAACCACCATGCCTTTTTGCATTGATGCATGGGTAATGAAGCCCAAACTCGCTGGAGCCGCTTATTGTGCAGAGAAAGGGTTGCTGGACCGAATGTTCTATAACAGTCTTACTGTCTGGGAAAAGGATTTGGAGACTGAAATCAAGGAAATAGCTGATATCGGGGTGAAGCATGTGCTGTTGGTTGCCTTTGATGAAACTGACCAGACAGCAAATGGGCGCGTTACCGGAACGCAAAGACTATTCGATGCCATTGACAAGGTGGGGGCAAAGTTCGAAAGCATTTTTGTCGACTCATCGGTTATGAACGGACCGGCAACGGCTCTGTGCAGCGTTGCCAATAAAATGATCAAGGAAAAATGGGGTGTGCCCACCAGCAGCGCCCCAAGCAACGGTTCCTATATGTGGAACGAGGCCAAGGAGAAATGGGGATTCAAAGGCTGGGCAGCGGCTGATGCTGCGGTTGAGGCTCTCTCTGCCTGTAACTATCATGACATGATATTCTCGGGCCCCATGGCGGGTGCACCGCGTATCATGCCAGCCATTGCCATGGCGAATGCTTTTCAGGCAACTGCTATTTTTAATAATACTGGTAGATTACCGAAGGACCCAAATCACCCTTTGCTAAAATTATTCCCTGATTTCGTTGAAAACCTTAAATCTTCAGTCAAATGATGAAATAGTGTTCTACTTCCAGGGGTGTTCTCCATGTCGACCAAGTGCTTTGAGAAAAAAGACAGGGATCAAACGATAGTGGCCTGCAAAGCACCTATCGACATGGAAGAGCAGTTTGAACCTCTTAAGCCACGCGTTGCTCACGGGAATGCACCGGTACTCATCGAAATAATCTGTGAGCGGGTCCATTGCGTGCTCTACGACTATGCAATTAATACAGTTGATATGATCGTCGAAATATATGGCGATAAAGTCGACATTCAGACGGTGATCAAACAAGGCGATAGAGGAAACGCTGAACACTATCTTGATTTATGTAAACAGGCAGGGAAAATGCTCAGCGTCCCGGCAATTCTCCTTAACGGCGAAGTAGTCTTTGACAATGTGCCGCATCCCGACACCCTGATCAGAGCAATAGAAGCTGTCTTGGAACAGCAGAAGTAATTCTGTAAGAGAGTGAGGGGCTGCTGACGTAATATACAACAATATTGGAGGAAATATGACAGAGCTAACCGGGAAAGAGAGAGTGGCAAAAATGTTTAAAAAGGAGCCGATTGACAGGATGCCCTGCTTTAGCGGACAGGGATCCGTCACGGTGCAAGCCATCGAAGAGATGGGTACGCTGTTTGCGAAGATTCACAATGATGCTGAATTGATGGCTGGTGCAGCGCTTACATCTGCCAGAATGTGGGGCTTTGATGGTCTGGTTATCCCCTTTGATATGGCAGCTGTTGCCGAGTCCATGGGGCGCGGTGTCTCGCTCTATGATGCTGTCGAAGGAATCATTTATCCGACGGTACCGAATAAGTGGCAAGCTCTCGATGAGATCAATATCCCTGCCGATTATATGAGCAAAGGCCGGATGCCACTGATTGACGAGGCCTTCAGAATCCTCAAGAAAGATGCCCCCGATCTGGCCATTGGAGCCTGGGTGCTTGGCCCTTTTACCCAAGGCGGGCAGATCATGGAGCTTGATATCCTCTTAAAAGGGTTGAAGAAGAAGAAGGATCAGATCGAAGCCTTTTTGGCAGAAATGACCCAGCACACAATTGACATGTGTAAGCATTATGAAAGCTTAGGTGTCGACTTTCTCTGTGTCAGAGAAATGGGATCGGG
>CAKZOA010000199.1 GCA_937132035.1 uncultured Desulfobulbaceae bacterium | reverse complement strand
AAACCCCATCTTGTGAGGAAATAGCTATGTCCAATACTTTTTGCATTACCATAACCCACTGCAGTACCAACCCCGATAAAGCAACACTCGGTTTCGTTGTCGCCAATGCAGCCCAGGGAAGTGAGAAAGAAACCATGGTATTTTTAAGCTCCGACGGTGTCTGGTGTGCAGTCGAAGATGAGATGACAAAGATTGACGAAGGCGCTCCGTTTGCCCCCTTGAAAGATCTGATCGACAAGTTTATCAAAGCGGGCGGAAAGATATATGTTTGCACTCCCTGTATGAAAAAGCGTGATATCACAGAAGAGCAGCTTATTGCCGGAGCAACCCCGGCGGGCGGTGCAGCCCTTGTTGAATGGCTGGCAAACGGCTCTCCAGCCGTTGCCTATTAAACATGGTGAGCACAGGAGCATTTACGATGACAACCGAAGACAAACCATTTATTGCCGATGTCGTTTTTGACGGCGGGGATCTCGACTGCGGTTCTGGTCTGATACTCCTTATCCGCGATAAAATGGCCAAGACCCCTCTTGACGGCATTTTGGAGATGCGCAGCCGGGAACCTTCCGTTGCCGGCGATTTGCCGCCCTGGTGCCGCATGGCTGGTCACGCCTATCTCGGCAAAGTGGATGAGGCCAAGTACACTCGCTATTTCATCAGACGCGGCAAAGCTGTCAGCAAAGAAGAACAGGCTCTACAGGAAGACCTTGATCAGGCAAAAAAATATGAGTGGCGGTTGCGTACACGGTCAAGCGGACATCTGAAATCCACTGTGTATGCCAGGAACTTTTCCTTTGAAATCGGTCAACCGGCAAGTTTTGAGGAACACGACAAACATCCATGCGCCGTTGAGTATGTGCTTGGCGCCCTGGCCGGGTCACTTACAACAGCGTTTGCAACTGAATGTGCAAAGGAAAACCTTGAGGTGGACGACATCGAAATCTCTCTTAGCGGCAGTCTGCGCAATATCCTTGCCCATATAGGGATCGAGGAAGGAGACCCGGCAATCGAGAAAATCGTCCTGAAATGTTTTGCCTCAACCTTCGACGATGAAGAGAAAGTTAAAGCCGTTTGGGAACGTACCGTCGCCAGATCTCCTATAGCTGCCACCTTATCCCAGGCTGTAGAACTCCATATTCAACTCGCACTTGTATAGATTATGATAGACAAGAAACCTTTTCTCACAACCCAGGTCGGATCCTGGCCCCGTTCCCGACAGATGCTGAAAACACTCAGAGGCTACCAGAAAGGAACAATCAGCAAGAACGACTATCTGGCTGTTGCCGAAGACGAAATACGACGCACCGTTGAGCTTCAGGAAAAAGCAGGTCTCGATGTGCTTGTTGATGGAGAGCATAGGCGGGAGAGTTTTTATGCATTTATCACAGATAAGGTGGAAGGCACCACCCTTATGTCCCTTGCTGAGATGCTCGATTATGTCGAGGACAAAGCCGAGTTTGAAGAAATGCTCCGTACCATGGATATGCCTGCCTCGGCTGTAAAAAACCCAACCTGTAACGGTAGGCTTTCACGACGTGAACCGTTGGCGTTGGAGGATTTCCGTTTTTTACGAAGCCTGACCAACAAACCTGTAAAAATAACGCTTCCCGGCCCGTATCTGTTAACACGTTCCATGTGGGTGAGCGCACTGACCCGAAAGGTGTACCGTAATCACAAAAAGATGGCGGACGATATCGTCAAGATTCTCAGGGAGGAACTGATCGATCTGCGGGACGCGGGCTGCGATTTCGTCCAGTTTGATGAGCCTGTACTGACTGAACTGATTATGTCGGAGGAATGCGAGCGGCGCACTTTCATGTGAGCCACGCTTGCCACCCGCCGTGACGCGGGTAAAGAACTCAAGTTCGCAGCTGATCTCATAAATAGAATCACCACGAAGGTTGATGGTATAAAAACAGGTGTTCATATCTGCCGGGGGAACTGGTCAAAACAGGAGGAGGTGCTGCTGTCCGGGGATTATGCGAAGTTGATGCCGGCGCTGGAGCGCATGAAAATAGACCAGTTTGTGTTGGAGTACGCCACCCCCAGAGCTGGGGATATAGATATCGTTGGCCGTGCGCTGAATGACAGTGAGCTTGGCCTGGGGGTGATCAATCCCAGAACCGATCTGGTTGAGCCAGTTGAATTTATCGTCAGCAAAGCTGAAAAGGCCCTTGAATACTATCGCCCGGATCAGCTTTTTCTCAATACCGACTGTGGTTTTGGATGTTTTGCCAGTCGTTCTGTGAATATTGAGAACATAGCCTATAGGAAACTCTGCGCCATTGTCGAGTCAGCAAACCAATTGCGACTAAAATATAGCTAGTGCCCAGCCCCCCTGCGGGGTATACATGCCTTGACGAAACCCATTCAAGAGACACGAAATGAATTATTATGGCACTAACAGTCCAGATAGGAGAAGAGCGGGGGAGTGGGAACAGGGGAGTGGCCGTGCGGAGTTTGAGAAAAAGCGAGACCACACTGGGAAAGCGATGCACTCTCACCGGGCAAGAGAATTACGATTGCCCCGCAAGAAGTGATAAATCCATCCGACAAGAATATGGG
>CAKZOA010000198.1 GCA_937132035.1 uncultured Desulfobulbaceae bacterium | reverse complement strand
GCCCTCCGCCGAGGCCTGCGCCACGGTGACGGCCGACGGCGTCGATCTCGTCGATAAAGATGATGCAGGGGGCGTTTTTCTTGCCCTGGGTGAAGAGGTCGCGCACCCGGCTGGCGCCGACGCCAACGAACATTTCAACGAAATCAGAGCCTGAGATAGTGAAAAAAGGCACGTCGGCCTCGCCGGCAATGGCCCTGGCAAGCAGGGTCTTGCCCGTACCTGGAGCGCCGGCAAGCAGTACCCCTTTGGGTATCCGGCCGCCGAGTTTGGTGAATTTCTGCGGTTCTCTTAAAAAATCGATAATTTCTTCAAGTTCTTCCTTGGCCTCGTCGATGCCGGCAACATCGGCGAAGGTCACCTTGTTTTCTCCCTGCTCCATGAGACGCGCCCGGTTTTTGCCGAAGGAAAGAGCACCCCCCTTGCCGCCGCCCTGCATCTGACGCATGAAGAAAATCCAGACGCCGATAAGTAGAAGCATTGGGAACCAGGAAACGAATATTGTCATCAGAAAGGAATCTTTCTGCGTTTCCTTGACGTTTATTTCGACACCGGAGTTACGCAGCATGGGGATGAGCTCATCGTCGTTGCTTGGGTAAATGGTGCGAAAGGGCGTACCGTCCGTGGTGGTGCCGGTTATAGTGTCCCCGCTGATATTGACCCGCTTTATGGCCTTTGATTCAATCTTGGAGATGAAATCGCTATAATTAAGAGATGTGGTATTGACCTGCGGTTTGTTGAAAAGGTTGAACAGCAGGATCATGGTCAGTCCAATGACCAGCCACATGCTTAGATTTTTATAAAAGGAGTTCAAAGAATCCTCCGGCTATACTCAGTTTGTCTTTGTCGAATCCAACCCTTTGTTTTTCATAGGAAAAGAGGAGAAAATTGATCCGACCATTTCTGTCAATCTGTTTACTGTAAAGCATAATGATTTAATGTCGAGGGGCAAGATTATTTTTTCCCCTTGTCATTGCGTGAAAAGTTGCACTGCTTTGACGCCTATTTCGCTTTTCCTGATGTCCTGCAGTGCCCGTACCGTCGCCGCTGCTCCGGAGACCGTCGTCGTGTAGGGAATATGCAGATCAAGGGCGGCCCTTCGGATGGAATAGGAGTCCTGGGTGGTGCGCTTGCCAAAAGATGTGTTGATGATCCAACTGATCTCGCGATCCTGGAGTTTGTCGAGGATGTGCGGCCGTCCCTGGGATATCTTGTTGACCTTGGCGCAGTCGATCGCCTGCCGCTGGAGATGATCGGCGGTACCGTCTGTTGCCAGAATCTGAAAGCCCAGCTCTACGAGCGATTTGGCCACCGCAGTGACGGTATTCTTGTCGCTGTCGCGCACGCTGATGAAGACGGTTCCCGAAGAAGGCAGGGTAGTACCGGCGGCCATATAGGCCTTGGCGATGGCCAGGCCGAGATTGTCGTCTATGCCCATGACCTCGCCCGTCGACTTCATCTCCGGGCCGAGAAGGGTATCGACGTTTTCGAAGCGGTCGAAGGGAAAGACTGCCTCCTTCACTGCCCAGTGGGGGATATGCACCTCTTGGGTGATACCCAGTTCGGGCAGCGTCATGCCCATCATTACCTTGGTGGCCAGTTTGGCTAAGGGAACTCCGGTGGCCTTGGAAACAAAGGGCACCGTTCGCGAGGCACGAGGGTTGACTTCAAGCACATAGAGCGAATCGTCCTTGACGGCGTACTGAACGTTCATCAAACCGATGACCCCGAGTTCCTTCGCCATGGACCTGGTTGCCTGGCGGATTTCCTCCATCAGTGGCTGCGAAAGTGTGTGGGGCGGCAGAACGCAGGCGGAGTCGCCGGAATGGATTCCCGCTTCTTCAATATGCTCCATGATGCCGCCGATGATGGTGTTGGCGCCGTCGCTTACGGCGTCGACATCGACTTCGATGGCGTCCTTGAGGAATTTATCGATCAGTACCGGGTGGTCGACTCCGGCCTTGGAGATAACGGTCATGAAATCTCCGATACCCTCGTCGGTATAGACGATGCGCATGTCGCGGCCACCGAGGACGTAGGAGGGCCTGACCACCACCGGGTAGCCGATGCGGTTTGCCGCTTCCAGTGCTTCTGTCAATGTATGGACGGTATCGTTGGCCGGCTGGCGCAGACCGAGCTTTTGCAGAAACTGCTGGAAGCGCTTGCGGTCTTCGGCGCGGTCTATGGCATCCGGCGGCGTACCGATGATCGGAACTTTAGCCTCTTCGAGCTCCACGGCGAGATTGAGCGGCGTCTGGCCGCCGAACTGGACGATGACGCCGTCCGGTCTTTCCATTTCGATGATATTGAGCACGTCCTCACGGGTCAGCGGTTCGAAGTAGAGTTTGTCAGAGGTGTCATAATCGGTGGAAACTGTCTCCGGGTTGGAGTTGACCATGATCGATTCGACCCCTATCTCCCGCAGGGCGAAGGAGGCATGGACGCAACAGTAGTCGAACTCGATGCCCTGGCCGATCCTGTTGGGACCGCCGCCGAGTATGACGATCTTTTTGGCATCACTGGCCACCGCTTCATTTTCCTGTTCGTAGGTGGAGTAGTAATAGGGGGTGTAGGATTCGAATTCGGCGGCACAGGTATCCACCAGCTTGTAGACCGGCACGACGCCTAACTGTTTGCGCAGGCTGCGGACATCGTCTCGGGAGGTGCCGGTGAGGTAGGCCAGCTGGCGGTCGGAGAATCCCTGCTGTTTGCATCTGCGCAGGAAGTTGGTCGTCAGGCCACGGAAGCCGGCTTTTCCTATTTCCTGCTCCGTCGTCACCAGTTGTTGCAGATTCCGCAAAAACCAGGGGTCGATCCAGGTCAGCTCATAGAGCCGCTCTATGGACATACCGCGTTTGAAAGCCTCGTGGATATGGGCGACGCGATTGGAGTTGGGCGTGCGCAGAAACTGTTCGAGATCCTCCGGTTCCAGATGTCCCATGTCGTCCCTGCCGTCCCCGCCGAATCCGAAACGGCCGATTTCCAGGGAGCGCATACCTTTCTGGAAGGCCTCCTTGAAGGTGCGGCCGATGGCCATGGTCTCTCCCACCGATTTCATGGCCGTGGTCAGATGATCATCGGCTTCGGGAAATTTCTCGAAGGTCCAGCGTGGGATTTTGACGACGCAATAATCGATGGTCGGTTCGAAGGAGGCGTAGGTCTCGCGGGTGATGTCGTTCTTGATCTCATCGAGGGTGAACCCCACTGCCAGCTTGGCGGCTATTTTGGCAATAGGAAAGCCGGTGGCCTTGGAGGCAAGCGCCGAACTCCTGGATACCCGGGGATTCATTTCGATCACCATCAACTCGCCGTCGGCCGGATTGACGGCGAACTGGACGTTCGAGCCGCCAGTCTCCACGCCAATTTCGCGGATGATGGCGATTGCGGCATCGCGCATATCCTGATACTCGCGGTCGGTCAAGGTCTGGGCGGGGGCGACGGTGATGGAATCGCCGGTATGGACGCCCATGGCGTCCATGTTTTCAATGGAGCAGATGATGACGACATTGTCGTTTTGGTCGCGCATGACCTCGAGTTCGTATTCTTTCCAGCCGAGCAGGCTTCGCTCCAGCATGATTTCGGTGGTCATGGAACGATCGAGGCCCTGGATGCAGAGATCTTCGAGCTCCTGGCGGTTGTAGGCGACGCCTCCGCCGGTGCCGCCCAGGGTGAAGCTGGGCCGGACGATGATGGGAAAACCGATTTCCTCGGCCGCGGCCATTGCTTCTTCGAGGGTATGGACGATGGCGGATTCCGGCACCTTGAGGTTGATGGCCCGCATGGCGGCGCGAAACTCCTCCCGTCCCTCGGCTTTGCGGATAACGCTGATGTCGGCTGCCAGCAGTTCCACACCGTATTCTTCGAGTACGCCTGTTTCCGCCACTTGGATGGCGGTGTTCAGGGCGGTCTGTCCGCCCAGGGTCGGCAACAGGGCGTCCGGGCGCTCCTTGGCGATGACTTTGATGACCATCTCCGGGGTGATCGGCTCGATGTAGGTCGCATCGGCGAGTTCCGGATCGGTCATGATGGTGGCGGGATTGGAGTTGATGAGGACCACCTCGTAGCCCTCTTCCTTGAGGGCCTTTACCGCCTGAGCTCCGGAATAGTCGAACTCGCAGGCCTGGCTAATGATGATCGGACCGGAGCCGATGATAAGTATCTTTTTTATATCAGTTCGTTTTGGCATAATTGACGCTCGTTGTGAAAAACGTTTCTCTGGATCATCCGGTCGGCCGCATCATGGCAATGAAGCGGTCGAAAAGGTAGAGGGAATCGTGCGGGCCGGGAGCGTGTTCGGGATGATACTGCACGGAAAAGGCCTGGAAGTGTCTGTGGCGCATGCCCTCGAGACTGCCATCGTTGAGGTTGATGTGCGTAATCTCAACCTCTTTCTGGTCAAGGCTCTGCGGGTCAACGCAGAATCCGTGATTCTGTGAGGTTATCTCCACCCTGCCGGTGGTCAGATCCTTGACCGGCTGGTTGCCGCCGCGGTGGCCGAATTTCAGCTTGTAGGTGGAGCCACCGTAGGCCAGGCCAAGCATCTGATGGCCAAGGCAGATGCCGAAAACAGGAACCTTGCCTAAAAGTGTGCGCAATGTTTCGACCACCCGTTCGACACCGGCCGGATCACCCGGACCGTTGGAGAGAAAGACGCCGTCTGGCTCCATTGCCAGGACGGTATCGGCATCGGTGGTTGCCGGCACTACCTGCACCCGGCAACCGAGGCTGGTGAGAATGCGGAGCTGATTGAACTTGATGCCAAAGTCGAAGGTGACCACCTTCAGGGCATCGGCAGCGCCCTTTTGTGCTGTGCTGAAGTTGCTGCCGACAACCGGCCGGTTATCAGCCCAGCAGTACGGTTCGGTGCAGGTTACCCGCTGAACCATGTCGCGGCCGACCAGGCCGCTCCAGTTTCTCGCCCGTTCAACCAGTGATTCCGGATCAAGATCCTCAGTCGAGACTATGCCGTTCATGGCACCGGCGGTGCGGATGTGCTTGACCAGGGCCCTGGTGTCGAAGCCTTCTACCCCAAGAGAACCATGTTCTTGAAGAAAGTCGGCAAGGGTTGTTATCGAACGGTAATTGGATGGATGGCGGTTGTATTCTTTTACCAGAAAGGCTTTAGGGTGAACTGCGGAGGATTCCATATCTTCGGCGGTAATACCGTAATTGCCTATGAGGGGATAGGTCATGGTGACGATCTGTCCGGTATAGGAAGGATCCGTCAGCACTTCCTGGTATCCGCTCATGGAGGTGTTGAAGACAATTTCGCCGATGGCTTCTCCCGCACCGGTAAAAGACTGTCCTTCAAAGATCGTGCCGTCTTCCAAGGCTATGAGTGCTTTCATTATATGTTCCTTCGGCTGTACACCGACCCCTGCCGCGGTTTGAGGCCGGCGGCTCCGGTGTCTATCTCGTTGTGCGTGCTTGTGCAGGCCGGCATGATCACCTTCATCGGGCAATATGCTCCAGTGAGACTGCTGGTGTGTGACGCTGGTATGTAAGGTATTCCCTGCATACTGTAGACAAAACTCCAATATATAACCCGTAATGTGAAATTTCGTCAATAGTAATCGGGGAAGGGGAATGGGCCAGAACTCCTGTATGGCAACGGCGGCGGGCGGTAGGACACAAACGGCGGGGCAGTTTGTTGTAACGCAGGCAGTGTTTGTGCAGGAATGAAAAAAGGATTACACAAAAGAGCAGTAAAACGTTACAATTATATAAGGAGCCTGTCAAAAACACCAGATACTCTCACTCGGAGGAAAGGATGGCATTGAAAAGAACCATCAAAGAGGCCATTACCCGGAAATTTCCGGTAATCGACACCGAAGACAACCTGTTGGCGGCTGCAGATCTGATGAAAAAGGAAAACGTCTCCGTCCTTGCCGTCAAAATTAGAGAAGAACTCATAGGCCTGTTGACGGTCAAGGACATACTCTACAGTCTCAGTAATGATGAGGAACTGG
>CAKZOA010000197.1 GCA_937132035.1 uncultured Desulfobulbaceae bacterium | reverse complement strand
GATTCTGCGGCGAATTGTGAAACATCGGTATCCTCGCGGATAAGGATTCTGTCGCTCATCTCAATCTGCCAGACCTCGGAGCCGAGCCTGGCAAAGGCCTGGGATAATTCGCAGCCGATGGGGCCGCCACCCAGCACGACCAGTTTCCGCGGAGCTTCGCTCATCTCGGCAAAGGCATCCCAGAGAGTGTCGCTGGTAAGGTAGCCGACGTCCTCGAGTCCTTCCAGGGGCGGCACAAAGGGACGGGCGCCGGCGGCGATGATGATGGAACGCGATGTCAACCGCTTGGTGCCGCCGTCGTTGAGACTGATTTTCACGGTCCAGGGATCGACCAGTTTGGCGTACCCCGGCAGCACCTCGACGCCGAGGCTGGTGTAGCGCTCGATGCTGTCATGCGGTTCCACCGCGGCTATGACCTGGCGGAGACGGCCCATCACCTTCTTGAAACTGAATTGCGGCGTCGCCGCCTCCAGGCCGTAGTTGTCACCGTGGCGTATGCGATGGGCCAGCCTGGCGCTTTTGATCAGGGCCTTGCTTGGTACACAGCCGTAGTTCAGACAGTCGCCGCCCATCATGTTGGCTTCGATAAGAGTGACCTTGGCCTTGACGGCGGCTCCGATATAGGCGCTTACCAGTCCCGCCGCACCGGCACCGATCACTATGAGATTGCGGTCGAAGGAGGAAGGTTTCGACCACTTTCTGAAGACCCGGCGCTTTTTCAGCCAGTCGAGAATTTTCTTGGCGATCAGAGGAAAAAGGCCGAGAAGAACAAAGGAGATCATCAACTCCACCGAGAGGACGCCGCTGAGGCTGTCGATTTCAGAAAGCTGGGTTCCGGCGTTGACATAGACCAGCGTTCCCGCCAGCATGCCCAGCTGGCTCACCCAGTAGAAGGTCCAGGTGCCGATAGGCGTCAGCGCCATGAGCAGATTGATGAGGAAAAAGGGAAAGACGGGAACAAGGCGGAGGCTGAAAAGATAGAAAGCGCCTTCTCTCTCTACTCCTCGATTAATAGTCGCCAGTCGATCGCCGAATCGTTTTTGGACGATGTCGCGGAGAAGAAAACGGGCTACCAGAAAGGCCAGCGTCGCGCCGATGGTGGAGGAAAAAGAGACAACCACCACTCCCCACAGCAGACCGAAGAAGGCCCCGGCTGCCAGAGTCAGGACCGCTGCGCCCGGTAAAGACAGGGCGGTGACCAGAATATAGATGGCCATGAAGGCGAAAGCACTCACCAGAGGAGCATTGCTGCGCCAGCTCTCGAGTTGTGCCCGGGCGGCTTTGATCCCCTCCAGGGTGAGATGACGATCGAGATCGAAAAACCAGAAAGCAATAACTGCGGCGAGAATACCAAGGATAATGAGATATTTTTTCATTGTCACCCCTCGTTGATTTATGAGTACCTATACGGATGATTGTGGGTATGAGAATATTCCCTTTGCCTACTTTGTCGTACCAGCTGGCCGGTTCCTTACAGAAAAAATGGAGAATGCTGCAAGCATGAGGGCAGCGTGGGGGAGGGGCAAAGAGGAGAGAGCTGAGAACACCTTTTCAGCGGTTCTTTTTGGACTCCGAGGCCATGAGCCGGCGGAGCCGGTTTTTGCTTTTTTCATCCAGGGATGCGGAGGGAGGGGCGCCGTCGGCTAAGGCTTGGTTTCGGGCAAGACGACGCAGGCGATGGAGGTGTTTTTCATAGCGGCCGCAGTGTCTGCACATCATCAGATGGAAGCGGACACCCATCCGCTGGTTGACGGGAAGGGTGTGATCCATGGATTCTGAAACCAGGCGCGCAATGTTGCGGCAATTAAACATCCACACTTTCATTACCACGTCCTCTGTTCC
>CAKZOA010000196.1 GCA_937132035.1 uncultured Desulfobulbaceae bacterium | reverse complement strand
TGGTATCGTTATCGCCCGCTTTAATTCGTTCATTTCGGAAAAGCTTCTGGAGGGTGCGGTGGACTCTTTGACCCGCTCAGGAGCCAACGCCGAAGATATTGACGTCGTGCGGGTTCCGGGGGCTTTCGAAATTCCGCTGATTGCCAAAAAGTTAGCCGCATCCCAAAAATACGACGCCGTAATATGCCTCGGCGTGATCATTCGCGGAGCCACGCCGCATTTTGACGTTGTGGTCAGTGAAGCCTCCAAGGGTACGGCCCAGGTTGGTCTTGATACCGGCGTTCCTGTGCTTTTCGGCGTTTTGACCACCGAAACCATCGAACAGGCCATAGAGAGGGCCGGAACCAAGGCGGGCAATAAGGGCGCGGAAGTGGCGGTGGCGGCAATCGAAATGGCCAACCTCGTCACCACTCTCACTTGATTGCGGCACCTTTCGTTTCAATCAGCATAACAACGGCAGGCATGATACATGGGAGCATTCCCCGGACGGAACGATAACCGGGATTGCTCCTTACTAATCAGAGAGTGGAAGATGGGGACACGCAGAAAAGCCAGAGAAGCTGCATTGCAGTATCTGTTTCAGGAGGATTTCAGCACCAGCGGGCTTCCCGGGAGCGATGATCTCGAAGAGAAACTCGAACTCTTCTGCGGTCTGTATCAGGTAAACAGGAAGGCCAGGAGTTATACACTGCAGCTTCTCCAGCAGACCCTTGTCAACCGGCAACGAATTGATGAACTTATCCGCCAGTGTGCCCAAAACTGGCGGTTGGAGAGGATATCCCGTACCGATCGCAATCTTCTGCGCATAGGCGTCAGCGAGATGCTGCTCAGCGAAGATGTTCCCCACCAGGTAGCCATCAATGAAGCCGTCGAGATTGCCAAGCGTTTCGGCAGCGATGAGTCGTCCTCCTTTGTCAACGGTATACTCGACGCCGTCAATAAACGCCTGCAGAATTGATGTGCCCTGTCGGTGGAGTCCCCGCCGGATCAACTTGCTTTTTTCTCGCTTTCCTATTACACCTGTGACATGCAGTACGTGTCGCCCGGTTGATCCCTGAGCCGATCTATGTTTTACTGGGCGCTGTGAATTTAATCAGGGCCCGGTCGATGGAGTTCTGCATCGACCATTCCCATCAAAAGTCAGAATTCTCCTGCTCGGCTAAAGGGGTAAGCCTCTTTTCGAGTAGTGCAGATAGTGCAGGAGCAGAGGCAACTATGGCACAGGCAAACGGTGCAAGCCGGCCCAGTATGAGGCAGGAACTCGTCGCGGTTCTGGGGATTTTTCTCTCCATTTTTCTCTTTCTTAGCCTTATCTCCCTAACTGCAGCCACAGACGGCAACTGGTGTGGGGAAATAGGCAGACTTGTGGCCCAGTTTTTGATAGGTTTCACCGGCATGGGAGCCTATATGCTGGCTTTTCTGCTGTTGCTTTTGTCGCTGCTGTTTTTCAGTCCCAACATGTCCTTTGAGAGACTGCCGCAGGTGACTCTGGGGATTACCTGTGCGGTTGTTTCCTTTTGTGCACTACTCTCTTCGCTCATGCTCTACCGTCAGGATCTTTTTGACAGCGGCGGTTTCTTAGGCAAAACCATTTTTACCCTCTTGAGTTCAGTACTCGGTGGTCCGGGCGCTATCCTGACGCTGGCATCTCTTTTCCTTATCTCGCTGATGCTTTCAACCCAGTTCTCACCCTATCGTCTCTTTACCCTCATCTGGAGTGTCATTCGCGGTGCGTTTCTCTTCGTTTTCAGGATGCTGTTTCGGAGAAAGAAAAAGGAGAAAAGCAGGGGGCAAAGAGCCCCAAGGCCCAAAACTCTCGAGGAAATACGCGAGCAGAGTCCGCTGGAGAAGCGGCCCGCTCCCGCGGAATCCCCGCCGCTTCTGAAAGAGAATAAGAAGAAAGACGAGGAAAAGGCTGACGAGGCCTTTGTCACCGCACCTGTAGCCCGTGGCGACTGGGAGATTCCGCCTTTATCGTTGCTCAACAAAAATGAGCAGGAGAAAAAAGAGGTGGATGAGGAAACCTACTATAAGATCTCCAAAAAACTGGAGCAGAAGCTCAAGAATTTTGGCGTTTCCGGATCCGTCGTCGGCATCTCTCCCGGCCCGGTGGTTACCACCTATGAGTATGCGCCGGCACCGGGTATTAAGATCAACAAGATCGCCGGGCTGGCCGATGATCTGGCCTTGGGGCTCAAGGCCCAGTCAGTGCGGGTGGTGGGCTCCATTCCAGGCAAGGCGGCGCTGGGTATTGAGATTCCCAACGAAGACAGACAGGTTGTGTATCTGCGCGAGTTGCTCTCCTCGGAAGTGTATAGGAAGAGCCCGAGCAAGCTTACCATCGCTCTGGGACTCGATGTTATCGGCAATACCGCCCTGGCGGACCTCTCAAAAATGCCGCATCTGCTCATTGCCGGAGCCACCGGAGCAGGCAAGAGTGTAGCCATCAATACCATCATCGCCTCGATTCTTTTCAATGCCACACCGGAGGAGGTACGGATTCTATTGATCGATCCCAAGCGGATCGAACTTTCCGGCTACGAGGGAATACCCCACCTGCTGCATCCTGTGGTCGTCGAGCCGAAATTGGCATCGCGGGCCTTGCTGTGGGCTGTGCGTGAGATGGAGAGACGCTACCGAATGCTGGAGGAGGCCAAAGTGAAGAGCTTCCACAGCTATAATGAAACGGCTGAAGAAAAAATGCCCTATATCATCATCATTGTCGATGAGCTGGCCGATCTAATGATGGTTGCCTCCAAGGATGTGGAAGGCGCCATCGCCCGTCTGGCGCAGATGGCGCGTGCCGCCGGCATCCACCTTATACTGGCGACCCAACGGCCCTCGGTTGACGTTCTCACAGGCTTGATAAAGGCCAATTTTCCCACACGCATATCCTTTAAGGTTTCCTCCAAAGTCGATTCGCGCACGATCCTCGACACCTCTGGTGCCGAACATCTTCTTGGAGCTGGCGACATGCTCTATCTTCCTCCGGGCAGCAGCCTGCTCAAGCGCATACACGGAGCCTACATTTCCGAAAAGGAAACAGCCGGCCTCATCGATTTTTGGAAAAACCAGGGGGGAGCCACCTATGATGAGAGTGTCATGGAAGAAGTGGAAGGAGCAAGTGAAAGTGGAGAGGATACCGGCGATGAGGATTACGATGACCGCTACGACGAAGCAGTCGCGGCCGTCTGCGACGCCGGCGGCGCATCGATATCAATGATACAGAGACGCCTGCGTATTGGCTACAACAGGGCGGCCCGCATGATCGAGAAGATGGAACAGGAAGGTATTGTCGGTCCGGCTGACGGCTCGAAGCCTCGTGAGGTATTGGTCAGGCAGGACTATCATACCAACTCGTGAAATACTCGGTATGGGCCGCTGGCATCAATGTTGAATTTTCTTGACAATTTTTCGGCAACAAATTATAAGTCAACTTTGGAAAAATGAGTCACCGTTCATTTTTTCAACAGTGACTGCACATGTTTTTTTTACTTCGAGATTTCAGTTGGTTGGCAGGGTGCTGACCGTTGAACACGATGTCGATAGAAGGTAAAAATTTTGTTGAGTTTTTTGAATGTGTACAGGCTAAGTGGATCCTGCAAGGGCAGGGTGACAACAGTTAAACCAAACTGAGGAGGTAGTTTAATGCCAAGTTATGTAGATCCTGAAAAATGCGACGGTTGCAAAGGCGGAGACAAAACCGCATGCATGTACATCTGTCCCAACGATCTCATGGTTCTGAATGTCGAGAGTATGCTGGCGTACAATCAGGAGCCAGATGGATGCTGGGAGTGTTACTCCTGTGTCAAGATTTGTCCGCAGGGCGCAATCTTCGTGCGTGGATACGATGACTTCGTACCGATGGGTGGCCAGGTTCATCCTATGAGATCTTCCGATTCTATTATGTGGACCGTCAAGTTCCGCAATGGAGCCATGAAGCGTTTTAAGTTCCCTATCCGTACAACTGCTGAAGGCGCTGCAAATGCCTATGTAGATGAAAAGGGCGGGAATCTGGATGACGAAAACCTCCTTCTCGAAGGCGAGCTTCCGACCCCTAAGTAAACGTGTTGAGTATGAGTATTGTATAAATGAAAATAAAAGCTTTATGGTATAAGGAGATTTGAATATGGCATTACCAAATAAACCGAAAGGTGAATTGAAAGCCGTAGTAAATCCGGAAGTCGTTGAGCAGGACGTGGATGTGCTGATCATCGGCGGTGGTATGGCTGCCTGTGGCACTGCTTTTGAGATCAAGAAATGGGCGCCTGAAGATCTGAAGATCGTGCTCGTTGACAAGGCATCGCTTGAGCGTTCAGGTGCCGTTGCTCAGGGTCTTTCCGCCATTAACACCTACATTGGCGAGAATCCGATCGAAAATTATGTGAAGATGGTACGCAACGACCTCATGGGCGTTGTTCGCGAAGACCTGATTTATGACTGCGGCCGTCACGTTGACGAGTCTGTCAAGCTCTTCGAGGAATGGGGACTGCCCATCTGGAAAAAAGACGACAGCGGCGAGAACCTCGACGGTGCCAAGCCGGCTCCCAGCCTGCGCGAAGGCGGCACCCCGGTACGCACCGGTAAGTGGCAGATCATGATCAACGGTGAGTCCTACAAGTGCATCGTTGCTGAGCCTGCAGCCACCGCACTCGGTGCCGACAACATCATCGAGCGTGTCTTCATCGTCAAGCTTCTGCTCGACAAGAACAAGCCGAACCAGATTGCTGGTGCCGCCGGATTCTCCGTACGTGAGAATAAAGTATTCGTTTTCCGCTGCAAGACCGCTCTGGTTGCCTGTGGTGGCGCTGTTAATATCTTCCGTCCGCGTTCCACCGGCGAAGGTAAAGGCCGTGCCTGGTACCCAATATGGAATGCCGGTTCCACCTACACCCTGGCCGCTCAGGTCGGAGCTACGCTGACCATGATGGAAAACCGTTTCACCCCGGCACGTTTCAAAGACGGTTATGGTCCAGTCGGTGCCTGGTTCCTGCTCTTCAAGGCCAAAGTTTCCAACGGTCTTGGCGAGTTCTACGCCAACTCCGACGCTGCACAGGAAGAGCTCAACAACTATATGCCTTACGGCGCTTCCGCAGTCACCCCGACCTGTCTGCGTAACCACCTGATGATTCAGGAGCTCAAGGCTGGCCGCGGTCCCATCTACATGGCCACCGACGTGGCCCTTAACGCTTTCCTCGATGAGAGGAAAGAGGCTGGAATGGACGAAAAGCAGCTGAAGAAGTTCTGGAAGCATCTCGAGTCCGAAGCCTGGGAAGATTTCCTCGACATGTCCGTTGGCCAGGCAGGTCTCTGGGCAGGTATGAACATCGAGCCCGAGAAGGTAGGTTCTGAGATTATGCCGACTGAACCGTACATGCTTGGTTCGCACTCAGGCTGCTGTGGTATCTGGACCTCCGGACCGGACGAAGACTGGGTACCGGATGTACAGAACGAGTCCCGTTCACACAAGTACAAGTGGGGCTACAACCGCATGACTACCGTAGACGGCCTGTTCACAGCCGGTGACGGCGTCGGCGCCTCCGGTCACAAGTTCTCCTCCGGCTCTCACGCCGAGGGTCGTATCTGCGCCAAGCAGATGGTGAAATTCTGCCGTGACAACGCTGATTTCAAACCTGAGCTCAAGCAGACCGCCCAGGAACTCGCCGACGAGATCTATGCTCCTGTGAAGCGTTATCAGGAGTTTGTCGGTGCTTCCACTGCTGAAGACGTAAACCCGAACTACTGCAAGCCTGCTGGTCTGATGATGCGTCTGATGAAGGCAACAGATGAATATGGTGGTGGTGTAGCAACCTATTACATGACCTCCGGCAAGCTGCTCAACATCTGTCTCGATCTGCTCAGACTTCTCCGTGAAGATGCTGAGAAGATGGCAGCCGGCGATCTCCATGAGCTGCTCCGCTGCTGGGAGAACTATCACCGCATCTGGTGTGTTGAGACCCATATCCGTCACATCGAATTCCGTAAGGAATCTCGCTACCCAGGATTCTATTACAGGTCTGACTATCCGAGCTGTGATGACGAAAACTGGAAATGCTTCGTCAACTCCACCTTCGATCCTGATTCCCAAGAATGGAAATGTGAGAAGGTCGAGGTTCAGAATATAATCGAGACCGAGCCCTGGCTGTAATACCTGGTCTAATTATATGAAGTAAAAGGAAAATCTCCAGGAGCCTCAGGCTCCTGGAGATTTTTTCTATCCACCAATTTTAGCTTATGGAAGAGTGAGAAACGCTATTCTTATTTTTGCATAAGCTAATAATGGCAGAGTCCCGGTGAATCTTTCCGGGTGCAGATCCAGAGTAGATATTCCCTTTGCTGCTTTTCGATAGATTCACTCGTGTTCAAATATCAATTGTAAATATTTTTAAGAGTAACAATGGAGGAAAGTATGACTGACGAGCAAGGCACCTCGGGTGCAATTTTGGTCGTAGGCGGTGGTATGAGCGGGCTTACCGCTGCCCTCGAAGCCGCAGAAGTCGGAAATGATGTTTTTTTGATTGAGAAAAACGCCTATTTGGGTGGACGCGTCGCCCAGCTCAATCAGTATTTCCCGAAACTGTGCCCGCCGAGTTGTGGACTGGAAATCAATTTCCGACGTATCCGCGACAATCGCAGAATCAGGACGTATACCATGACTACGTTGAAGTCTGTGAGCGGCAGTCCCGGCAATTACGAGGTCACTCTCGAGATCGCCCCCCGCTATGTCAACAGCAACTGCACCGCCTGCGGTGAATGTGCTGCTGCCTGTCCGGATGTGATCGACAACGATTTTAACTACGGTATGGACAAGATTACAGCAGCCTATTTGCCGCACGACATGGCATTTCCCAGGCGCTATGTCATAGCCAAGGACGCATTGTCGGCCGATGGAGCTGAAGCCGTCAAAAATGCCTGTGCCTATAATGCCGTAGACCTTGACATGACTCCGCAGACGGTGACCATAAGCGTCGGCTCGATAGTCTGGGCCACCGGCTGGGTACCCTATGAGCCCACCAAAATGGATAATCTCAAGTATGGCCAGTCCAATGCCGTAGTCACCAACATGGAAATCGAAAGGATGGCGGCCCCTAGTGGTCCCACCAATGGAGCTATTGTCCGTCCCGGCGACAACAAAGAGATCGAGTCGATTGCTTTCGTTCAGTGCGCCGGTTCCCGTGACGAGAATCATCTCGAATATTGCTCCTACATCTGTTGTACTGCGACCTTCAAGCAGATGACCTACGTCCGCGAGAGATATCCCGATGCCAAAATCGTCGTTTTCTACATCGATTTGCGTACGCCAGGGAAATACGAGAAATTTCGTGCTGATCTCATGAACGACGAGAATGCAGAGTTTATTAAGGGCAAGGTTGCCGAGATTGTACCGGAGGCCGACGGCGGCGTTACGGTTGTCGCTGAAAACGCCGTTACCGCAGAAAAATCGCACCGCAAGGTAGACATGGCTGTACTGGCCACCGGTATGCAGCCTTCCCTGGCCATAGACGGTGCCCCTGTGGATCTGGATATGGATAACAGCGGTTTTGTGATTTCCAATTTCGACAAAGGTATGATATCGGCTGGATGCGCCAAAAAAGCCGCTGATGTTGTAACCACGACCCAATCATCCACTGCAGCTGCCTTAAAGGCAATTCAGATATCCAGGAGGTAATGACAATGGATAAAACATATTGTGCATATATATGCAAAGGTTGTGGCATCGGTGAAGCACTCGATATCGACGCGCTCACCGAGGTCGTAACCGGAGAAATGTCCATGGAGTGCAAGACCAGCGACTGCCTCTGCGGCGCGGAAGGCCGCGCACTGATGGAAAAGGATATGAAAGACAACGGTGTCAATACTTTTGTCGTCGCCGCCTGTTCTCCACGAGTCATGCAGCAGGAATTTGACTTTGGCGAAGGCACTGTCACCGCCCGGGCCAATCTCCGGGAGCAGGTAGTATGGGCAGAAGGCAAACCCGCCGAGGGTGAGGAGCCGCATGCCGAGGCCGCCGAATTTCTCAATGAAACTGCCCAGGACTACATAAGAATGGCCTGTACAAGGGCCAAAAAGACTGACATTCCTGAGCCGTTCCAGCTGGAAGAGGGCACCAATAAAAAGATTCTGGTCATGGGTGGAGGATTGGCTGGTATTACAGCAGCGCTTGAGTCGGCCAAGGCGGGCTATGAAGTGACCATCATTGAAAGAGAAGCCCAGCTTGGCGGGCGGGCTCTTGGATGGCGACAGTCCTTTCCCTCAAAGGCCCCCTGGGCCGAGCTCGAGGAAAACCCGGTCGCCGCTTTGGTTGAGCAGGTTACAGGCAATGACCGGATCACAGTAAAGACGGAAACCCAGGTAGCTCGAATTGCCGGTGCCCCCGGTGCTTTCCGTGCTTCACTGAAAAAGGCCGGCGAACGCAATGAGTGGGACGCGCCGGCGAAGGTCACCGTCGACGAGCAGGAGAAAATTGAGAAAGGCGAAATGGAAGACCCCAATGAGGGTTGGCAGACCTATACAGCTGTTGACCCCGACGCCGAACATTATGGTGCGGTGGTTCTGGCCACCGGCTGGAAACCTGCAGACGTTTCCTCGTTTGACCATCTCGGCTACGGCACGATCAAAAATGTGGTCACCAATGCCGAATTCGAAAAACTTGCCAAGGAGGGCAAGGTTCCTGCCAATGTCGCTTTCGTCATGAGCCCTGGCGGAGATGAGAATGATCGGGATTTTCCCTACTGCAACTCGGTTACCTCAATGGTGGCTCTGAAACAGGCCCAGTATGTGACCCAGGACAACACCGATGGCAGGGCATATATATTGTATCAGCATATGCGCACTCCCGGCCATATGGAACTCTTTTACAAGAACGCCCAGAACAATGACGGTATTTTCATGACCAAGGGCAACGTTATGAAAGTCGAAGAAGCCGGCGCCAAGTTGACTGTCGATGTCGAGAAGACACTTCTTGGTGAAGACCTCAACCTTGACGTTGATATGGTTGTCCTGGCTGCAGGTATGGAGCCTGCTACTCTCCATGAGCACTCCATTAACCTCGCCTACCGCCAGGGTCCCATGTTTCCCGACCTTTCCCTTTTTGACGGCTATGCCGACTCGCACTTCATCTGCTTCCCGTACGAGACCAGAAGAACCGGCGTATACACCTGCGGCGGCGTCCGTAAGGCCACGACCATGGAGGAAACAGTGGATGATGCAACTGGCGCGGCTCTTAAGGCCATCCAGTGCCTGGAATCTGTTGACCGCGGGGTTTCCGTTCATCCGCGTTCGGGCGATGCCACCTATCCTGAGTTTTTCATGCAGCGCTGCACCCAGTGTAAACGCTGCACCGAAGAGTGCCCCTTCGGAGCCCTCGACGACGATGCCAAAGGGACACCTTTACCAAATAATACTCGTTGTCGGCGCTGTGGTACCTGTATGGGGGCCTGTCCTGAACGCATTATCGGCTTCAAAGACTATAATATCGATCTTGTCGGTTCGATGATCAAATCGATAGAGGTACCAGAGGACGATGACGACAGGCTGCGAATGCTGGTGCTGGTCTGTGAAAACGACGCCTATCCCGCACTGGACATGGCCGGGATGAAACGCCATAAGCTCAATCATATGGTCCGGTTCATTCCGGTGCGCTGCCTAGGGTCCGTCAATATGGCATGGATCAGAGATGCCATGTCGGCTGGAATGGATGGAGCCATGCTCCTTGGATGCACCTATGGGGACGATTACCAGTGCCACTTCGTTAAAGGATCGGAAATCGCCAACAAACGTATGGAGAATATCGCCGATACGCTCGGTTCCCTCGGCCTCGAAGCGGAGCGGGTTATTTCCAAGCAGGTTGCTATCACCGACTATGACAAGATTCCACAGATGATTGATGAATTCGTGGAGGAAATCGTCGAGATGGGACCCAACCCGTTCAAAGGATTCTAAGATCCGACCATGTCTTATGCGCTGCAGCGGTGGTTTAAACCATCGCTGCAGTTGAGGACCAGCAATGGTCACTTCCAGTCATGGTGATTCACTATTGATACTATAACAGAGGGGAAAAAATGAATGTCCAACCAGATGTAGAATTTATAAAATACCTCAAAGGTGTTGGCGGTGACACGGTGAAAAAGTGTTATCAGTGTGCCACCTGTTCTGTGGTTTGTCCTCTTTCAAGTGACCAAAAACCTTTCCCTCGCAAAGAGATGATTTGGTCGCAATGGGGTATGAAAGACAATCTGCTTGCTGATCCAGATGTTTTTCTCTGTCACCAGTGTGGTGACTGTACAGAAAACTGCCCAAGAGGCGCCAAACCGGCTGAGGTCATGGGGGCTATCCGAGCCTATGCCTACAATTTTTATGCCTGGCCCAGGGGTCTGGCAACACTTGCCTCGAGCGCCAAAAATCTCCCATTACTGATCGGAATTCCCGCGGTAATCATTTTCGTTTTATGGTTTATTTCGGGTGGACTGATGGCCGACTGGAAGGCGAACTTCGCGGCTGGATACGGCTATCAGCGTATGTTTGGCCACTGGGATTTCCACTGGTATGCCAAAAACATTTTCTTTATCGTTTTGTTCTCGGTACCGGCTGCTGCCCTTGCTATTTACTCGGCCTACAGGGGAATTAGAAATCTCTGGCAGGCCATGGCCGCCAAGTACGAACTCAATGGTGACTACCGGCCTTCCGCCGGCCAGTTCATCGGCCAGTTTCTATGGCCGTCGATTAAGGAAATCCTCAGCCATAACCGCTTTGAAGAGTGTACGGTAAACACCGATCGCAAGAAAGGCCACAAGCCGTTGGTTTTTGCCTTCATCGGTCTGTTTATCGTCACCTGCTGGTCGTTGTTTGCCAACGATATTCTCGGCCTGTTCTGGCCTCAATTTCACGGTCCGATGTCGTTTTGGAATCCGGTTAAACTTCTGGCCAACATTTCAGCCATTGCCTTTCTCTACGGCATGTATGTGCTCTGGGTAAGTCGTGCGGAACAGGAAAAGAAGGCGGGGGCAGAGAGCACCTTCTACGACTGGTTTCTGATCTGGATGATACTCGCAGTCGGCGTAACCGGCCTTCTTGCTGAGATTTCCCGTTGGGCTGGATTGGCGGTTGTAGGCCATATAATCTATTACCTTCATTTGATCTCGGTTATGATGCTCTTCCTCTACATGCCCTACACCAAGTTCGCCCATATCGTCTACCGAACGTTCGCCATGTCGTTTGAAAAGTATCGGGAAAGTGCCTTTGCCAAGAACCCTGCGCAGTAAAGTGGTGAAGTGCTGATGCAGTAACAAGGACCGGATTTAATCCGGTCCTTTTTTTTGCCCGGGAAATGGCGTGGTGACGGAGTACTGAAACGACGGTCCCGCCAGATTCACCTCCAGTGCAGGGCCACGAAGTTGCAGTAGTGGCGATACCCATGCTGAAAGAGGATGATTACGAGAATTTAATCGACCGGTGATGCATGTATGTATAGAATTTTCACGGTAAGCTCAAAAAAAGATATTGCTTTCTGCGGGGGAATTCAGTATATTCTCAAGTTTTGTAAGCTGGCGTAGCTCAATTGGCAGAGCAGCTGATTTGTAATCAGCAGGT
>CAKZOA010000195.1 GCA_937132035.1 uncultured Desulfobulbaceae bacterium | reverse complement strand
ACCCCCCAAGCCGGGCGTCCATACCATGCCGGGCAAACAAAAAAAAAGCCCCCGCCAGAGGCGGGGGCTGATGCTCATATACAGCTGAGGCTGGGTGGTTCAGGTAATGACGGCCGATGGAAAATCGCCCGTGAGGTTTTCCCGCCGGTGAGCCCTCGGACATGGTGTCATCGCCCGACTGCCTCCGTCTTATACCTGAATAGGCCAGCTCAGAATATCAGCATTTAACGACGTTCTCGGCTGCCGGGCCTTTGGCCCCTTCGACAACCGTGAAGGTGACTCGCTCACCCTCTTCAAGGCTCTTGAAGCCCGTAGCCTGAATAGCGGTATGATGAACAAAAACATCGCTGCCGCCTTCGCGCTCGATAAAACCAAAACCTTTTGCGTCGTTAAACCACTTTACTGTTCCTTCTACCATCGTGTTGTACTCCTTGTTCGGTGTGCGTCTATGCGCACGGATTGTATTGGCTCTTTAAAAGAGCTCTGGATGCTGCCGATTGCCGGTGCGGCAATCGGCTGGCTCTATACTGCTGGTGCCTGCATATTCGGACATCAGGCAGTCAAGCCGAAAATTGTCTTCGTCCGGCTTCGATTCTGTCGACGTGGTTGAGATTGTTTTCTCTCAGCTTTGCCTGTGGCGTTTTTACGTCGTTCAGCGGTGATTCCGGCAGTTTCCTGAGGACGATGGCCTTTGTCCTCCAGAGTATGGGTGAGATGTTTCATATTCTTTGCCAGTGTCCGCTGGATGGCTTGGATGATTTTGGCGTCCGCCGGTGTGACGAAGGTAAGCGCCGCACCACTGCGGCATGCCCGCCCAGTCCGTCCGGTCCGGTGAATATAGGCCTCGGCGGTATCGGGCACGTCAAAGTTGATGACATGGCTGATTCCGTCGACATCGATGCCCCGGGCGGCAATATCAGTGGCCACGAGAACGGTGAACTGGCCCTTTTTGAATCCATCCAGCGCCTGTTGCCGTTTGGCCTGTGAGAGATTACCCTGCAAAGAGGTGGCTGTGTACCCTTCCCGCGCCAATTTGGCTGCCAGGCTTTTGGCCCGGTGCTTGGTTCTGGTGAAAATAAGCGTCGATGCATATCCATGCCGCCGCAGAAGATCCAGCAGCAGCGATGTTTTCTGCTCCTGCGGAATAGTGTAGCGGCCGTGCTCGACCGTATCAGCCGGACGGATCCGGTCGATCTGCACCGTTGCCGGCTTGTGGAGAATCTCTTCTGCCAGTTTGCGTATTTCAGCCGGCATGGTGGCCGAAAAGACCAGCGTCTGTCTCTTCTGAGGCAGATGCCCAAGTATTCTTCTGACATCCGGCAAAAAGCCCTGATCAAACATATGGTCGGCCTCGTCAAGCACCAGGTGCTCGATGGAGCCAAGATTGACATCGCCGTCCCTGAGGATATCGAGCAGGCGTCCGGGACAGGCAACGATGATATCGACACCCTGCCGAAGCTTTTTCACCTGGCCGGGTTTGCTGACTCCGCCGTACACGGCAAGGCTTCGCAGATGTGTGCCCCTGGTGATGGTCTCAGCAAAGGCATGGATCTGCTCGGCCAGTTCCCGGGTCGGTGCTAAAATCAGCGTACGCACACGGGATGCCCTGCCGGCGAGAAGGCGGTCGGCTATGGGGAGAAGAAATGCGGCGGTTTTACCAGTTCCTGTCTGCGCCAGACCAAGAAGATCGCGTCCGGTCAATATGGCCGGGATAGACTGCTCCTGGATAGGCGTGGGTTTGACGAATCCGCACTGTCTGACAACATCGACAATATGCGGCTGCAACGAAAAATCATTAAAATTCATAGAACTCCCTGAGACCCTTTGTCCTCTGAGCCTTCGCTCGTACACCTGGTGTGTTGGTGCAGATCGGGGCTTCCGGCCAGCTGGTCTCGAAAATAGATGGTGCTGTCATGTTATGACAGGCTCGCAGGGGGCTGGCAGAAACACTCTGGTAGCCATGCGGTATGAAGATGTGAAAAGAAAAAGGCTTCAATCGAATATTCTGTGCGGTTTTCTCTGTTTCGGCCTTGCTCTTCACTCTCTTATAACTTTTTGACGAGTAAATAGGCTTGCAGCTACACGCGCATCACGCGGTACAGACGAAGAGATACTCTTTTGTCCGCATCCGGTGATCATACCGACCGCTGACCGCCGCCTTCTCATGGAATGGCACAGTCGCAGGAGGTCGAGAGGGTGTCGCTGTCTTCCGGCGACACTGTCGGTATGTGCTACAGCAGCTCAAGCAGCAGCTCTTTATGGTATCGGTTCCAGTGGTAAAACAAGAGAGGATATCAGGAAAAGGATGCTTCATTTACTGTACTGCAGGCAACAATACGTCATCACCATAGCAATTACAAGGTATTTTTCTCTGGAACTCACGATTTATTGCAACGAGCCTCCCTCCCTCCCTCATCCCTCCACATATTTTCCTGTCTATTCTCTATGATCCCTTCATTCTCTTGGTGGTTGTGACAGCAACCGGCACCCCGGCCACGGTTTTTCACAGGTGCCGCTTTTTTCGCCTGCGGGTGCTCGATGGTAGTGACGGACGACGACAGCGCCCTTCTGTTTTGAGGCGAATACTAGCGAAATCGACATCTTGCTTTATCATATAGGCAGACAGAAAGCACTTCTACCGTAACAACATTATGCAAATACAGGAGGAAAACATGATTGAAAAGAGTAGTGAGGAATACAAAGGCTGGAAAATTGAAGTCGGTAAAGAAGACAATATGTGCTCGAACTACAGTTTTGATATTATCGACTCTTCAGGCAACGGCCAGCATGTCAAAATGGGCGGCGAAACCAGGGAGCGCGCCCTGGAACGCGCCAAGGAGATGATAGATCTCGAGAAAAAAATAGAGACCGAAAATTAACCCGTGCCGCTACAGCTCTGAACCAGCCTCTGCTAAAAAAAGCATCTGATTCCCCTTAATGTACATCAGCGCCTCATTCCGATACAGGGATACGCTGGGTTTGAGGAGGGAATCAGATAGACTTTTACTTCCTCGGGAAAACAAGTCAATTCGACCCCTTACGCAGAAACACAGCGGCACGCACCAACAGAGGACGGCGGCGAACCTTGCTGCCCAGGCGAACTCA
>CAKZOA010000194.1 GCA_937132035.1 uncultured Desulfobulbaceae bacterium | reverse complement strand
CGAAATATCCTGACCCTGGCGGGCAGCCGTCGTCTTGATGATTATTGCTTTGCTGTACTGGTCGAAGGCATCCTGGAATTTTTCCGGAGAGATATCCAGATATGGAGGACAGGTCCAATATCTTCCCCACCGATTACAGCCGAATCTGCATTTTAAAAAGGAACGGGAATCAAAAACAATAGCCTCCGTATCAATAATTTTTGCTTCTGCGGCGCCAAGTTCAACAGCTTTTGTCACCAGTACCTGGAGAGAGTTTTCCATAGTATTCACCTCTTCCCTGTAGATTCTGTTATCCTGTCAGTCTTCGATAAAGGGCAGGAAGCAACGTCGGCAACAGTTCCACCTTTGGTAAAATAACACATTCGGTCTGGGGGGAGATCATCTGCAGATAGTCGCTGCCTTTTTGGTCCGATGTAATTATGAAGGGATGAATATTTTGGGCACGCGCCTCCTGGATAGCTTTTTTGGTGTCGGAAATTGCATATTCAAGATTACCGTATTCCATATCATAAGGGCGTCCATCGGTGAGAATTACCAACAGTTTAATGGCTGCCGGAACTTCATCGAGTTTATATGTTGCATGCCGTACCACTGTACCCATACGGGTGAGACCAAGAGGCTGTAAATTTCCGAGTCGGTATTGAACCTTTTCGTCATACGGTTCATTGAAATCTTTGACGTTGAACATATCAACCCGGAATCGGCCCTCGGAACTAAATCCATAAATAGCATACGGATCGCCGAGAACATCCAGAGCCTCGGCCATGATTACCATCGACTCTTTTTGAATATCGATGACCTTTCGACCATTTACCTCATCTTCGGTTGAACCACTCAAATCGACGAGAAAAAAAACCGATACGTCCCGGATTCTTTTATCGCGGCGAATATATACATTTTCCGACATTGCCGCACCGGAACGCATATCTGTCAACGCCTGTACTAAAGCATCAAGGTCAAGAGAATCGCCAGTAGGTTGCGCCCTGTATTTGCGAAACAGCTCCGGTTTCAATTTCATGAACTGTTTGCGTATTAACAAGATGATACCGCGAAGACGCTCCTGGATGTGCTGGACAAAGTCGTTGGGGTGTTCTTTGGCTATTCTCTGCCTGACCTGGCACCAGTCGATTTTGTAATCGCCCGTAGTCTGGTCCCATTCCTTGTAAAAAAAAGTTTTTACACTTTCTTGCAGTTCTTCTGCTTCAGGGGAGGGAAACTCAATATTGTCGAGCATCTCGCCAAGAAGTTTCCACAGCGCATTCGGCTCTCTTTCACCTCCCGCCATCAAGGTGGAAAGCAATCCCTCCAGGAGTTCAGGTGGAATGTCTCCATATTGATCGGCAGCCTTCTCCTTTACCAGGGTAATGGTTTCATCTGTTTCTCTCATGAGATCCGGGAGAATATCGCCCCACCATGGTTTTGGTACGGGGCCGGTTCTCTGGAGCTTTTCCGGATGTTGATCGATGTGATGATCCTCGGAATATTCATTCATATCATGAAGAAGACCGGGGAGCTGATGTATTAAGCGTTCATCGGCGTCGAGATGTATCTGTGCAGGATCGGAAAGAATCAGCCCGTCCAGACTGGTAAAAGGGTGTCTTTGCAGCAGCATAGCCTGATGAAGAGCCATAAGCTTATACAACGCGAAATTCGGGGCGATTTCCGGTAAAAATATAGTTCGACCATCCGTTGCAGCACCTCCGCTAAAACCTTTACAACCAAGTAAGACAGTATTTGATTGGATTTTGACTGGATATCCAAGAAAAGCTTCACAGATAATTGCCAGGGTGTTACGCTTGCTTCTCAGAGGGACTCCGGAAATAAGGCAGTCGCTTGTTTCTATCGCTTTCAAAGAGGTGCCGTTGAAATAATTGACCAATTCCTGTCCGGAAGCACTGTTCTCAAGCCCTTTATCGATCCAGCGAATGGTTTCAGCTTCAGTCAGCAAAAGGCAGACACGGTTGCCGTGGCTAACAAAACCCACCGTCGCATCGACCGAAACCGCTGCAATGCGTATTGCCTGTTCAAGGAAGAAACTCCACCTTTCGAGGGGATAACCGCAGTTTGCTTGAGAAGCCTCGATAAAATATGCGTTAACTGCTTTCCATATTTTTCTGTTGTTCGTAGCCTTGTGGAAGGTATCCAACCCCTGCCTTCCCCATGTTATCAAGTCCTGGTGGTGTTCGAAACTTTCCAGAGCATTTGGGGTTCGTTCGAGGAAGGTAACGGCCACATCAATATCATGACCTGCTAATTGTTGAACCAAATTTGAGAATTTGAGAATTAAATCCTCACTGGCTGGAACTTTTCGTGCAGCATTGAAAAAGGGCAATACCAAAGCCCAGTTCAACTCGCAAATTTTTCTTGCTTCAGCGAGTATGATATCTTTATCGGTTGATCTCTCAACCTCCCGGATTTCTCGTTCAACTTCAACCAAGAAGCCCTTGGAAGTGCGAGATCGCAGATGGGCAACAGCCGCTCTGGCAGTTTTGAACATCAGTTCGGTATCACTGGTGTCCCCAGCTTCCCCCTGATGAAAGTCCTGAATATTCATATTGTTCAGAAAATTCCAGCTATTATTTCGGCAATTGCCTCCTGTATTTCCAGGTCATCGGTCATCGCTCTTGTTACGGCAGCCTCACAGGCGGCTCTTGGTGGTACTCCATCTGAAATAAGTCGGCCTGCATACACTAATAAACGAGTGCTGATGCCCTCTTCAAGACCCTGTTGCCGCAGATTACGAACCATTTCACCCAACTTGACCAGTCGTTTGGCCGTATCCTCATCGACTTGGCCTTCTTCAACTATTATTGCCTTTTCTTCATCGCTGGGCGGATAGGTGAAATCAATTGCCAAGAATCTTTGTCGGGTTGAGTGCTTGAGGTCCTTCATAACACTCTGGTAGCCGGGGTTGTAGGACATGACAATGAGAAAATCAGGATGGGATTCCAACAGTAATCCACGCTTCTCCTGTGGTAGTATCCTTCTGTTGTCCGTCAGGGGATGTATGACCACAGTAGTATCTTTTCTCGCTTCCACGGCCTCGTCAAGATAGCAGATGGCTCCGTGTTTGACGGCCAGGCTTAACGGGCCATTTTGCCAGACTGTCTCATTGTCTTTGAGCAGGTACCTGCCGACCAGATCGGAGGCTGTTAAATCCTCATGACAGGCGATAGTGACAAGCGGCCGTGAAAGTTTCCACGCCATGTATTCTAAAAATCTGGTTTTGCCGCAGCCGGTTGGACCTTTTAGCAGAACTGGTATCTTCAGCCTGTAGGCCGATTCAAAAAGACTGATTTCATCTGCAGTGGATATATAAAATGGTTCTGAGGTGATGTGGTAATCCTCAATGGCTATCCCATTGGCATTTTGGCGGTTATGTGTTTGAGGTTGAACGTTTTGCACGCGGAGCCTCCAGGGGAGTATTGTTTGAGTTTTCAGTAGCCATTTCTTGCTGGATTCAAGATAGGTTGATCAGCAAACGGAGAGCAGGCCCGGGATTTTCACGATCATCAGGCCTGCATATTGAAATGTGATGGCGTCGTCAAAAGTCCCAAAACCTGCAGGTGCAGCACGCTAAATCAACAAGTTACGAGCTTGTCCCGTTAGCTTTCGTAGCTTTTTACGAAACTGATAAATGTTAATATTTTCCGTAAAGTTCCACGGCTTCCATCATGGCCATTGCATTCAGCAGGGAACCGTTTGGTGGAAATTCGCATCCTGTCGCCAGGATAAATCCACCATCCTTACCAAGCTCCTCAATCTCTTTCTTGCATTCCATCAGCATTTCCTCAGGCGTTCCCAGGAATGCGTACGTTGCAGGACTGGCGTAGCCGCACAGGCAGGTTTTCTTGCCCCATTTCTCTTTTGCATCCGCCATAGTCTCACAGTCATCCGGCTCGTAGGCAAACGAGATGGCTACCGGATCCATTGCTTCGATCTGAACATCAAAGTAGATGCCGTTGCCACAATTATGCACCATAACCATCATATCGTTGGCACGGATTTCATCGGCAAGGCGTTTGCAGAATGCGGACTCCATTTTCACCCACATCTTTTTGCTCATGATCGATTGGGAAGCAAAAAGCGTATCGAGAACAATTGCATGGACACCTGTTTTGGCCAGGGCCCTGATGTAATCTATCAGAACTTCGGTAATGATCTCTTCTGCGGCGATAACGGCTTCGGGGTGCTTATAGCAATCTTTGAAAAGATTTTCCGCACCGCGCATCATGTTGAGGATACCCAGAGGCCCATAAACAAAGCCCATAATGGGATTGTCAGCTGCCTTTTCATTACACAAAATATCCATGTATTTGATCACCTCCTGCATGCGGGGAGCTTTTGCAACATCTATCCTTTCGATCTTGGAATAGTCATCAGGGCTTGTGATAAATGGGTTATCGTAATCCGGATGAGCCGTGTCTTCCATGGGATAGACCATTGCCTGACCAAGGTCGGCCGCTTCAACAGACAGGTCGACCAGCCCGAGGAAGCCGTCGAAACCTATGAGATCATGGGCCTGGAGCATGGATTTTGCCATGAGCTCACCATCCTGTGACCACTCCGCATAAGTACATCCGTATACCCGGCG
>CAKZOA010000193.1 GCA_937132035.1 uncultured Desulfobulbaceae bacterium | reverse complement strand
TTGCATTGAGGAGCTAACATGATGAATTATTCTTATCTTGGATCAACGGGTATTCAGGTTTCACAGCTATGCATGGGTACCATGACGTTCGGCAATGAAGCCGACAAATCTGAATCTGCAGCAATGTTTAAGAGATGTCGTGATGCAGGGATAAATTTTTTTGATTGTGCCAATGTTTACAGCCAGGGAATAGCAGAGGAAATCCTTGGAGAGCTAATGAGAAACTGCAGGGATGAGCTCATTATCACCACTAAAGCTTGGGGAAAGATGGGAGATGATATAAACAGCCAGGGGAGTTCTCGCAGAAATATTATCGCATCCGTCGAGGCCAGCCTGAAACGTCTCCAAACCTCATACATTGATATTTATCTTCTCCACAGATTTGACCCGTTCACTCCACTGGAAGAGACACTTTCGACATTGAAAGATCTTGTTGCTCAAGGAAAGGTCCGATATATAGGGGCGAGCAATTTTGCTGCCTGGCAGATGGCCAAAGCATTGGGTATTTCAGCCAGGTATGCGTGGCCTTCGTTCCAATGTATCCAACCGATGTACAATCTTGTAAAACGGACCGCAGAAGTTGAAATACTTCCTTTCGCCCAACATGAAAATATGGCGGTTATCAGCTATAATCCACTCGGTGGAGGTCTGCTCACCGGCAAGTATGGGAAAAGTATCGAATCGTCATCAGATCGATTGAGTAGAAACAAAATGTATGGGAGAAGATATGGTGATGGGTGGATGCTTGATGCCGCGTTGAGCTATGTTGAGTATGCCAAGAAAGGTGGATACAACCCGGTAAGCCTTGCCGTAGCCTGGGCAGCTGCCCATCCGGGTGTAACGGCCCCCATCATTGGGGCGAGAAATGTTACTCAACTCGATGACTCGCTAGGATCCATTGATGTTGAGATGACCGATGAGCTGTACAGCGAACTGTGTTCTCTCACGCCGACCCCTGCACCAGCAACGGACAGAACGGAAGATTTGCCCCAGGAATAGATGATACAGAAAAAAATAGGGAGGATGTGACGCATAAACCATTCACCCCAGAAACTGGAGGGCAGCATCCTATCAGCATCGAGGATGGAGTTTTCAAGCCTTGAGTGAAGAGGTAGAGTGAAAAAATGCCTGAAGATAATTTCAATAGAAAATAGAGGAGAATATTCATGAAAAAATCTATTGGTCCCAGTACATTGGCCTATCCAAACCCAGTTTGGTGTGTTGGCAGTTACGATAAGGAAGATACCCCCAACGTAATGACCATAGCCTGGGGCGGCATTTGTTGCTCAAAACCTGCGGCAGTGACGGTTTCACTTCGCAAAGCCACGTACACATATGATTCGATAATGGAGCGCAAAGCTTATACAATCAGCGTTCCTTCGGAGAAATATGTGGCGGAAGTCGACTATTTTGGGCTTGCCTCCGGGAAAAACACCAACAAATTCGAAGACACCGGCTTAACTCCGACACGATCGGAGGTTGTTGACGCACCATATGTAGATGAATTCCCCCTCATTATCGAATGCAAAGTTATCGAAACCGTTGAAATCGGCCTGCACACGCAATTCATAGCAAAGATCGAGGATATAAAGGTGGACGAGGAAGCCGTAAATCCGAAAGGCTATCCCATGATGGAAAAGATTGCTCCCTTTGTCTTTGGGTTCGGTATCCGTGAATACTGGTCTCTTGATAAAATTATTGGTCAAAGCTTTGAAATAGGGAAAAAATTTAATAAATAGAGGTAGCTGCCTGTGATAGAAAGCTACTTCAGGTCCTGAAAGTATATTCGGATTTCCTATGAAACTCAGCTTCCTGTTCATGGACTGGAGGTGCGCATCCCTCGGTACGCCATAAACCCATCCCTGGCTGCAGAGACCCGTGAGATACGCACCTCCAGGACGCCAGCATAAGATTGGCTGAAACTCACGGGTAATCAGAAATTATAATGATATGCACCTCTTTTTCTAAGACCATAAGTACTGCAGGTATTTGGAAGGCTATCGGCAATAGTACTCTTTTTCTCTGCCATGAACATTCAGGTTCGTCTTGAGAGGTGCCTCGTGATTGACCATTTAAGCTTGTTGACCTTGGTGTACATCTCCAGACATCGCTCTGGGCTCAAGCTCTCTCCTGAGTCGTATTGTAGCTTTTGCAATAAAATGGTATTGGGGATAATGTTCTGAGATCGATTTTGCAGACCCTTTTCGGAGTCAGACTTTTTCCGCTTGACTAAGCGTCTTGATGCCGGATACGTGTCGCCAGGCCATCAGCGTTTTTACCAACGTAACAAACGTAGTTCTGATATTACACAATCTACCATCACTTCCCCTCTAATTACAATACCGTAACTGTCTGTCCGCACTATTACACTCACTCTAGATTAACTGTCTGTAATTGTACGATATAGAAAATGGTTCGGATGTTGCAGTATAAATATGTTGCGATGTGGGAATGAAATTACAATTTCATCCCAAATATTGCAGCAACAGCGGCCATTCAATATACGAAGTACGATGAGCTGAAAGGCAGCAAGGATTGGGACTTCTACAGTGAAGGACCTCAATTCCAATACGATGGCGGCATGTCTAATGAATCAAACTTGTTCTCTCTCTCTTTGCTCTTTACTCTGTAAAAGGTGTAAGAAATCGTGAGACGGCCTCCTTTGGATGAAGGTGAAAGCAGTGTGCGGTATCTTCATTATCCTCCTTCTGGAGGAGAGCCTAACCTAACAAGACGATGCTGATGGATGTAATGTGATCTTGCCACGATAAAGTGGATACCAAATTAAGCCGATTTCCTGCGGCAAGCTCAGCCATGGCTATTATTACGGAAAAAGTGATATCCGCTGTAGGCGAATACTATCTTATTTCGAAAACTAAATTGTGAACATAACCCCTTTTTCCGAGGGAGGTGGCATATAGCTTGTCCGTGGTATAAGTCGAGTTGCGTAAGAACTTTTCGAATCTCTCCAGCACCTGATATTTTACTGTAGCAGCAAGTGCAGTATTGGAGGCAGAGCCCGCCCCTGCTCACCATCGTTGCCACCGTCATCATCAGGATTATCAATAGACGTATTAATATCAAGCAGAGCGCTTTTTTCGTTCACCGTAACTGTTTTAGTGTAAGCGCTGGTAAGCCCTCCACCACTGAAAGAAACAGAATAGGTCCCATAGCTGACAGGAATTGCATAGCCACCAGCGCTGCCGGTAACGGCATAATATCCACCTTGATTAGGAATAACAGCAACATTGCCTTTACCTTCGCCGGGGTCGTATTGATCATTTCCGTTGGCATCTGTCCATACGGTCCCAACGATGAATATATTGTAGTGGTTGCTATAGCCTGTATGTGCTTGGCAATAATTACCCGTTGTTACGTATTCTCCCACGTTGGTCCCAGGGTTGGTTTCGTGAATAGCGGCAATACCGACATTGGTATAGTCGCCGTCGATTGACATAGTCGCCATGCGATGCCCACGACCTGTTTGCATACCGTCAGGTTCATTCCCCCAATCAATATTCCAGGCAGCATGGGCATTTATCCCAGAGGAGGCATAGGAAAAGACACTTCCCCTACCCTGGGTGTAATGAAAGCCAGCACTGTCTATTCTGGCAAATTGATCTGTATGGTCTTGGGCATCTCTTGATATGAGATCCAAGGAGTGGGCGTTAGCAGCTGCGTAGAGCCGGCTATCAAATGCTGCCGGACCCTTAGCGGCATATGCTGCGAACTCACTTCTCAGTTTAGACTTATCAACACCAAAATAATCTCTCCCACCAGCGACTTCAGGGTTGGTTGAGAGGGCCAGCCATATACCCTCCTGAGTCGGGTTGAAACGGGCTCTATTCATCAGCCAGAGTGCTTGCTGTTCATGGTTGCTTGGATGGCTGTCATCAGCGGTTTTATGATAGGTCCATTCTGTTGTTGCTGCTTTTAAATGTAGTTTTTCCTCAGCAGCAATCTGATCCAGCACAACCCCCCCTTGATAAAAAGGAGGATCTAATGCAGGGTAATGTTCCTTTGCCGTTACTTTCAATGGCAAAAAAAAACCTAAAATAAGCATACTCGGAAGAAGCCATATTCGATTTCGAACCAATGGCTGCATCTTTTCTTTGACCATATTTCTCTCCTCTGGTGCCCCGGGAAACTGTTTTGAAATTCTATCGCCTGATGAGATGATAAGACATTTCTTTACAAGCTCGCGCTAACTTTCCTGTAAATTCTATCGCATCTGGTTACAGTGGACCCCAGTTTTAAGACAGTAGTTTAAGCTATGCCCATTCCCGAAGAATATGAAAATATGAGTGAAACAAAGAAGAGAAAGTTCCATACTCCTTTCCTTTGGTCAATAAGCCTGGAACATTTTCAATTATAATAGAGCCGGGCTTAAACCATTCTACAATTCGCTCAAACTCACGAAGGAGGTAGGCAGTAGCTTCATTTTTCGTTCTGTTGGTATGTACTTTGCTCCAGAACTGACAGGGGCTGCAGCCAACAAAGATCATAGTGTTATCATTTTTTTCAATATCAAGAAAAATGCCTAAATCTACACAGGATAATTCGCAGATATCTCTGTTAACTGAAGTTTCCCATTTTTAAAATATGCCAACTTGTCGACAGACGAGAACGGCT
>CAKZOA010000192.1 GCA_937132035.1 uncultured Desulfobulbaceae bacterium | reverse complement strand
TATGCCATCGGTGCCTTTAATATCTACAACATGGAAGGTGCACTGGCGGTGGTGCGTACGGCGGAGAAGCTGCGAAGTCCGGTTATACTGCAGCTCTTGCCGCGCGCCCTGGAGATAGGTGGCAGCCCACTCATAACCTTTTGTCGAGCAGCGGGCAGTGATGCCAGGGTACCCGTAGCCGTCCACCTTGACCACTGCCCCGAGGAAGAGACCATAGAGATGGCGATGAGGGCAGAAGTCTCTTCGGTAATGGCCGACGGTTCGCACCTCCCTCTGCAGGAAAATATAGTTTTTTCCCGAAGAATAGTTGCCCTGGCAAAAACAATGAACATTGGAGTGGAGGGCGATCTCGGTAGACTCAGCGGCGAGGAGGACGGTATTACCACTCCGGAGGTACTGGCGAAGATGACCTCACCGGAGGAGGCTACCCGGTTCGCTTATGAAACCGAAGTTGACGCTTTAGCGGTGTGCATCGGCAATAATCACGGTAAATATAAAAAAACGCCGAAATTGGACTTTGAGCGGCTCGCAGCCATTGGTGAAAGAGTGTCGATTCCCCTGGTGCTGCATGGAACTTCAGGGCTGCCCGACGGCCTAATCAGAGAGTCAATTTCCCATGGTGTTGCCAAGTTTAATGTCAATACCGAGGTGCGCAGCAGATATATGGGAGCCATGAAAGAGATCTGCCGCCAGCCGGATACTGAGCTTATTGAATTGATGGAGGGATGCATTGAGGCGATGCAGGAACCGATTGAGCATAAAATTCTGCTGTTCGGGTCGAATGGGCGGATAAAATAATAATATTAACCACGTATGCAGGAGATGATTGTGAAAAAACATACAGTTACATCAATTCAGAAAATGCGGGACAACAATGAGACGATCACCATGTTGACCGCCTATGATTTTCCCACTGCCAAAAAAGTCAACGACGCCGGTATCGATATGATTCTGGTGGGCGATTCATGCGCCATGGTGGTGCACGGTCATTCCAACACTCTTACCGCTACCATGGATATGATGGTGCTGCATTGCGGTTCGGTAGCACGGGCCTGCGATCGGACCATGGTAGTTGCCGACATGCCCTTTGGCTCCTTTCAGTATGGCGTAGAAGAAACCATGCGCAATGCCGCCAGGTTTGTCACGGAGGCCAAGGTCGATGCGGTGAAATTTGAGGCAACGGTCAATCACATTGAAAAGACCAAGGCCATCGTCGAAATGGGTATCGCCGTGGTGGGACATGTCGGCCTACATCCCCAGGCTGTTGGTGCCTTGGGTGGCCTCAAAGTCCAGGGAAAGAATGTGGAAACAGCTCGCAAAGTCGTCACCGAGGCACTTGCCCTCCAAGACGCCGGTGTGTTTGCTATTATTTTCGAGGCGGTTCCAGCCAAGCTTTCGGAATATGTCACCAAAAAGCTGCGAGTGCCTACCATCAGCATTGGCGGTGGCCCCGGCTGCTCAGGCCAGCTTCTGGTTACTCCGGATGTCCTTGGTTTGTATGATAACTTCACCCCGTCCTTTGCAAAACAATACCAGGATGTCGGTACCCTGATGCTCGATACTTTCAAGAAGTATAAGGAGGAGGTAATAGCAGGCGTGTTCCCTGGTGAAAAACACAGCTATAAAATGTCCGACGAAGTTCTTGAAGCTATAGAAAAAGAATTTGGGAAGGCGTAGTTTAACGGAGTGTGGTGGAGCCTAAAATTCTCTGCCACACACCATTTTCTCTAAAATCTCACGAGAGATTGTATGCAGAAGCTCCTTTTTTCTCTGGCTCTGATTGTAACAGGTCTCGTTGTTGGCTATCTTTGGCAACAAGGGGCGAAAAGAAAAGGGCTCCGACAGGAAGCAGCCATACCTGCCACCAGAAAACTTCTGCAAAAAATCGGCTTGCTGTTTTTTATGCCTGTCTCTTTTGTGGCCGCTGTTTGGGTGGTTTCCTTTGCGGATATCCGTGTAGCCTTTCTTCCGATAATCGGCGCCAGTTCCCTGCTTCTTGGAGGACTATTTGGCATTGCTATCGCTACCTTCATGAGAAAAGATGGGGCTCAGAAAGGGGTTCTTTTCTGTTGCGGCTCCTTTACCAATATCGGCTCAATAGGAGCTCTGGTTGCTTTTGTCTTTCTCGGTGAAATGGGTTTTGCACTAGTGGCTTTATACAAAATGTTGGAAGAGATTATCTACTACACTATCGGTTTTCCAATCGCCAGATACTACAGCGGAGTGAAAAATGAGGCCTCCTTTTTGAAAAGAGTAAAGGAAATAAGCAGGGATCCCTTTGTTTGTGCCGCCTTCAGCGCTTTCATATTTGGCTTGACACTTAATCTTTTCGGAATTCCCCGTCCCTCATTTTTTGAAACCTTAAATAGTTTTTTTGTTCCCTGTGGGACCTTTATTCTCCTTGTCTCCATAGGACTCGGCATGCGCTTTTCAAGCGTCGGCAACTACCTTGTTGAAGGTTTGATGATTTCCCTTGTCAAATTTGTTGCAATTCCCCTTATCGCCGTATCAACAGCCTTTGCGCTGGGCTTTGGCAATATCAATGAGGGGCTGCCATTGAAGGTAGTACTCATTGCCTCTTCCATGCCGGTGGCCTTTACTGCCCTGGTTGCCGCCTCCATCTACGATCTTGATCTCGACCTGGCCAACTCATGCTGGCTGATAACCACCGGTTCGTTGGTGGTCGTGCTTCCCTGGATTTCATATCTTCTTACACTTATCTAATGTTCATCCAGAAATGAGATATTTTGTTATAGATCAAGGCGCTCGATAAATTTCACCACAGGCATATTGTTGATATTTTATGGATTAAATTTTGAGATCAACGAATGGTTGAGAAAAAGGGGGTATCTGTGGGTGGAGCTGACGCCGAACAGCGATTTGAACCCCCATTGTACCCGCAAAAAATTCAGGATGTCAACGGAGATGTTTGGAAGGATATGGAAAGAAAAACCCCGTAAACCTATTTAGTTTACGGGGTCAAAGAACTTCTTCGAAAGTCTGTGAATGCTCAAATGGTGCCGAAGGCGAGATTCGAACTCGCACGACCGTGGGCCACTACCCCCTCAAGATAGCGTGTCTACCAATTCCACCACTTCGGCACATACTCTACTGTGTCGCTGTATCCTCCATTGGAGCATTTTCAACTGCCTGATTTTCTTCAGTCGGCATGGGGATTTCTTTCATTTCCGTGGAGTCAACCGGCTCTTCCACTGCCTGCTGTTGCGGGGCGACTTCCTCGGTCATCACCGAACCGGTGGATTTATGGGCAGAGATATAGGCAAGCGACACGGAGGTAACCATGAATATTATAGCCACCGCCGTCGTTATCTTATTGAGCAGCGGTACGGGCCCTTCGGAGCCGAAAAGCGACTGACTGGAACCACCGAAAGAGGCTCCTATATCAGCGCCTTTGCCGTGCTGCAGTAAAACTATGCCGACGAGGAACAGGCACACCAGCACGTGAACTATTGTTAGAAGGGTATCCATATGGTTGGGGTAAATCCTTGTCTGCTGTTATTCAAAAGCAATTATTCTGCCGAAGGACTCCGCGTCCAGAGCGGCACCGCCTACCAAAGCTCCGTCGATGTCGGCTTGAGCCATGAGTTCATCAACGTTAGCTGGCTTGACCGAGCCACCATACAATATTCTCATTTGATCGGCAATGGTTTTTTCGTACATTTTTTCCACCAAACCGCGGATGAAGCTGTGCGATTCCTGGGCCTGTTCCGTGCTTGCGGTCTTGCCCGTACCGATGGCCCATACCGGCTCATAGGCTATGACGACATTGGCTGTGAGTTGCAGCGATACTTCCTGTAGGCCGGCCCTTACCTGGGTTTCAAGGATCTCGAAGGTGCGGTTGTCTTCGCGTTCATCGAGGGTTTCCCCGACGCAGAGGATTACCTGCAGACCAAAGCTGAGGGCGCCAAGGAGTCGTTTGTTTATCATTTCATCGCTTTCATTGAATATCTGACGGCGTTCGGAATGGCCGACAATAGCACAGCTTGCGCCGCAGTCCTTGATCATTGCCGGTGAAATCTCACCTGTAAAAGCCCCTTTTTCCTCCCAGCAGACATTCTGTGCGGCGATGATTATCCGCGAACCGGAAACTTCTTCTGCCACATCGCGCAGGGCGGTGAAAGGTGGTGCCAGTAGAACTTCTCTGTCGTCTGCAGCCATGGTGGATCTTG
>CAKZOA010000191.1 GCA_937132035.1 uncultured Desulfobulbaceae bacterium | reverse complement strand
GGCATAAAATTCCAAAAAAAAGGACTTATGGGGGGAATCCATAAGTCCTTAATATTTTTGGTACACCCGGCAGGATTCGAACCTGCGACACCCGGATTCGAAGTCCGGTGCTCTATCCAGCTGAGCTACGGGTGCGCGCTGAGGTCTCTGATAGCACGTTTGGCGAAAATGGTCAAGAACAGAGGCGTGGCCGGCTGAAAATAGCGAAAACTATGGTGCCCCCACTGCACTTCCATGGTGCTCCGATGTTGGGATAGCAGTTCGCGGCCTGGGACCCGGGATTTGCCTTTCGACCGCTTTCTTGCCCAATGGCCTGTTGTGGTCTATCGTGGAGAAAAGCTGTCGCTATAACTACAGGAGACCACCAAGGTATGGCATACCATCTCTCTCAAAAGAAAACCGTCAAAGCCGGCATCGTCAAGATAGCCAAAAGTCAAATCGACAAGGCCATTGAAGAGGTCGATGAAGGCATCGACCGTCATGAGGTTGTTCATCAGGTGCGCAAGCGCTGTAAAAAGCTGCGCGGGCTCATTCGCCTGATTCGCCCGGTTTTTCCCGACTATGCGAAAGAAAACGTTTTTTTTCGCGACGCCGCAAGCGAGCTCTCCTATGTGCGTGATTCGCAGTCCGTTATTGAGTCCTTCGAGGATCTGGTCCTGTATTACGATGATCGGGCAGAGGGCGTTTCTTTCGAGACGATCCGCCGGCAGCTCGTCGAAAGACGCGATGAAATTGCCGACGATGCTGCTGAACTGGAGGAGAAGCTGAAAATATTTCGCGGTCGCATGGTCGAGGCCCGTGCCCGGGTGAAAAAGTGGAAAATCAGCGAAGAAGGTTTCGACGCCCTGGCCGGTGGTTTCATGAAAACCTATAAGCGCGGGAGAAAGGCCTTTTCCAAAGCCTATGAAAATCCGTCAACGGAGAGCTTCCACGAATGGCGCAAGCGGGTTAAATACCACTGGTATCATTGTCGGCTTCTTCGCCAAATCTGGCCGGAAATGCTCAAGGTTCACCGCAGAGGTGCAGATGATCTCTCCGATTACCTGGGCGACGAACATGATCTGGCAGTATTGAAGGAAACGCTGGAGAAAGAGTCGCACCGCTTTGATGGAGAGGATCTGGAACGTATATATACCCTCATTGGCGAACGTCGCAGTGAACTGCAGCACCAGGCGCAGCTCCCGGGCGAGAGGCTGTATGCCGAAAAGAAAACCCATATCGCCCGTCGGTTTGGTGCATACTGGATGAGCTGGAGGCGGTAGGGTTACCCTGGGCGTTTTTGCCCTGCCGGACAGCGGAAAACCACGTTGGGGGCGATGTTCCGGCCGGGGTGCTTCAACCGTGGGTAAAGCTTATCGATTCGGCCTTTTCGCTGATGCCGCGGTTGATGACTTCGCGGTTATAGGCGGCAATCACGTTTCTGCGCTTGAGCATGCCCACCACCCACTTGCTCTGAGGATCATCCACCACCGGTATTTCCTCTATGCCTTTGATGTCAAAGAGCTTCATCGCCGTATACAGGGTGTCCTCATGGGTCAGGAAGATGACGTTTCTGTTGCAAATGGTGCCGACCAGCTGGCCGACCCGGTCGCGGTAGTCGCTGTGAATGAGATTTTTTATGTCCTGGAGGGAGACGATTCCGGTGAGTCTGCCGGAGTCGTCGACCACGGGAAAATAGAAGCTTCGCTTGGCCATGCGAAAGATCTCGAAGAGCTGATTGAGGTTGGCGCGCTCGCTGATATAGTCAACGTCCTCGGTCATGGCCACGCCCACGCGCAGTGACTTCATTACCGCCGTCTCCCGGCCCTCGTGGATATCGATGCCTTCCCGGGAGAAATCGACGGTGTCGATGGAATCCTTATTGAATGTGCGTGCCACCATGGTGCCGATTATAGCGGTGAGCATTACCGGCACGATAATCAGATAATTGCCGGTCATCTCAAAGAGAAGAAATATCGCCGTCATCGGCGCATGAGTCGAGGCCGCCAGAAAAGCGCCGATGCCAACGGTGGCGTAGGTGCCGGGGTCGGCCGTCATGGTAGGGAGAACCCTATTGGCCAGGTGGCCGAAGGTACCGCCGATCATTGCTCCTATAAAGAGCGCCGGGGCAAAAACGCCGCCGGCACCGCCCGAACCCAAAGTGATGGCGGTGGCGAAGATCTTGCAAAAAACAAGGGCGAAGAGCAGCAGGGCTATGCCTTCACCGTGGAGCACATCCTCGATGAAATCGTATCTGTCCCCCATGACCTGCGGAAAAAAGATGCCGATGATGCCGATCAGCAGGGCACCGGTGATGGGTTTGAGCAGCGGGTGCAGGTTCCACTGCTGGTATTTGTCGCGGACATAGTAGAAAATGCGGATATGAAATACCGCCAGTATCCCTATGATCACTGCCAGTAGGGCATAGAGTGGGATTTCGACATAGGGGTTGACCAGGGTATATTCGGGAATGAGGAAGGCCGGATATGCCCCGTAGTACGCCCTGGTGAGCACCGTCGACATCGAAGAGGCGACCACCAGGGCGGCGAAGGAGTTGACCTCGAAGGTGCCGAGCAGGACTATTTCGGAGGCGAAAAAAACGCCGGCGATAGGGGCGTTGAACATGCCGGCGATACCGCCGGCACAACCGGCGGCGATATAGACCTTCATGCGGTTGCCGGACACCCGGAAGAACTGTCCGACCTGGGAACCGAGGGCGCCGCCGATCTGGGCTATGGGACCTTCGACGCCGGCGGAATTGCCGCTGCCTATGGTCAGAGCCGTCGAGAGGATCTTCAAAACGATTGTGCGGGCACGGATGTAGCCGCCCTCGAGGTTGACCTTGCGCAGAAATTTGGTGAAACCGTAGCCGTTGACCTCGCCGGGAAAGAGCAGGGAGAGCGGAATCAAAAGCACCATGCCGGTCATGGGGATCAGCGGTAGCAGCAGGAGATACCAACCGCCTTCATGGATGTTGAGCAGGTGGCGCCCTTCCTGGAGCAATACTTCGTCGACGAACTCAACGGTGGTGCGAAAGCAGATGTTGAGAACACCGGCCATCAGCCCGATGAAGGCGGCGATAAAAATAATGCGGGTGTTTTCGCCGGGAATGAGGGCCCTGTAACGAATCTTCATTGTTTTTGCGGGATCTCGCAGCCGATTTGTGCCGCCTGCTGCAGAAAGAAATCATCGGTCATGCCGGCAATGAAATCACGCACCATAGCCTCCGGCGTATGCCTGTCCCGGTAGGTTTCCCCCATGTCGGTCATCAGATCGACCTCGGCGGAAAACCGGTTGTTGTTTTTCTGCAGGTGGGCGAGAAAGGAGGTGAAAAGAGCGGAGTAGCACTCCTTGATGTAAGGGATATAGCGTTTGGTCTTCGGGTTGAGATAGATTTTCTGGTAATTGAACTGCTTGAGTTGATAGAGGGACTCAGAGACCCGGTCGGAAAAACCGACGTGGGGAGGGGTACTCCCGGCGGTGCCACCTGGTTTTGGTACAGAACTGTTGGCGATGAGATCGGTTACCAGGGTGTAGACGATGGTGCCGTTGGTCTCTCCGAGTACCTGCCGGCAGTTATCAGGGATGTCTTGACGCCTGATCAGGCCAAGGATGATGGCATCTTCTATATCTCTGCCGATATAGGCGACTGTGTCGGCCAGACGTACTACGCAGGCCTCGAGCGTCATCGGTGTGAGGTTGAGTGAAGGATCGTTTTCCTTGGCGTTGAGTTTGGCGTCGAAATCGCTGAAGGTGCTGACGGGCTCGGCAGTGAGATGTTTCGAGTGTATTTCCCCGTCGTGGCAGAGTATGCCGTCGAGCGTCTGCAGGCTGAGATTCCAGCCTTTGCCTTTTCGCTCCAGGCTGTCGAGGAAGCGTACCGACTGGATATTGTGCTGAAAAGGCGGCAGGCCGTGACTGCGGCAGATCTCCGAGAGAAAGGTTTCGCCTTCGTGGCCGAAGGGCGGGTGGCCGATGTCATGGCCCAGAGAGATTGCCTCGGCCAGATCTTCATTGAGATAGAGAAAACGGGCGATGGTCCTGGCTATGCGCGAGACCAGCTGGACATGGAGGATACGGTGGGTGATGTGGTCGTTGGAGACCAGGCAGAACACCTGCGTTTTATCAATATAGCGGGCATAGGCGCGGGAGTGCAGTATCCTGTCGGCGTCGAGTGAAAAAGATTGTCTATGACCGTCCTTTTCCCCGCTACTTCGCCTGACGGCATTGATAGAACGACTGGCCACAGGTGAAAGTGCCCGCTCTTCAGCCCCATTGAGATCGTCGAGTATGGTGAGTAGATCTGCCATCTTCTGCCCGCAGTGTGTTGCAGCACCATGAAATAAGGATTCCTGACACTGATAAGTATAAAGAGGCTTCATCCGTGATTCGATAATCGAGCCTTCCCTGCAAAAGAACCAACATTAGTTATATAGAAAACAAAAAACAACCCGCATATTGCTGCTGGACCAATTTTTCCCGAGGTCCTGTTGCGGCTGGCCCGCACCTCCTGTGGTGCGCTACACGAAATGCCGCTGCTCTCCAACAATACTTGCAGACAATGCCGCTTTGCTATAAGGTGGATATGCATTTTTTCCAGCTGCCTTCAAGGTGGTGTTGAAGTAATCCTCATGTGTAGAAATAGTTAGAAATCCTTTGGGATTGCGAAGGCTTGCCACAGGCTGGCCGCAACGCCGCCTCTGCTTCCGTACGTCGGGGCGCAGTCGGCCGGGCGGTAATGGTACGGCGTGATGACGACACGCTCGAGAGGATTGAGAGTGGAGGACGGGATATGAAAATGGTGATCGAGTACTGCGCACGATGAAACTATAAGCCGCGAGCCGCCGGTCTGGCGGAACAGCTGCAGGGTAACTTCGGCGCCGAGGTCGAACTGCAGGCAGGTTCAGGCGGAGTCTTCGAGGTATATGCCGATGGCAGGTGTGTATTTTCCAAGAAAGAACAAGGCAGATTCCCCAACGAGGGGGAAATCGTCTCCTTGCTGAAGCAGTAAACAGGCGAGTCGTGGACAATGCTCTGCTCATGCCGCAGCGAATGACCCAAAGACGCTTCCTTTTCCCAGGTTAAGCCACAATGCTGTGTGAACTGAAAGTAGAAAATCTTGCGCTCATAGAATCATTGCATCTCACCTTCGATCATGAGGGCAGCGCCTCTTTGGTGGTGATGACGGGAGAGACGGGGGCCGGCAAGTCGATCATGCTGCGCGCCATAAAAATGCTCACCGGCGAAAGAGCGCAGAGCGACTGGGTTCGCAGCGGCGCAGAGCAGTGTACCGTCGAAGCCCTCTTCGAAGTGGACCCCCAACATCGCCAGTTTCTCGAAAAGCTTGATGAGAGCGGATTCGGTGACGAGACCACGGTGGTCATAAAACGGATTATTTCAGCCCAAAGCCGAAGCAGGCTTTACATCAATGGTTCGCTGGCAACGGCAAAAGTAGTGCGGGAGCTGGCCGACTATCTCCTCAATGTTGCCGGCCAACATGATCAGCAGCAGCTTCTGCAGCCGCAGCTCCATCTTGATATGATCGATACCCTGGGTGAGCACTGGGGTGAGCGCGACCGGCATGCATCCCTGCACCGCAGATATCAGAGAGGCAGAGCGGAGCTGGTCCGGCTGCAGGCGCAGGAGCGGGATAAAAAGCAGCAGCACGATTTTCTGCAGTTCCAGATCAACGAGATCCAGCAGGCGGGACTGCAGCCGGGAGAGGATGAAGATCTGGCAGCAGAGAAGGAGAGGCTGAAAAATGCCGACAGTCTGATAAAGACCAGCCTGCAATCCTATCAAGTACTGGCGACCACTGTATTTGACGGGTTGGGCGTCGTGCGAAAAAACATGGAGCAGATAGCCGCGTTGGACCCCCAGGCGCTGCCGCTCGCCGAGGAGATAAGCGGCTATTGCTTTCAGGCCGAGGATATGGCTGCTCAGCTGCGAGAGTACCGCGACTCCCTGGAGAGCGATCCCTATCGTCTGGAAAAGATCAGTGAACGTATTGACCTGCTGCAGGGGCTCAAGCGCAAATATGGCGATACCATCGAAGAGGTCGTCGAGCATGGCCACAGGGCCGAGGCAGAGCTGCAGCAGCTGGAAGACCTGGAAACCCAGCGAGATGCTCTCGAGGAAGAGGTGGGCACCCTTGCGAACGAACTGCTCACCACCGCCCGCGCCCTCACTGAAAAACGGATGGTAACCTGCAAATTTCTCGAAGAGGCAATGGGCCGGGAGCTGGAGTCATTGGCTTTTCACGAGGCCGCCGTGCAGGTATGTTGGCAAAAGAGGAGGGAGAGCGTGGACGAGATCGGCCCTTCGGGGTGGGACCGGCTCGAGCTCTATTTCAGTGCCAATCCCGGCGAGCCGCCGCGCCAGCTTGCCAAAGTCGCCTCCGGCGGCGAGCTGTCGCGGTTGATGCTGGCCCTCAAATGTCTGCTGGCCCGCAAAGACATGGTGGAAACGGTCATCTTCGACGAGGTCGATGCCGGTATCGGCGGTGAGGCGGCTGAAGCCGTGGCCAGAAAAATCCAGGAGCTGGCAGGTCATCACCAGGTATTCTGCATAACGCATCTGCCGCAGATTGCGGCGCGGGGCACCGATCATTACCGTGTTGAGAAGAGTGTCAACGGTGGCAGGACGGTGACTTCCATCACCCTGCTTGCCGAAGACCAGCGTGTAAGCGAAGTGGCCAGAATGCTCGCCGGCGAGTCGCCTACGGAGCAGACCCGTGCCTGGGCCCAAGAATTGCTCGGCAGGAAAAACCAGGAGAAGGACGCCCGGCGGGACGGACAGGCTGCCTCATAATGACCTCAGTGTTGAGCATGCGCATCATACGGATATGAAAAAACAGACCACGGCCCTTGCCCTTTTTTCCGGCGGCCTCGATTCGATTCTCGCTGCTCGGGTGGTGGCCGCCCAGGGTATACGGGTTGTCGCCGTTAAATTTGTCTCCCCCTTTTTCGATTACCCGATCCTCAGCGAGCCTGGCACGTATCGTCAAAGAATAGAAAAGCTCTATGGCATAGAGGTGATGGTCGAAGATATTTCCGAACAGTACCTGATGCTTCTGCGGCAGCCGGTGTACGGTTTCGGCAAGAATTTCAATCCCTGCATTGACTGCAAGATCTTCATGTTCGACCGAGCCAGGCAGATGATGGATGAGATGGGGGCCTCTTTTATGATATCGGGGGAGGTTCTGGGGCAGCGGCCGATGTCGCAGCGGCGGGATACGCTTAATATCATTGAACGAGATTCCGGCAGCCGCAATATTCTCCTCAGGCCCCTTTCAGCCAAACTCCTGCGCCCAACCGACGCCGAGGAACAGGGGCTGGTGGACCGGAGCAGGCTTCTAGATTTCAGTGGCAGGAGCCGTTCGCGTCAGATCGCCCTGGCGGAAGATTTCGGCATAACCGAGTTTCCGGCGCCGGCCGGCGGCTGTCGTCTGGCCGACCCTATTCTCAGTAAACGCATTGCCGGGGTTTACGCCGGAGATTTCGTCATAGCCCCGAAAAACATCGACAGCAGCGATATCCTCTGTCTTATGACCGGCCGGCAGTTCCTGCTGCCGGGCGGCGGCTGGCTGGTTTTGGGCAGGAACGAAAAAGACAACCAGGTGCTCGAACGCCTGAAAAAAACAGATGATATCCTCATCTACATGCACGAGCATCCCGGACCGACGGCACTGTTGCGCAGAACCGACGCCCTCTACGACTCCGCCGCCAAGCTGGCCGCCGATAAAGAACTGGCAATGGGCCTGGTGGTGCGCTATGCCAAAAAAGTGGACGGCCGCTGCCGGCCGCAGGTGGTGCTGGTCCATGAAGGCGGCGATATCAGCTGCCGTCGGCAGGAGCCTGTCGAGGGTCTGGAATACCGGGACTGGATGCTGTAACCTCAAACGGATACCCGCAACTGCCCGGTGAAGAAAGAGTCTGCAGGGGAATCCCCTCTGGGTGGAAACAGTGCTTCTGCACCGCCGGACGCGGCGGCTACACTAGGAGAATACCTCTGCCACTGCCTTGAGATAGCCGGTCGTTGTCCGGGCCTTGTGGATTTTTTTCAAATTCTTTTCCCTGCCGGGAAAGGAGCCTATCAGATAGGCCCATATCTGCTTCATCCGTCCCAGTAGATGGCCGGGGCCATGCAGCCTCTGCTCCAATCGAGTATAGAGTTCATCGTGAAATTCCCGTATTCTTTCTGCTGCCTCGCTATCCTCGGGTTCTTTGCCGGCTATTTTTTCCAGCAGGAGGGGATCGGCCAGCGCCCCTCTGCCTATCATCCAGCGGTGGATATCGCCGAAGCGAGTCGACAGCTCAAGGAAATCGGCCGGGCTGCGGATATCGCCGTTGTAGACCAGGGTGTGGCCGGTGAGCTCTCGGCAGCGATCGAAGGCGTTGTGATCGGCCTTTCCCCGGTAGAGCTGTTTGCCGATGCGCGGATGAACGACTATTTCCTTGAGGGGAAAGGCTTCGAGGCGGGGCAGCAGCCTGTCGAGGTCAGCGGCTGAGCGAAAGCCGAGCCGCGTCTTCAAAGAGCTGGCCTTCTCGCCGCAGCTCACCAAGTTGCTGCTCAGCTTTGCCAAAAAGTACGTCAAGACCGACGCGCCGAAAGCAGCCGTAAGTGCAGAGC
>CAKZOA010000190.1 GCA_937132035.1 uncultured Desulfobulbaceae bacterium | reverse complement strand
TGACCCGCAATACCCGCGATGAGGGCCAGAGCCATTTCCTGCAATGTGCCCGCTACACCGCAACAGGCGCGGAAATAGCCGCGAGATTGATTCTCTGCCAAAGAACCGATATTCGCTGCACCGAGAACGGGTTTCTGCAGACGGTGGATGGCCGGATCTCTGTCTTGCTGACACGGCTGCGCCGGCTTGTCTGTCAAAAGGAGTAAACGGCCTTCAGCCGAAAACGAGTGCACGGGCGGGGTCAGGTCTTGCTTTTTGATCTCTGTTCTTTCTCCCTCTGCACTATTCTGCTCACTGTGGAATAATGCAGATTAACTGCGGCCGCTATTTCCGCCTGAGAATAGCCATAATGCAAATGGGCCGTGGCGATCGCCGTATTTCGCTCAGGCTTTGCCTGGCTGCCGGGAAAAAATTTGGAAAGCGGCGGACGGCCGGCAAACCGCGCTCTCCGGGGAATCTCCTTCTCACCACTTTTCCCCTCCAGATAGGGCGACAGCTTTTCTAGAAAGTCTTCACCGCCGAGAATACTTTGGCCTCTAAGATTTCTCCAGGGTGATTCCTTGCCGATACCTGCCATGACAAAATCTCGGTATTGGTCTTGAGCGGTCTCTCGGTTATTGCCGAACTGGGAGAGTATCCAATCGGTGCAGAGAAACGGGACCTTGTTCGTGAGACCTGCCGTTGCACCATAGCTCGACCAGGAATAATCGGCGGGAGACGCCACCAGTCTCGCTCGAACTGGATTCAAGACAATATACCTGCACAACTCAAGCAGGTAGTTGTGTTTTTCTACAAGAATCGATTTATACCTCCCCTGAAACACATGACCGACCTGGTTGTGTCGACGATTGAATTTCTGTGTATAAATGCCTCCAAGCTGTCGCATGCCGGAGGAAAGATTGGCATCAGGGGTTTCAACCAGCACATGGTAATGATTGTCCATCAGGCAGTAACTGTGACAACACCAGTTATATTGCTCAACAATATTGCCGAGGACACCAAGAAACTCCAATCTGTCCGCGTCATCACAGAAAATCGCCGCACGTGCATTCCCTCGAGACGTCAGATGATACATCGCCCCCGGATATTCTATTCGTAATGGTCTTGCCATAGTGTTTCTTTAGCACAAAAATCAGCAAGAGGCAAGACCTGACCCCTCTTTTTTGCTGCCAGCGCTCTCTCCTTGCTGTGCAGGCCCTAATCCCGCTTTCCTGCACAGCCGCTTTCCGCTAGCGCAGCCGTGGTAGTGGGCGACGACCAGGTTTCTTTCAAGAACGCACTATAGGGGAGCAGTGAGTCAGGGTCCGGGGTAGAGTAGAAACCGCCTCCTACCGTGATCTTTGGTTGTCCGTTCTTTATCGCTTTCAGCGATACCGTGTCAACGACCACCCTCGATGCGCCATCCACCAGCCAGGCTCAGGTGCGCTTGGCACGATTAACGGTGGCGGCCACCAATGCCACATTGGCAATAAGGCTCAAAGCGAACAGAATTTTGACAATGGCAGGGCTCCCCCCGGGGTCCCCTGCACGACTGCCAGCCATCAGGCTCGCCTCACCTTCCTCGACAACCACTTCGATGCTGCCCTTATGACCCTGATTATCCTGAGCTTCCACCTGCCAGGAGCCTGGGCGATCCGGAACAAAGGCAAAAACGCCACGCGCATCGGTCCTTCCATTCTGAAACTCGAGATCGGGCGAACTTTGCGGCCCGAACACCTTTGCCTCGACATAGGACATGGGTTCACCCCCGGCATAGCCAAAGCGCACCGCCACGGCATGTTCCTCGAAAATGCCATAGTTTACGCCGTGGCCATGCGCGAAAGATGCCGTGAGAAGTATAAAAGCCACTACCCAGAAAGATACTTTGCGCATAGATCAGTTCACCGGAAAAGCAAGAATGGCGCGCATGGCATGCTGCTCATAATTGACGCCTTTTTCATCGGCAATGTATTGGACACGCACCATCCAGAAGCCCGGGGCAGAAATTTTAATTGCAGCTTTGCCTTCACCGTAAGGCTCGGTGAAGTAGGCGTAGGAATTCGGGCTGTCTGTGAAGCCGTCGTAGGTCGCAGTAACCGCATCCGGCGACACTGCTTTGCCCTTGTACAGAATCTGGACTTCCAGCTCGTCGCCAATCTTCACATCAAGCGGGTTGTTGAGGGGCACTATCTCCAGAGTGTCTCCAGTCTTCACATCCCAGCCCTGCGTCTTTCCATCCACGGGAATGAAGGTCTTGCAGAATTTTTCATATTTTCGCGACCACACCACACCTTTTAATGTAGTCCGATCGCCCTTCACCACTCCTCGAGGTGTCTTGCTCCATACCTCGCCAAGACGGTGGCCATGTAACAAAGCGGCGCCAGCACCGCCGATTTTCACCGTACCGGTATAGGTCTTATACGCCTCATTCGCTGTCACCGGAATGTCCTTGCCCATATATTCGGCTTTGACATTGGCAGGATTCTCCAATTCTTCACTTTTCATGAAAATATGGGAGGATACCAAGCTGAATGGGAGTTGCTGGCCTGATGAATATGATTTGAAGGGTTGCGGCACAAGAATGAATTCATGCGCCAGAGAAGGGAGCACAGACATCACCCCAAAAAGCATACAGCATAGGGCCAAAAAGAATTTCCGATTCATAAGGTTTTCCTCCAATTGGTTGATAATGTTTTTTTATGCACAAGCGAATCATGCCTGTCTTGTCGTCAATCCGTCTCGGTAATACATATTTTCAATACGTGTTACTACCATGGCAAAGAGAGAGGCGTCAAGAAAAAATAATATTTATTTTCTTTTCGTGTTACCAGCGTCGAACTTCGAAAGTGGCAGGTGAGTAAAACAAAAAAAACAATATTATATCAGATGGATAATTCGGGAAGATGTTCTAATGTTTCTCCATTCAGGATGGAGAATTGATGCCTCCCACTCATTAATACCATTTACCAATACTGTTGAATCTACTGGTAATTGTCATTGCACTTGTCAATAACCGTTCTGGACAGGTCAAAATTTGATAGGCGGGAGGACTTTCTCCAAAATAGTTTTTCTCTTGTTCATGGCTGGTTAAAACGGTAGATTCTTTGGACGTGACTAGCCGGAAAAAGAAAATGCGTATGCAGTTAACACTCTGTTTTCTTTTACTAATCAACATATATTAATCAATGTAAATATGTATAATTTCGACACTAAAGCACTACCAACAGAACTGCCGGTATTGGAAGTGGTGCAGTTGAAACCGTGGTTTTCGGAACCGACCCTTAACCAAGGATTGGACCTACTCCGCGAGGGCTTTGTCGGCGGCTTCGATTATCTCAGGAATGCCGTGGGGGCGGTGATCGATAACAAGGCTCTGGCGACAATGCAATTTGAAGCGAGCAAAAGATTGCATCAGGGTTTTGTCATCCGTAGCGGCTATTGCGGTTTGTGCCGGGGTAAATCGGAACGGGACGGCTGTGAACACCTGGCCGCTCTTGCCATACTCAGCCTCGATTCTTCTAGTAGCAAAAAGAAAGCACAGCCGCTACCCCTGGCCTTTGCGGGCGGCAGCTGGGAAAAAATCGGCCTTTTTTATCACGAATGGCTGGGCCAGAGCGGTTATACGGCAACCTGGAATATCACCGATGGTGGCGTTTTCTGGGAAGCGGTCACACAAGGCGGTTCTTTCCGGGTTGCCATACCAGGAGCATGGCGGCGACAGGCAGAGACGATATTGACCGGTGAATACCCAAAATCCAGAAGCCCACAAGAACAAAAGATTTTTACGCTGTTGCGTGATCAGCTCAAGGTCTTGACCATGAGTCCGGCAGAGCGTGACCTGCAAGAGGCGGGAAGTAACACCATCGGTTGGAGAAGGGATACTTCCTGTTGGATCTGGCTAGCCAAAATGTTCCATTGTCTTCATGGCGAGACCCTGCCCCGTTTCCATCACCTTCCGGGAACCTTTCAGTTTTCGCTTTTCCTTGAATCGGAAGACGGAGAAAACGGACTGAAAAGCATCCTTCCGGGAGCAAGAGCCTGGAGTCTCGTCCGGCAGCTTGATTTTACCGAAAAGGACGCGACAATACTGGCCAAGGCCAGGGAATGCTTTCGCGTCGGCATGAGCACCGGTGCCGAAATCGAGGTCACACCCTGTCTGCACCTGGAAGACGGCAGGGTACTGACTAGGCGGGAGCTGGCGAAAACCAGGTTTACCGGAGGTTATTATTTGCCGGGAGAAGGCTTTCTTCCCGTGCAACGCATTGCCAGGGAAGGAATATTGAGCAGGACACCGTTGCAGAGTTCCATGCCGCTTCTCGGATTTTTACAGGATGAAGCGCAGCGGGATATGCAATTTACCGTTCCCTTTGACGAAATGCCAGCCTTTCTCGAGGCAAGTCAGGCTGCTCTGCACCATCCGGATAATATAGTGGCAGCCGAAGTGCTGAACACCGAAATTCATCCGCTCCCCGAACGATTGATCATTGATGATTTCGAAGAACACGAAGGCTGGTGCTATCTCTCTTGCCGCTATGGTCTCGGCAATACCAGCATCAGCCTGGAAGACATTCTCGCCGCTCGAAAAAAGGGACTGTCCTGCCTGCCGGGGGAGGGCTGGCTGCAGATTGAAGGGACCCCGCTGACCTGGCTCTACGACCTTGCCGAAGACCGGCTCACAACCGACGGTTCTGGCAGGTTAAAGATACGATTCCAGGAGATACTGGCGCTGAGCGCCGTCATCGGTGAGGTTGAAGTAGCGCAGAAGCAGCAGCAGGTGCGGGAACGCCTCGCCGATCTCCTTGATGAGGACCGCTGGACTGAAACCGCTACGCTCAGCGAGAATCCAGAGCATCTTCGGGACTATCAGCGTAACGGCCTGGCCTGGTTGTTACACTTGTATAATCTGGGTATCGGCGGACTTCTTGCAGATGATATGGGTCTGGGAAAGACCCATCAGGCGCTGGCCCTGCTCCAGTCGGTAAGAGGCAGCGAACGGGAAAAAGTGCACCTGGTGGTTTGTCCCGCCTCGGTTGTCCTGAATTGGGCCGATAAAATCGATCGCTTTTATCCCGATTTGAGTTATGCAGTCCATTACGGTAATCAGCGTGACATTGAGGAAGCCCGGAGGAGCGGACTCATTCTCACCACCTACGGCATCGTCAGACAGGACCTGGCGCTGCTTCAGGAATACGCCTTTGATGTCATCATCCTTGATGAGATCCAGAATCTGAAAAATCGTAGCACGGCAACGCACCAGGCCATTGCCTCTTTGAGTGGCCGGATTGCCGTCGGTCTCACCGGAACACCGATCGAGAATTCCCTGGCAGATCTCCACGCTCTCTTCGATATCTGCCTGCCAGGATTGCTGGGCAGTGAACGTCAGTTCACCAGTCTTTATGCTCAACCGATAAGTGAAACCGGCAACCTGCAAGCTCGGGAGACCCTCAGCCGTTTGATCAAACCGTTTATCCTGCGGCGAAGCAGACGGCAGGTCCTTACAGAACTCCCCGAATTCATAGAGGATAATCGCATATGCGAGCTAAGTGACGATCAAGTCGGACTTTATCGCCAGGTCATAGGTGAGCGTGAAACGGTAATGGAGGCATTGGAGAACGAAAGTGCCGCAATTCCGTATATGAATATCCTTGCCATGATAACAAGACTCAAACAGATCTGCAATCACCCCAGCCTAGCCCATGGCAGCCTCGATATCGATAAATATACCAGCGGCAAGTGGGACCTTTTCGTGGAGCTGACCCGTGAGCTTACCGATGCCGGCATGAAATTCGTCGTGTTCAGTCAGTATACCGGCATGCTGGCATTGATTGAGAATTATCTCAAAAAGATGGGGATAGAGTACTGCAGCCTCAAGGGCAGCATGCCGGCAAAAAAACGGGCGGAGATGATCACCCGTTTCAATGATAATCCGGAGTGCCGCATCTTCTGCGCCAGTCTCTTGGCGGGAGGAGTCGGTATTGATTTGACCTCTGCCCAGGCGGTTATTCATTACGACCGCTGGTGGAACCCGGCCAAAGAAGAGCAGGCCACCGCCAGAGTGCACAGAATGGGACAGAAAAACGTGGTCCAGGTCTTCCGCTTGATTACCCGCGGCACTCTCGAAGAAAAAATACACAGTCTTCTCAGCCGCAAGAGTAAGTTGGCCGACATGGTCATCCAGGAGGACGAGGCAGGAATTATCAAACAGATGAACCGCCGGGAGCTTGCCGAACTCTTCCAGCTCTCACCTCAATTGCCTGCCTGATCATCTGGTATGAGGCATATATAGGACTCATCCCCTCATACCCCAAGATAATCCGGTCTCGGCGGGACAAAGCTTTGCTTTCTACCTGCATCAACAGCGTGGCCCCAAGGGTGGGGTTATGGCTTTTCGGAAAAAGCGATTCTCACCCCAAAAAAAGAAGTAAAAATGGGTGACCCCTCTTTTTGCCTTCATAAAAGCTGCGGAAGAATAGACTTTTACGTCTAATAATGATAGTGGAGCTGGGCGATTTCAAGACTATCGTCTTTTTTACGATAAACCATCCGATGCTCAGAGTTTATTCGTCTTGACCACCACCCAGCGAGGGCATGTTTCAAAGGTTCAGGTTTGCCGATTCCTTTGAAAGGTTTGCGAGATGTTTGTTCGATAAGGCTGTTGATTCTATCAAGGATCTTCTTATCTGTGCTTTGCCAGTACAGATAATCTTCCCATGCTTGAGTTGAGAAAATAAGCCTCATTTGAGTAGCTTTCTCTCTACTCCACCACCACCATCTAATTCAGAAATTGCATCAAAAATCCTTACCGCATTCTTGGGAGATCGCAGTAAGTAAGCAGTTTCAGCTAGACTATTGTATTCATCTAACGACAACATAACGACAGATCTTTTGTTTTGTCTTGTAATGATAATTGGTGAATGATCATCACAAACGGAGTCCATTGTTGTTGCCATATTTTGTCTGGCAGCGCTATATGTAATTGCTTTCATAATGTTCACCTCCTGTACAAAAAATTGTACAACAGGCTAATTGTAGAGTCAATAGTAAAAAAATGATCCCTCAGTAGGACAGCACTTCCACTACACCGCTAATGAACTCCCGCGCACCCGTCCGCGCGGAGTTCGCTGTTAGTCTGCAGGGTGCAATGTGCGTTCCTTACCTGGCAGACTGCTTGCGGTTAAAGAGAGAAAGCAATCATTCCGCCAGCCACTCCACTCGCATAATGTCAGTTATGCAACATTGCACTTTGGTACGCAGACGGTCTGCTGGGTTAGGTGCAAGTCCCGCCCTGAATTTGGCTGACGCCGTCAAAAAGCGGAAAAAAGAAAGCCGGGGGATTGCCTCGGCTTTGATTAAAAAGGGAAACGATCGACCCCTCTATTCTCTATTTAATAAAAACCTTCACTCATAACCCACAAAACAAGGCAAATTGGTATACAAAATGGCGTCAACAGATGAAAGACTGCAACCAATTTGTTGAGCAGCTCTTGTCTGCCATCTCGGCTATAGCAGTCAACGAATTCCCAAAAACAATAGTATGAATTCTAAAAGACTTACTTCATAGCCATCCTTTTTTCTCAGATAGAGAGGAAGCTGTCGGAATGCTCATGAACACAGCGAATGAAACTGGAAGGCTCCCACCATCTCAACGCCGGGCTCTATGAGAGAAAAGCTGACAGGATTGGCTATGCTAATGGCTAACTGTTATAAAGCCAAAATAACGAGGACCCGTTGTGGTGAAGTAGATCTTGCCATTCCGCAGACGAGAGGAACCGAGTTTTACCCTCAGAGTCTCGAACGAGGACTCCGTTCCGAAAGGGCCTTTAAACTTGCCCTGGCTGAAATATCCATTCAAGGTGTATCCACCCGCAAGGTTGCCAGGATGAGCGAGGAACTCTGTGGATTTCAAATCTCTCCTTCAGAAGTCAGCAGAGCGAGCCAGACCTTGGATGAACAACTGCAGGCATGTCGGAAGGGATCCTCTGCTTTTCTGTTATGCCACAGCCATGTCATTCATACACAAGCTCACAAACCGGAACTTCCCAGACCTCACATTTACACCGTTCCGCATAGGCCTTCTCGGTCATGTCTTCCCTGCCCCAGCGCACCATGGCAAGAACATGTATCTCTTGGAGAGAATCTATTTTTGGCAGCCATACATCCCGCGCGACCTTTGAGAGGCGGCCAACCAGCGTTCCGTCTCCATCGGCAAGATAGATATGTTCATCGCGCACATCCACTTTGAGCTGATCGCCTACCTTACAATTTTTCAGGGCGGCATGGATTGTATGATCATCGGGAAACTTTCCGGCATAACCAAGATACAGCTCCTTCATACCGAGAATATGGTATCGTTTCCTGGGGAGTTTCTTGCCGCTGGCTACTTTTATACGCCGTTTTACCACAAAGTCCCCGGCCAGGTGGCGGGTGTGTGGATTGGTTATACTGTCGATCTCCCAGAGTTGCAACGTCTGCCGGGCCCTGGTCATCGCCACGTAAAAAAGCCGTCGTTCATCTTCCAGCTCGGAGTCGCTTTTTTCCCGCCAGCTGCCGCCTAGCACAAAAACATGATCAAACTCCAACCCCTTGACCGAGTGGACCGTCGACAGAAAGACACCGTTGCTCAGGTGCCTGGAGCGATGCTGGTCGGCAAGCGACTCATAGAGATATTCCTCAATTCGCGGCACCGGCTGCAGACTGTCGTTGGTTTCATCGCCCCACTGCTCTATCAGGCCGCGTAGATGCGCCTGCCATATGGTATCGGACTCCCTGTGCTCCGGTAAAAGCCGTAGCAGTGAAGTGGCCGGCAGGTGCTTTTCACGTTTTTCCTGTAAGTGTTGAAGCACAACCGAATACTCCCGGATACGCGACAGGCTTGGAAAAGCACTTTTCCCCCAGTTAATATTTACGGGTATGTCTGCTTCTTGCAGACATGTTCTCACCAACTCAAGCTCTCGCCACTCACGGGCCAGTATAGCGGTGTTGAATAAAGAAAACTGCTCACTCAAGGCCCTCAGCCGATCGAGCTCGCCCAATACCGCCAATGCCTGCTTTTCTTCATCTTCCACCTGCAGGAGCTGCACCTTTCCATGTGCCAGATGATCGCTACGTTGCCAGTTCCCCCCTTTGTGCAGCTCAGCTCGAGCGGTATTCACCGAGATCGGGTGCTCGGTTTTCATCCGGTCGACGTTGTGCTCTATGAACCGATTCGAGGCCTCAATGATATGGGCGGAAGACCGGTAGTTTTCCACCAGATATCGTACCTCGGCTTGATAGTCATCACGAAACCGCTTGATAAACCCTACATTTGCTCCTCGAAACCGGTAGATATTCTGATCGTCATCGCCAACGGCCAGAATCGAGAGCTTCAATTCCCTCTCTGTTGAAGTTCTGCCGGCAAGAAGCGAGACGAGCTCATACTGCTCCTCGTCGATATCCTGGTATTCGTCGACCAGGATATGGCTGAATCGACCGACCAGTATGTCCCGCGATGAATCCTTCTCAAAGCCAAGCGTCTCGACCTCGCCCCGCAGCAGCGCATTGGCATCGTTGATCAGTTGGGAATAATCTATTTCTTCTTTCCGCCTGGAAGCAGCTGTCGGAACAAGCGATTTCCCGGTCAACCGCAGGGCAAGACCGTGAAATGTCAGGCTGGTCACCCTGCGCATATCAGCCCCGACCAGTTCTCTGATACGTTTTCTGAGGCTGTGCACAGCCCCCCGGTTGAAACAGAGTACAAGAATCGCCCGTGCCGGAACACGCTCCACTCTCAGCAGATAGGCAACCCTGTGAGCGACGACGCGGGTCTTGCCGGAACCGGGACCGGCGAGTACCAACAGATTGGCATCGGCTTTGGCGGCAACGATTTCCTGCTGGTTGCGGTTTTTGAGATCATCGACAATTCGTTGAAACGACTGCTCGGTTGTTGCAAGTTGGAGCTGCTTTTCTCTGCCGCCGAAGTAACGCCTGACGAACTCGGCCTTGTCATCGGTGAAATACGAAGTGATAAGATTTTTCGCCGCAGCCAGCTTATCGAGTGCCCGCCTGGCGTATTCGTTCATTACATGAATCTGAAAATTCCTTTCCCTGTAATGCGTCTGCAGCGGATCGAAGTCGGCTTTGCTGTAATAGCGCTGTCTGTTTTCCTCATTGAGGACAAGCGTCATTCCCTGGCGAAAAACGGCAAGGCCGTGCTGCAGATCGAGTATCGACTGCTCGTGCATATGGGTCAGCGCCCTCTCCGCAGCCGCCAGGGGATCCTTCAGCAAGGGCAGCAGCATCAGATCCTTCTGCAGTCCGTCAATGATGCCCTCGAGGGAAAACTCGACAAGCAGATTGGCATTCGGCTTTATCCCGGATGGAATCGCACGGCGGATCACGCCAAGCGTAACCGCCGCCGCCTGCTGCCGAATCGTCACCGTTTTTTCTAAGGAATCCCAATGACGATGCAGCTGCACCGCGTAAATATCCCCGCCGGTTGCAGCGATGGTTAGGCTGCCCTTCTGCCCGGCAATGCCTTTGCCGTCCCTGCTCAAGCCATAGAGAACGATGCGTAAACAGTGTGGCGTGCAATATTCGCATCCCCCATCGATGAGCTGCTGGTTGATCCGTCGCAGATCAAGTGTCAACGGAGTCTCCGGATCCTCCTCCGGAGCACTCTCCTTGAGTATCTTCAGGAAGTCGCGTTCGACTGAGCTTAACCGGGCCAGCCTCACCTCCGAACTGTCTTTGGTCTTGTAGCGGATAAAGGCCGAGAGCATTGTCTCCTTGGCAAGCAGCCCTTTACGCGACATATCATCCAGCGTGCGAATAACCCGCTGTGCCTCCGTTTCCGTCTCCGGGTCATCTTTGAGCCGACCAAAAGATGTAAGGCTGGCAATATCATCGGCGCTGAATCCCCTGCCGGTGTTTCTCTCCATCAACAGTTGCAGGATAGCCATCCATCGTTTTTGCTGCCGCTTGGAAAGATCGAGAGCGGTCATGCGTTCCCGTGCTTCTTCAAGGTTGCCGACAAGCGGCTTGCCCTGAAAGACCCGCGTATCGTTTTCCTTTCGTTCGAGGTAGCCGGCCCGCTCAAGCCAGGCGATGGCGGTCCTGATCTTGGTGTCGGGATCACCAAACTCCTCAGGGTTGATATCGACGGATTGCAGCCGGAGTATCTCACCGGCTGTCAGAACTATACTCTCGCGCCCTTTTGCAGCCGACCTGATACCTCTCAGAAGCTGAGCGATATCCTTTTGGCTCAAACGCGAGCCGGCACTCAAGCTGAACTGCCCTTCGATGTCCTGGTCGGCGAAAATCAAGATACACTCGGCATGCTCTCTATCCCGGCCGGCCCGCCCCGCTTCCTGCAGATAATTTTCCAGCGAACCGGGTATATCGGCATGGATGACCAGGCGCACATCCTCCTTGTCGATGCCCATGCCAAAAGCATTGGTGGCGCAGATGATCGGTGTCGTCCCTGCGATAAAGCTTTCCTGTATCCTGCGCTTCAAGGTCGGTTCGAGCCCGGCATGGAAAGCATCCGCCTCATAACCCGATTGCTGCAGAAATTCGGCCAGCTGTTCCGTCTTCTTCCTGCTCGAGCAATAGATGACAACACTGCCGCCGCCATCATAACGAGCGCCCAGCAATTCCTGGATCACCTGATACTTTTCATGGGGATCGACCGACCAGACTTCATAGCGCAGATTGGTGCGCTCATGACCGCCCTCAAACTCAACTACCCGAAAGCCCAGCTCACTTTGCACCAGATCGACGATTTCCCGGCGTACATCATTTTTTGCCGTGGCGGTAAAACACTGCACGGGCGGTATTACCGCCCCGGCCTTTACCGCAGATTCCCGGATAAACTTGATGGCGTACAGATAGTCCGGTCGGAAATCGTGGCCCCATTTCGACAAACAGTGCGCCTCATCAAATATCCAGGCGCCGATTTCACGCTGCGAGATCGTCGTCACAAAGGATTTATTGCGCAGCTGTTCCGGCGACACATACAAAATGCCGATGTCGCCCAGCCGCACGCCTTCCTGAATCACCCCTCTTTCAGGCAACGTCTGCAAACCATAAATCGCCGCAGCGATCCTGGTACCGGTACTGTCTGCGAAGTTGTCCACCTGGTCCTTCATCAAGGCCTGCAGGGGAGAAATCACTATGCTGAGCATATTCCTGCGCTGGTACCGCATCAATGCCGGCAGCAGATAGCACAGCGATTTCCCACCGCCCGTCGGCAAGGTTGCAAACAGCGTTGCATTGGCGGCTGCTGCTGTGACGATCACTTCCTGAAGACTCCTGCCATCGGCCGTCGCCGGGGTTTGGCGAAACCCATCAAACCCGAAAAACCGCTTGAGATAGTATCCGGGGTCATGATACCGGCTGCAGTAGTCGCAGGCCGGCAAAGAGCACGGTACCTCCCGCAGTTGATGAAGCAGGGACGGAACCTGTGCATACCTGTGCCGCACCCAGGGAGGCAAAACGGAATTGCCGCCGGCGACACTCAACCAGGCGCAGATGTAAGCGAACTGAGAATGCTCAAGCTCTCCATCGACGAGCTGATCGACAATTTTTTCAACGGAGGAGACACAGGCCTGTTTCGATGCGTACCATGAAAAAGCTTCATAAAGATCATCACCTGAGAGTACCGGAATGGAGATGGCCTCCAGGGCCCGGGCAGTGCCCTCCAGTGATGCATCCATCTGCAGAAAACTTCTGTAGAGAATCGGGATATCAATGCTCGCCCGGAGCTGTTCGGCAAAGGCCTCCCACTGTTCAACAAATATCTTTCCGGCAAGGGCGGCGTCCTCTGCCGGGTTGTTTATACTGTCGCGGACTAGCTGATAATCCTTTACCAGACGATGATAGGGGTTTTCCGGAAAGGCCAGAGGAGAGAGGTACAGCGTATCGATTGCCGGCTTGTCGAGGAGCTTCAGGCGTGCATCAAACGCTCGTAATCGCGGCAAGTCATGGGCCAGGATGTTGTGCCCGAGAATGTAGCGGGCACCGGCAGCGAGAGCATCTATCTCCCGGAGTTGTTTTCTGGTGATGCTTTTCCCTGGAGAAAACTGGAGCTTTTTCCCTTGATAGACGGAGCCGATCGCATAAATTTCATTGTTCTCATTGGTTTCAATGTCCAGAAGGAGACACTCGTTCAAAAACGCTTCGCTCGACACTGCTCTGGCTCCAATCACTTGGTAATCCGATTACGCAAAAAGCTCAGCTCCCCAATCAACCATATACAATCGTAAACCCAGACTTTCGCTTTCGCCATTTCGGCCGTGATCCGGAATTTAACACGACCCTCACCGCTTCACCGGTAAACAATCACATCGGCATGATAACCGCCCCCATCCCAACTCCTCTATACCTCCTACCGGATATTTCGACTCACGTCACTGCAAATGTTATAGATTTTATACATTTCTGGTATTCATAACGCAGAGTAATGGGTATGGCGAAACGTATATCTGACTCCCCCTGACTGTCCAGCAGGAGAGTAGCCTGGGAGGTGCCGATTGCAGATGGATCACATGCTGAACCGGCAGAGACCGGGGAGGGCTGATGCAACCTTTACTTTTGTTCGAGGCAAACTGAACCCCTGCCAGCGACATTAAAGCTCATGAACAACAATTTCCGACTCCGTCTGTAACTTCCTGGCCTCTTCAATCACCCGACCATGATGGGTAAAAAGAATCACCTGATTCTTGTCTGACAATTCGGCAAGCATCGACAGAGTGGCAATAGATCTTTCGTCATCAAAATTAATCAAAATATCATCAACAATAAAAGGCATGGACTCATGCAACTCCAATCGCGACTCCAGTGTAGCAAGACGCAAAGCAAGATACAGCTGATCGCATGTTCCATCGCTCATGCCATTGACCGAAACACGCGCTCCATCCGGCCGCACACCCACCAGCATCGGATTGCCATTATCATCTACGTCGGTACGTAAGCCGGAGAAAGAACCGAGAGTGAGTTTTTCAAAGGACTTTGAGGCAATCTTTAAAATCGGATCCTGATGCTCTTCCCTGTAGCGCTCAATCTCATCTCTTAGAACCTTCGAGGCGAGCTTAATCTTGGTGTATTGATCGACCAGAAAGTGGATTTTCGCTGCAAGCTGCTCCATTTTTTCAGCTATCTCCGCAGCCTTCCCTCTGCCATCCATGAGCTTTAATACCTGCTTCTCCTGACCTATCTGCTTTAATGCCTCTTGAATTCTCGGGGAGAGGTCTTCATTGATTTCTCTGTAAAGTACCTCTATCCGACCGGGTATTTCATCCACATCAATTTCACCCGCCTGACGTTTTATCTCTTGACGAGATATGCCTTCACTCATCTTGGCCAGGGTCGACTCGGCTTCAGAAATCTTTTCGTTCAGGCGCTGATATTCTTCGGACCTGGCTATACAGTCAGTAAGCTCACTGACATTTTCACATTGCACTATTTCAAAGAACTCGGCCATCTGCGCATCCAGGCTCTGTCGAGCTTTCTCTCCACTGTCGATCTCATCGACAAGCCCTTCTATTGCACCACCAAGCTCATTGAGCCTGTCCACATCCTGTTGCGCCTTTTTATGCCGTGACTGGAGTTCAAGTACAGCCTGATCCGGCAGAAGCCCTTCCAGGTCTGCAGCAGCTCTGCCCACCACGTTCTGCACATCATCTGTAAATGATCCTACATCCCGGTCAATGCCGTCTATTCGACTCTGAAACTCTTTGGCCTTCTCCAGTTTCTTAAAACATTCACTCAAGGTATCAATAATATCAAGAGCCTCTGCAGTTGATATCACATCTGAATACCCCAAAACAGAAAGGACCTCATTCCATTGTTGCCGCCACTCCATAATTTCAGCATGAGCCTCTTTCTGTTCCTTCTCGGCCTTTTTCAAGGCGGTTGTGGCCAGTTTCTTTTTATCCACGAGCTTTTCCATCTCTCCCCTGTCCTTTTTGATATCCTCTGCAAGGGACTCGGCCACAACAAGGACAGAAGCAAGGGCTTGATCTGAGTATTCAAATTTTTCCCCTGCTTTATTTATTTCTGCAGAGAGAGACTCACAATAGTGTTGCCGCTGTTTTTCCTTTTGTTCTCGTTCTTTATCCTTGGCTCTTATCTCTGAGACTTTAAATCGTATTGTATCGATATCCGTCAACCAGGCTCGCATCTCGGCCGGAGATAATGGCGTAATTCCAGATGCCTCCCATACCTTATGCCATTGGGCTCTGAGCCCCTCTTCTCTTGCATGAAGATCGCTCTGTTGCCGGAGCAGCTCTGCAATCGCCTCCTTTGCGCTTTCGGATCTGGCCTGCAGCGATGCCGTTTTGGTCACCCTCTCCGCTTCTCTTCGTAACCGATCTGCAACGAGATCAGACTGAGTGACATGCTTTTCATATGCAATATGCAACTTTTTCCCAGGCGCATACTCTTCTCTTTCTCTGGAAATATCTTCACCCTCAAACCACTTTCTCTTTAACAGCTCCCATCCTTTTTGACGCTTGTGCCGAGACACTTCAAGTTCCTGTTCCGTGGGAACCTCGCCGCCATAGGCAATCTCTTTCATTTCAGTGTCTGCTGCCCTTAAATCATCGTGCGCCCTGTTAAGGTCCTTTTTCTGCTGGGCCCTCTCTTTTTCAAGATCGTCAAAATACTTCTCGTGCATCCGTACTGTTTCCACAAGCGGAAGCGGCAAAACAAGCAGTTCCTCCAAACTCCCCGACCAGAGCCCCAGCGCTTTCAATTCCGCCTGGGACCGCGCATAGCCGGCAGTGACCTCTGTTGCTGTTTCAGCAATGTGTGCGTCAATATCACCAGCCTTGCGGGCCAGTGTGATTGCTTTGTCCAAACCATCGCTTTCTCGTGGGGTCGGACACTTTTTTAATGCCTCTGATGTAATCATCAGCTCATTTTCAGCTTCTTCTTTTGCCTTGCGAGCTGATACTGTCTTCTGATTAAAAGCCTCATAGGAAGAGCTTAACTTCTGCACGGTTTTCTTCCTTACCAGCAGAGGGCGCAATGAATCGGCCTCACTCAAGGGTAAGCCGCTTTTTACCTCTTCTAAAAGAGCTCCGGCATCCCTGCGACTGGCAGTCCGCTCACCATCCAACTTGATACGATCTCTCTGGTCTTTCCGGTATCTATCAAGCCGCTGGTGCAGATCTTCTATGGACTCGGCGTGATCGAGTATCTCCATTCGGAGGGGAATTTCTTCCTTCTTTTTCTGTAATTTTTCTAAAGACGCCTGGTCTTTAGCGATCTGCAACTTCGTCTCCCGCATGCCCTGCTGAACCTCTCGAACCTTTTCAGAGAAATCTGCCGGTAACAGAACCACTTCTCCCAGCTCACGCTGTTGTGCCTCTAAGTTCTCGAGTTTTGCCAGTTCCGGTATCGCCTTGTTAAGACGCGCAAGCAGAGAGACTTCTGAACTCTTGCTCTGGCTTTCCTTCTCTAAATCTGCATGGTGTGCCACTACATCATCGTGGCTTTTCTTGTGCTCCCTCCATTTGCCTGGCAACAGCACGGCATTTTTCAACTCCTTCTTCAGCTCCTTATACTCCCTGAGCGCCTGGCTTATTTTTTGCTTGCTTCCACGATCTTTAAAAAGATCATTTGCCTCTTCTTCCAGGGAATCCATTATCTTCTTCAACGAAGCAATGCCCATGCCGGCCGAGAACAAGGCCTGTCCAGCCTCACCTTTTTGAGCCAGAATATCCTCGCCGCCTGCTATCAAAGTTTTATGGTCAATGCCATAGAGTGATTCAAAAAGAGGCGATTCGATGCCATTTAACAGGTTTGACAACGCCGTAGAAGACAGAGGATTGCCTTCGGAGTCTAAGAGATCGGCCTTTCTTTTCTTGCGGCGGTAGAGAGTGAGCTCCCGGCCATCGTCACTTTGAAGGCAGCCCCCGACGAAAAGCTGATCATTGGCATGTATAAAATTATCGGAAGTACGTTCAGGAAAACCATACAAAAGCGCCTTCAGGGCCCGCAGAGAACTGCTCTTGCCCGCCTCGTTAGCTCCGTAAATTATATGAAAACCCGGTTGGGCAGAGGCAAATTCGATAGCTCGGTCAGTAAATGGGCCGAACGCTTTTAAATCAAGGTGCTTTATTCTCATAGCTCGTCCCCATGCTGCAGCAGTTTGGCAATTAAAAGCTCCTTCACCCCCTCTTTTAACTCAGCCAAATCACTCGCTGTATATTCAAAGACAGAATCGGGGCCAAGCAGTTCCGGCGGCAGTTTCGTTTTCAGGTTGGAAAGTTCCTGCACAACAGATGTCAGTTCAACCTCTCCCAGATCGAGATTTTCAAACGTTTGCAGCAAACCGGCAAAAGGCGAATCATCTCCAAAAATATCTTCTAAATCACCTTTTGAATCCGTTTGAATCTTCACTTTTTCAAGCCATACATCACCTAAGCCAACAGCAATCCCACGAAATTCCTCTCTCCAGTGATGTGAACGCTCATGCAGGTCACTATGCATGAAGCATCTTCCCACCAGTTGAAGCCGCACCGCCACAGGTTTGCCGTTGGCACGGCTCTGTTCTTTTTCCAAGGCACGCCGAACCTTCTCATACACGTCCTCCTTGCTCTCGGATTCAGACACATCCACCGTGCAAACCGACCATCGCAGCACATCAAATTCCAGGTTTTCGACATCGACGATCCTGCCATCCTCGACGGCAACCAGAGTCGCCCCTTTAGCTCCAGTTTCCCGTATATGTCGGCCCTGAATATTGCCGGGAAAGAGTATCATGGGGTCTTCTGAAAGAACTTCTCTTTTATGTACATGCCCCAATGCCCAATAGTCATATCCTCGAGAATTGAGATCATCAATTGAACATGGTGCATAGTTTTCATGCCCCGCTCTGCCGGTCAGAGAGGTGTGAAGGAGGCCAATATTGAATTCATTCGAGTCGTGGGGAGGATACTGCAGGGCAAGGTTGTCCATGACACTCCGGGAGGAGTAACTCTGGCCATGAATAACCACTCCATGATCATCCAGCTTAACCGACTGAGGCTTGCCCGAAGGAAACATCGTCACATTGCCGGGCAGAGGCATGTTTTTGGTGAGCCGGCTGGCGGCATCATGATTCCCGGAGACGATAAAGACCTTTACACCCTCCTTTTCCAACTTGCCCATTTGTCCGGCGAAAAACAGCCCGGTGTTGTAATCTTTCCAATCACCATCATAAAGGTCACCGGCAATAAGTACACAATTGACACTTTCCTCTATTGCAAAATCAATCAGATTTTCAAATGCCCTCCTCGTCGCCCCCCGAATCTCCTCTACCGGCGCATCTTCGTGGGCTTCAAGGCCTTTTAAAGGGCTATCGAGATGTATGTCCGCAGTATGTATAAATTTAAACATAAGAAACCTTCCTCCTTACAATCTGAGGATTGCCTGGCTGGATGCGATATAACGGAATTCCGTAACAATGATGAGCGGTCTCCCCGGCATAAAGAGCATTCCTCTCTCAGTATGAGCTGCTGAACATTAGGGGTTATCAGATAAAGAATGTATAATAGACCTCATCGATAAATCATAGAATAAAACGGGAACTCTCCACAATTTACCCCCCTATCTCGATGTATTTGCCGAGCAATGTCCATGACCGGGTGCGAATCAAACCGGCCGCTGCAAAAACAAGAGATTGCCTGAAATGCCAAAGCAGCCAAAATCTCTTGTAGAGGCGGTGATAAAAAGCTAGGCTAAAGAAAGGAGAGTCAATAAAGCCAAACCGCAGACCAGGTCCGGCAATCAACAGAAAGCTCCGTTACTAATACACCTATTAAGGAGGCGTTATGTTGGCACAACTCTGGCATCAATCGCGTTGTCGAATACTCACGGTCATTGCAGCAAGCACCTTGCTGGCGTGTACAACGGCCCATTCTGCGGCAATTCTCGAGGGGGAGAGGATGAGCCCGGTGGTGGCCAAGGAGGGTATGGTCGTCACCAGCCATTTCCTGGCCACCCGGTCAGCTCTCGAGGTTCTGAAAGAAGGCGGCAACGCTGTTGACGCGGCGGTAACCGCCGCTTTCTCGCTGGCCGTCACCCAGCCACGCTCGGGCAACATCGGCGGCGGCGGTTTTATGCTGATCTCCTCGGAGCAGGAGGATGAGGTGGTGGCCATCGATTATCGCGAGAAGGCCCCCGGCAAGGCAACAAGGGATATGTTTCTCGATGCAGAAGGCAACGCCGACAGCACGTTGTCGCGCTATTCCCATCTGGCTGCCGGGGTACCGGGCACGGTCGCGGGGCTGGCCATGGCTCTTAAAAAGTACGGCACCATCAGTCTGCGCCAGGCCATGGCGCCTGCCATAAAACTGGCCGCAGAAGGATTCGTGGTTACCCCGCGTTTCAGCGACGGTCTCAAGGACAAAAAGGCCATGCTGAAAAAATGGCCCTCTTCCGCTGCAATTTTCTACAAGCCGGAAGGCAGCTTCTATGAAACAGGGGATCTCTTCGTGCAGAAGGATCTGGCCGCCACTCTCAAGCGTATTGCCGAACACGGCGTTCGTGAGTTCTATCAGGGAAAAACCGCGGAACTGCTGGTGGCCCAGATGGCCGCCCATGGCGGTCTCATCACTATGGAGGATATGAAAAACTATGCCCCGGCCATACGCAGGCCGGTGCACGGTACCTATCGCGGCTTTGACATCTACTCCATGTCGCCGCCGAGCTCGGGGGGCACCCATATAGTGCAGATTCTCAATATACTCGAAGGCTACCCCATTGCTCAGTACGGCCACAACTCGGCTGCGACCATTCATTTGATGGCCGAATCGATGAAGCGGGCCTATGCCGACCGCTCCCTCTATCTCGGCGACGAGGATTTCGTCACGGTGCCGCTCAAAGGCCTCACCTCCAAAGACTATGCCGCCCAGATCCGCGAAAAAATCGATATGGACAAAGCGACATCAAGCAGCACCATCACCCCCGGCAATCCCCTGCCCTACGAGAGCGATGAAACGACCCATTTCTCCATTGTCGATAAATACGGCAACGCCGTCTCCAACACCTATACCATCAATTTCAGCTATGGTTCCGGGATTGTCGTGCAGGGGGCGGGCTTTCTGCTCAACAACGAGATGGACGATTTCTCCGCCAAACCCGGCGTACCCAACGCCTATGGCCTGATAGGCGGCGAAGCCAATAAGGTCGAACCCGGCAAGCGCATGCTCAGCTCGATGTCACCCACCATCGTCAAGCAGCAGGGGAAAAATTTTCTTGTCACCGGCAGCCCCGGCGGCTCCCGGATCATCACCACCACCCTGCAGGTGATCATGAACGTCATCGATCACGGTCTCAATATACAGAGCGCCGTCACCGCCCCGCGCATCCATCATCAATGGCTGCCCGATGTGCTGCGCATCGAGGAAGGCATCAGCATCGATACCATCAAAATTCTCAAGGAAAAGGGCCACGCCATCAACCAGCAGGCGGCCATGGGCGCCATTCAATCCGTGATGATCAAGGACGGCATGATGTACGGCGGCGCCGACCCGCGCCGCTCCACCTCCCTGGCGGCCGGACTCTGAGGAGAGAGCGCCCCGGCAATACCACACGCCCGCAAAAGCCCTTCCTGCTGACTTATCAGTTGGAAGGGCATACTGCTCCGTCGATACCGTAACTCTTCACCTCGAAATCATCGTTGTTGTCAATCCGGCGAATGCCTGCATCAGAATGACGAAACGGCCGACTTTGAGGTTTTTACATGTGTGTCATTACTGGAAGGATCAGATAAGCCGTATAGCCGAAGTAGCAGGCCAGCAGCACCGCGCCCTCGATGCGATTGATTCGCCACGGACCCCGGAAACCATAGCCGATGGCAAACAGCGACTTTCTGAAAGAATTTCATGAGCAGCATGTGCACCAGCTGGTATTTTGCATATGATTTTTATATATACCTTGCTCACCTCTATTGTATTGAAACAGGGCACTCGGGAGGC
>CAKZOA010000189.1 GCA_937132035.1 uncultured Desulfobulbaceae bacterium | reverse complement strand
ATGGTCCCCGAGATGCTCGTAGCGGGGATCCTCGGCCTGATCATTGGTGCCTACCTGCGTCCAATCCACAACTGGATTGCAAAATGGGTGAAGTTCCAGTCGATATCTGCGGTGGCGACATTGGTCCTGGCGGTGGTGCCGGCGCTGGCGCTACTCATCTACGGCTATGTGGAAACCCGGGAGGCCGCCGAATACCTCGCCGACAATACCTCGGACCTGGCCATGCATATCAACACCGCCATGGGAAGGATCCCTTTCATGGAGAAGTTGGAGGCCACGGAGGCCATCGAGAAGAGAATTTCAGATTTTGCCAAGCTCGCCACGGAGGTACCCGATGGAATTGAGCGCATGATGGCCGAGTTCGCCGTCGACACCGTCATTTTCATGTTCACCGCATTTTTTGTGCTCATCCAGGCAGAATTCATCGTGACCTACCTCAAAGAGCGGATTTCGTCCAGGTATGAACCGCTTGCCGAAAGGCTGGAATCTCATGTTCAAGGGGTGCTTTACGGCGCGGTGTATGGTTCGTTGATTACCCAGACCATCAAGGCGCTCCTGCTGTTGATCCTCAACCTGATTTTCGGCGTGCCCCTGCCGGTTGTTCTGGCTCTGATAGCCTTCATTATCGGCTTTTTTCCGGTGGTGGGCGCCTGGACGATCTATCTCCCGGCCGCGGGCTATCTGCTCATCTTCCAGAACTCGCCCTGGGGGGCACTCGCCATGCTCGGTATCGGTTTCGGAGTCAGCACCGTCTTTCTCTCCATGGTGGTCCGCCCCAAACTGGCCGCCCGCTCCTCTCACGTGCTCAATTTCTATTGGATGTTCGTGGCTCTGATCTCGGGGGTGTACACTTTTGGTGTTTCGGGAGTAATGATTGGTCCTATCGTTGTTGGGGGGCTCAAAGCGGTATTTGACACCATCACCTTCGACTCTGATCGCTTGGCAAGAAACAACGGTGGTTCATAGGACGGAGCCAGGTCAACGCTTCATGAGCAGACGTTTTTCCCGGTAGAATGAAAATGAAACCACGATTGCATCCCGGCCGGTTCCCAGAAATATACCGCTGATACCGGCTGATAGCCCCCTAAGTACAGCTGCCAGTGGCACAAATACCGTATTGCTACTTGTGAGTTGTACGTCTCCTTTTAGGTCATGAACACGAGCTATCCTTCCTTGTCCACTGGTGCATATTCCGTGATGTTAAGGGCCTTTAAAACTCTTTCATAGCGTTTATCTACATCTTCACGGTCATACTTTTCTGGAATGGTTTCCCTGCTGACCCTTTTGATCATCCTGGCTTGCCGATGAAGAGCATCACGATGTTCCTTGCCTGTGGCATGAACGGCAATACCTTCTATAACTTCAAGCAAGCGGATGGTAACGGCAACACTTGTTGCCCCATACTGACGAATTTGATTGAAGGCGGTATCAACCATTCCTTTGAAATTTGATGGATTTGTAATGAGTCTCAGGGTGTTGTCGGCATCAAATTCGTATTTGGGGGGGAATGATTTGGTGGTTAATAGAGAGATGGCCGAGCCCAGTCTGTCGATACAGGTAGCTGCTGTAAAGGGATCATTTATGCTGGGAGAGAGAGCCCGCAGAGCCACTTCGACAAGCTGGTGTATGGCGTACTCAGGGTCTTGTTCTGGCGTACGTACGGAGCCGATGAGAAAACATTCGTCTATCGGATCGACAATTTCTTTGCCAATTTTCTCCCGGCTTCGCACCATAACGAGAGTATCGTTGTCCATGGCATATTGGCCTGCTCGGAAAGGTATCTGGAGCAGGAGGTCGTTTGAGAAGGCTATTTCCATCAGTTTCTTTGTATTGAGAGCTTGAATGTAGCCATCTTTTTTGTTCTTTAGCCGTAATTCATGGGCATATCCATCAACTTCGGCGTGGTTGAAGCTTCTTTTTTGTGAGGAGTTTTCATCATCGGTAAAGAGTCTTTCGATATCTGCCACCAGTTCCCGGTAGACGTTGGTGATTACACTGTCTGCCTGAATTGAACTAGAGATATGATGAATGAAAAAAACCAGCACGGCAGCGTTTACGACCATTAACACCACCGCCATTGTAACCGACAGGCTGGGGACAAAAGATGCCTGATGATACATTTCCACGGATCGGAGGACGAGCAGGCAATAGATGAAAGTGGAAACAAATGTTCCTATTACCATTTGATTCGCCTTATCCTTCATGAAATTCCGCAAGAGACGGGGGCCGAATTGCGAAGAAGCGAGGGTGAGTGCCACGACTGTAATAGAGAAGGTTACGCCAGCCACCGTGATTACCGATCCGGCGATGGTCGATAAAAGAGATCTGGCCCCTTCCGGGCCGGCATTATACAGATATTTGCCGATGGAGCTCGAAGGTAAGGTGAAACTATCATCAATGAAAAGGAGAAAAAAGGCAAAGCATATGGCTGAGAACGACATGAGGCCAGGAACAAACCAGAGACTGGACTGTATCGACTCCCAGAGGTTATAGAGCCTGGTCTTCATAACCGCCTCCTGTAGAAAAGCGTCCGCCAGCG
>CAKZOA010000188.1 GCA_937132035.1 uncultured Desulfobulbaceae bacterium | reverse complement strand
AATCTTCCCTAAAGCATCTACAATGTTGAGGGAAATATCAGCACTCTATACTGAATACCTGCCTTTATTATTCTTTTCACTCCTCCACGCCCGCCAAACCGCAAAGACCTCCGAATCGTCTTGAGTTTTTCATGACCTTTTGGTAAACAATGGTTCGTTTTGGCCAAGCATTCAGTCGATTAGTGCGGCCTTGTACCATTTCAACACGCGGAGATGACAGCACGTGGAGATGACATAGCGACGAGACCCCTGCAGTTCCGGCGCCTGTCCGCTTCCTTTGCCACCGTGCCTAATACTCTTTCTCTGCTGATGCCAGATAATCGTAGTTCCTATTCGCAACCCCCGCGGATCATTACATTGAACCGCTTTTTTTACTGTTTACAGAAGAGAGAACCATGACATTACCAATGAACGCCCAAAAGGTATCAATGCACTTCATTGAGAAAATCAAAGAGCTGAGCGGCGAAAATGTCAAAGTCTGCATGCAGTGCGGAACATGCACTTCCGCATGCCCGATGTCGGACGAGATGGACTTTTTCCCGCGCAAGGTCATGCACTACAGCCAGTTCGGTTTGCTGCAGAACCTCGAGAATATCAATTCGTATTGGAAGTGCGCCTCATGCCACTCGTGCACCGTCAGGTGCCCGCGGGGTATCGATATCGCCAAAGTTATGGAGGCCCTGCGTCTACTGGTATTACGCACCAGCACAAACTATATTGAGCCCTCGCAGATACCAGCTGAGAAACTCCAGGAGTATCCCGGCATCATGATGGTAGCGGGTTTTAGAAAATTGACCAGTTAAGTGAAGGAGAGCGATGAAGATCAGTTATTACCCCGGATGTACCCTTAAGTACAAGGCCAAGAATCTGGAAACCTCGGCCTTGGCCTCCCTTGCCGCACTGGGTATCGACGTGGAAGAAATGGACAGATGGAATTGTTGCGGTGCGGTCTACTCTCTTGCCCATGACGACCTGATTCATATGGTCGGGCCGGCACGAAACCTCATTCGCGCCAAGGAACAGGGGGCCGACAAGATCGTCACTCTCTGCTCCATGTGCTATAACACACTCGCGCGAGTAAATCAGCTCATGAAGAATGATGTTGAAAAGCGTGATACAATCAACCGCTTCATGGACGAGGAAATCGATTATTTCGGCGAGGTAGAGGTTGTCCACTACCTCACGCTCATCAAGGAGGAAGTAGGCTGGAAGGCTCTCAGAGAGAAGGTGCAAAAGCCCCTCGAGGGTCTCAAGGTTGCCTCCTACTATGGCTGTACTTTGCAGCGTCCCCAGGAGGTAGGCATCGAACCGCTCGGCAGCTTCGCCCTGATGCGGGAGATGTTCGACGCCATCGGTGCGGAAACCATAGCTTTCAACGCTGCCGACAGCTGCTGCGGCAGCTATCAGGTTATCTGCGAGGAGCCGGGCGACAACAGGGCTGCGGCCAAGGTTATCAGCAGCGCTGCTGCAGGTGGAGCCGATGTTATGGCCACCAGCTGTCCCCTCTGCGAGTTCAATTTGGGCAAACAGCAGGATGAGCTGATTGCCAAGGGAAATATTACCAGGCAGGTTCCAACGCTGTATTTCACCCAGCTGCTCGCCATGGCGCTCGGCGTCGATGCCGCCGAGTACCACCTGGAACTGAACGATTCAAGCGTACAGGAACTGCTCAAGACCAAAAACTGCCTGGCGGCGGTCTAAGAATCAGGTCCTTTGAACATATTCTTTTCATTTTAGGGAGATTTTAATATGTGCGACACACAAGCAACACAACCCGAGATCAAAGTGGCGACAGGGGATCGTGCGATTCTGCCCGAGGGCGCCAAGACTATTCCCATATACGTCATGGGGAAAAAATACGAAGTGCCGGAAACCCTGACCATTATGAAAGCCATGGAATTCGCCGGCTTCAAGTTCCTGCGCGGCGCCGGCTGCCGCGGCGGCATCTGCGGCGCCTGTCCCACCGTTTATCGAATGGCCGGTGACTACAAGCTCCACTTCGGCCTGGCCTGCCAGACCGTAGTCGAGGCCGATATGTACCTGGCCCAGATTCCGTTTTTCCCCGCCAACAGAGCGAGTTTCAACATCAACGAGATGAGCGCGGCTGCCGATGCCATCCATGCCCTCTATCCGGAGATATTTCGCTGCGTAGCCTGTAACCAATGCACCAAGGCCTGCCCCATGGATGTCAAGGTACTCGACTACATATCGGCCACCAAACAGGGAGAAATAGCAAAGGCGGCACGTATCTCCTTCGACTGCATCCAGTGCGGTCTCTGCTCTTCCAGATGTCTCGGCGAGATTCCCCAGTATCACGTGGCCCAGCTTGCCCGCCGTATCTTCGCCAGATATATCCAGCCGCAGGCAGAACATCTGCGCCTGCGTGCCGAAGAAATCGAAGCGGGGAAATATGACCAGATGCTCGACGAACTGAGCACCATGAACACGGAAGATCTGGAAAGCCGCTACGTCAACGAGCGTGAACGTGAACCGGACATGGCCGCTCCAGGTTCCTGGCAGCCCCAGGACAGCAGATACCTCTAAATACATTCGACCGATTATCTGGAATATAAGGAGATACTATCATGGGCTACACACCCGAACTGAAGAAGCTTATACAACGAGTTGAGGCCACCCGGCCCGAACGCGTGGCCATGGCTCGCCGCAACGAGCACTATCCCGCCCTGACCATGGCCGAGCGCAATGAGGTGCTCAATAAATTTCACCCTGACTACCAGGAAGATGCCAAACGGACCGTCCAGGTCGGCCCCAATAAGGGTGA
>CAKZOA010000187.1 GCA_937132035.1 uncultured Desulfobulbaceae bacterium | reverse complement strand
GGCGGAGGCTTCGTCTCCTTCGAACTGGCCCATTTCGCCGCCAGGCTCGGCGCCGCTGCCGGCAATGTCCATATCATCGAAGCCGCACCGAGACCCCTGCGGCCCTTCGACGCAGACATGGTCGCCGGGCTGGTTGCCGCCTCGGAGGAAGACGGTATCCATGTCCACACCGATGTATCCATCACTGCGGTCGAAAAGACCGGTTCCTGCTATCGCATAAAAATGAAATCAGGTGCGCCCCTGGAAGTAGACCTGGTGGTCAACGGCGCCGGCCGCGCCCCGAACATTGAGGCTTTGCAGCTCGACAGGGCCAAGGTGCGCGCCTCTCAAGATGGCATCGAGGTGGATATGTCCATGCGCAGCTCGAATCCACAAATATTCGCCGTCGGTGACTGTGCCGCTACCACCAAACTCGCCCGCGTGGCCGACCGGGAGGCTCAGGTGGCCGCAGGCGCCATCCTTGCCCAGAAACAGGGAGGTCAGGCGCCATTCATGGAATACCGCACCGTACCCTCCGTGCTGTTCACCTATCCCCAGCTCGGCATGGTGGGGAAGACGGAGGAACAGCTGCAAAAGGAAAACATCGATTACTGGAAAAGCCAGGAAACCGGACTTACCTGGCCGACCTACCGCCGACTGGGCATGAAGCACGCCGCCTATAAGATACTGGTGGACAGAGACAACCGGCTGCTCGGTGCCCATCTCCTCATGGACAACACCACCGGCGTCCTCAATACCTTCAAGCAGGCGATGATCGACAAGGTATCCGTTGCCGCACTGCACCGGGACAATATCATGGCTCCCTATCCCTCCAGGGAAAGCGACATATTATATATGCTCGCCCCCCTGCTGGATTGACAGAACCGGTCAATCTCAGACGGCCGGCGGCCTCCTCCGGCGTAATTATCACCAACAAGGAATCTTCATGCACCATATCCTCCAGACCGGTCTCCACCGCTGCTTTGACAGCGACGGACAGGAACAGCCCTGCCGGGGAAGCGGCCAGGACGGCGAATTCGGAACCGGACATCCCTGGCCTGAGCCCCGGTTCCGTCACCAGGGCGAGAATCTCGTACATGATCTGGCAACGAATCTTACCTGGAGTCGCGACGCCAACCTCTTCTCCTACCCCATGACCTGGCAGGAAGGGCTGGAGGCCGTAGCCAGCCTGAACACCGACCGGTATGGCGGCAGAAGCGACTGGCGCCTGCCCAACAGGCGGGAAATGCGCAGCCTCATCAGCCACGGCGCCAGAAAACCGGCGCTGCCCGACCATCCTTTTGACAATGTCTTTCTCAGCTGGTACTGGACCTCAACCTCGGCGGCCAGAGCACCGGGATATGCCTGGTATGTGCATATGGAGGGAGGGAGAATGTTCTACGGCCGCAAGGACAGCTACTATCTGGTCTGGCCCGTCTGCGGCAGCAGCACGGTTCTGGCCCAAACAGGCCAGCAGCTCTGCTACAACCACCAGGGTGAAAAGATGGACTGCGTGACAAGCGGGCAGGACGGCGCTCTGCTGCAGGGTGCGGTCTGGCCCTCCCCGCGTTTTTGCAGCAACGAAGATGGGGTGCTCGACATGCTCACCGGCCTGATATGGGCCAAAGAAGCCGATATCACCACAGCTCCGGCAAGCTGGGAGGAGGCTCTCGCCGCCGCCGGCTATCTGGCGGCCAAGAGCAACAAGCCATGGCGGCTGCCGACCATCAACGAACTGGAAAGTCTGGTGGACGCCTCCAGCCACTCACCGGCCCTGCCCGAGGACCACCCCTTCGTCTCTGTCCGGGAGGCCTACTGGTCATCGACCACCAGCTTTTTCGAGACGGACTGGGCCTATGTTCTCTACATGCACAAGGGAGCGGTGGGAGTGGGATACAAGAAAAACAGGGATTTCGCCGTCTGGCCGGTTCTCAAGCCGGAAAATGACGGAGCCGCGGCCTGAGAAAACCGGCTGCGAACCGGCAAGCCTATTTGAAGCGAGAGGCCGCCGACTTGAGAGTATCGGCCATGGTGTCGAGAGTCAGCTCAATGCCTGAGCGCAAATCCTTCCAAGCATCCTCACCGGAACGCTGGACTTTTTCGAGCTTCTCCTCAAGTTGCGCCCTTTTACTTTTCAACTCCGCCAGCTGGGCGTAGTACTCCTGTCGTGATTCAGCCTCTACCTGAGCTGCTTTGGCCGAAAGTCTGTCTATCTCACCATTCCATTCATCTATTTTGGCGTGCAGCATGATGATGAATTCTTCCTTGCTTTTCATGAAACCCTCCTCCCTTACGTACATGTTTTTCTGCTGTTTTCTTATTAACTGCGCAGGATGGTGAACACCAGCCACAAACCGATAACCACCGAAATCAAATAGCCGATAACCCCCAGGGCCGGAAAACCGAAAAGCAGCGGTTTGACACCGGTGGTGATGATCATCGACGAGCCCATGATGATGGCGCCGGTGATGATGCCGGCAGTCAATCTGTTCGAGGCATGCTCAAGGGCCTTCACCAGTTCATCGATCTTCTTGAGGTTGAGGGAAAACCCCAGCTTGCCCCGCTCCAGCTTACCAATGATCTGTCCCAGCTGCAGTGGAATCTGACGCTGATTGAACCAGAAGCTGGCAAGAGAGTTGCGCATATTGCGCCAGACGATATCCGGGCGGTAGCGCCGCCTGGCCAGTTTATGGACATAGTCGCCGATTTCGCTGACGATATCGAGATTGGGATAGACCAGCCGCGCCGAGCCTTCGGCGGTAACCAGCGCCTTTATCATTACCACGAATTCTGTAGGCATCTGCAGATTGTGCCTGCGCATCAACTCCGTCATCTCCAGCAGAAACTGACCGACGTTGAGATCTTTTATGGGAAAGGCGTGGTAGTTATCGAGAATTTCCAGCAATTCCCGTTCCAGATGAGAGGGATCGATGAGATCGCCCTTGACGTCGCAGAGTCTGAGAAAATTTCGCACCAGAGAATCGCTGTCTTTTTCGACAATGCCCTTGAGCAACTCAATGATCTGAAAACGATCCTTTTCCGTAAGTCTGCCTACCTGGCCCCAGTCGATGAGACAGAGACTCATGTCGTTTTTGACAAAGAGGTTACCCGGATGGGGGTCGGCATGGAAAAAACCGTTGTCGAGTATCTGCTTAACCCCGGCCCTCAGACCCTGGGTGGCGATCAGCTCCCGGTCATATTCGGAAGCGGTGGCCAGCTCCCTGAATCTGGCCCCATGGACAAACTCCATGACCAGCATCTTTTTGGTTGAATACTTTCTATAGGTCTCGGGAATAGTAAAATCGTCATCTGCCAGGTATGATCTGGCAATTTCCATATTGTGCAGTTCCTGGGAAAAATCGAGTTCCCTGATCAAATTTCTCCTCACCACCCGTACGAGTTCCGGCAGGTCATAACTTCTCAGATACTCGAACTGCTCATGGACAAACGCGGCAATGCCTGACAGTATATCAAGATCGAGCTTGATGTTTTTTTCGATATCCGGCCGCTGGACCTTGACGGCGACAAAACCGCCTTCCTGGCGCAGAACACCTTTGTGTACCTGGGAAAGTGAAGCGGCGGCAATGGGATCGACGTCAAAGATGGAAAAGGCCTCCTTGATCGACATGCCGATGTTTTTCTCGACGGTGGCCTTGATCTCTTCGAAATCGGCCACCGGTACATCATCCTGGAGTCGTTCAAGCTCTTCGAGCAGCTCCTTGGGCAGCATGTCCGGACGCAGACTCATGACCTGGCCGAATTTGATAAATGTCGGTCCCAGATCCTCGATGGCTGCGCGTATGCGCTGGTAGCTGTTCATCTCGGTGGTCACCGGATGGATTTTCCGCAACAGATCGGAGCCTGGCACATCGAGATGCCCAACGAGGTCATCAAAGCCGTATTTGGCCATAATGGCGACAATATCCTTGAATCTGCCAAGTTTTCTCAAATCGTTTATGTGCATGACACCTCTCGTTTGCACCGGCATAATCGGCAGACAGCTGTAGCCTGTGTCCACTGCCGCAAATACATGGCACCGACGTCTGATCTTTATAGGAACGAAATAGGATGAAATTATATTACTAATCATTGAGACGGCAACTGTCGAGCAGAGCACAGGCGTCACCTGCCGGTAACAGCTCAACACGACACAAATTATCCACCGGGGGGCGCCTGCCCGGGTCCTCCTCTGCTGCAGACCGGGCGGACAGACATTGAGGAGCAATTCGGTAGCGGGTGACTACAGGTGCCAGCCCCAATATCTCAGAAATCTGGCAAAGTCACGCATGTCGGACTCTTCTCTGGCCCAGGGCTTGAGGCTTGTATAGAAAACGGTGCCGTCGCTGCCGTTGCGGCCGAGTTTCTTATCCTCTCCCACCCGCCAGTCCAGCGCCCACCAGCCCATCAGCAGGCGCTCCCATATTTTATGACTGCCTTTGACATAGCCTCGACGAGGACCTTGCTCCTCGTAAAACGAGGTGGTGGAACCATCGTCGAGCTGGAGATATTGGAGTGCGGCAAGTGGTTGCAGCCGCGTTTGCAGGCGTCTGTATGGTTCTAGCTCCCCTCGACCGAGACGCCAGATATTGTGTATCCGGTGGGTTGCTGGGCGGATATGGATGGCAGTTCGTCCTGCACTGTCGCCGTCAAGCTCCAGAAGCATGGGCAGATTTTCACCGTAGACCACCTGCCGGCCCTCCCTCCATCCCTCTTTCCACTTCTGGCGGGGAAGATCTGAGGTGGCGACGAAGGCCAGATAGCAGCCGCAGGTATGGACCAGCGTGTAGAGCACGGGGGCCTGGTCGCTATCCAGGGTGACGATGACCAAAAGACCGACATTTTTACCGGCTGTAAGGTGAAAGGGGATGAAACTGAAGGGAACCTCGGTAAAATGAATACGGTAGAGCAGGTTGGTGTAGGCTGCCGTGGTCGTGGTGAACCTGCGTACAGCGGTATAGAGCACAGCGTGATCGGGATCGATTGCTACCTGCTCGCCGGAAGCAGCCAGGAAAGCGTAGGGCCTGCCTATGCGGTTGTAGGCCTGCCCCGCATCGTCAACGAAAAAGACCGGAGCAAAGCGTTCGAGAAGCAGACTGTCGCCCGGCGGTTCGTAGACCAGGCTTCCGTGAGGAGAGGGTTTCTGCGGATGGCGGGCACAGGCTGAGAGGATGAAGAACAGGACCGAAGCAACCAGCACAATTCTCTGTAAGGAGTGTCTGTTTACCATATGGCTCTCCCTCAAGGGTCAGTGGTCTCACAGAAGTACAGCAGCGAGGTGGTGAGATCACATGCTTCGTCTCCAGGCCGCTGTGCATAAAGACTGCTTTTTCACGTGCAACACCAAGTACCAGCTGCCCCGAACACTTCACGCTCTGATACCCCTGGAACGCAGCGTATCACATGAGTAAAAGGGATGCTCTTTTCACGGGTACCTGCGATCAGGATGGCCAAAGCGTGGCCCCGGGGACGGGCTTATGACGTCTCCGGGAAAACTGCAAAGATATATGGTGTCGAAACTCCATGATAGCCACCGCCCGGGAACTGAATTTCAGAAAGAGCTATAACAGGCTCTGGTGAAAGGCGGAGTACAGACCACATAGAAGAGCAGGTCCTCGTCGCCGGTGTTGGTGATTCGCTGGCGGGTGTTGGCGGGGATGCGGACGACATCGCCACGCTCCACCCCCTGGTCCAGTCCGCCTATCTGGACCCGGCCTGTTCCCGAGGCGATGATATAGCGCTCAGCCACCCCTTCCAGCCTATGCCATTTGGTAGAAGATCCCGGCTCAACCCGGGCGATGGCTACGGACAGGCCTTCATCACCTCCATCGTTGGCAACCTCCGTAATCCAGCAACCTTCTTCAAACCAGTACTCTTCGTGGTCTTTACGTTTTCTCACTTCCGCCTTCACCATGTCTCCGCTTACTTTCTCTTCCGCATGTTGGCGATAATGTCTTCGGCGTCCTTGTGCTTGCTCTTGAAAATACGGGCCAGTTCTTCTGCCGTGGAGGGGATCTCCTTTTCCTCCTCGTATTTTTCCAGCAGTTCATTGTAGTATTTGTAAAAAAAGAAGAAAAGATCCTGGTAGCAGGACTCGGAGAAGGAGTTGATGATGATCTTTATGAGCTTGCCGTCCTTGTCGGTCACCATCTTTGTTTTCTGGAAGGGCTCGATGGTTTCCTGGAAGAGCTTGGTGATGTATTCGACGTCTCTGACATCGTGCACACGCTCGAATTCATTCTGGAATCGCGATATGGTCGAATAAGCGAACCGGGTGATTTTATTCTGGTCGAAGACCTTCTCCGCCTTTTGCAGGGCGCTTTCCAGCAGGCCGCGGGAACTGGTGCTCTCCTTGATTATTTTGGCTTCGGCCGCTGCCAGGCGAGAGGCTATGGTCTTTTCGAGGCGTTCTTCCCCTCTTTTAAGTTCCTTTTCTCTCTCCTCCAGTTCCTTGACCTGCCGGCGCAACTCGTCGCTGAAATTCTTGAAGGCACGCTGATGGACGGCCTTTTCAAAATATGCACTGAGTTCTTCGCCGATTTTCGATATTTCGACAATCTCCGCCGCCTGCGAGATCTTGAGGGTGGAGACGAATATACCGTCGAGATGATCGGTGGCATCGGAAATCTGTTCCCGGTTTTTCTCAATTGCCATCATGGCCTGGTTGGCCGAAGCATGAACGGTGAGGGTGACTTTTTCCACCGCTCTCTTGAGAATTTCATTATCTGATTGCAGATACTTCGACGTCGTATGCGCACCGGCAAGACGTGCTGGGGACGGGTTTTTCATATATGATGCTTTGCCATATTTTCAAAAGGTGAACGGGATCGTTGTCATGATCTGTGGGTTTCTGGGACGATTCGAGTCGTATACATTCCCCACTGAGAGCTGCGGCTGCCTGCTTGCCCCATTCTGTAAATACAATATCCGCGGCATTAAGGAAAGAGCTAATTTCCGGTGCAGATGGCCCGGGAACCGCAGTAAACATGGCCTTTGGACCCCAGACGCCGTCACCCGCGAACCCTCGATGGTCTCTGTGCCGCATCGCTGCCACAAGGGGTCGTTCTCTTTTTGACCGTTTTAACCCGAACAGTTCATATACTAAGGACGGCGCATAGTCTTTCATTGAATTGCAGCAAGAGCTTAAGAGAGTATTTGGAAAGAGCGTGAATGTCACAGGTTGGACAATGAGCAAAGAACGATGGCTATGGTTCTTTTCCCCCATCGGACGAAATCTTTTCGCTCGAATACCCACCTGTGGTCTTTCATTTGAATCGATATGCCTTTTCACTTGAAATTAATATGCAAAGATTATAGAAAGAATAATGGGGCCCGGAAAATGTTCCCATGGAGGATATCAGCACCACTTACATCTTTTCTCAAGGTAACTCATGGCAACCATAGAAACGCAGGTGCTTATCATAGGCGGCGGCGTCACCGGCGCCGGAATCATGCGGGATCTCTCACTGCGCGGCATCCACTGCATACTCATCGAAAAAAAAGACCTCTGCGCCGGAGCCTCCGGCGGCAATCACGGCCTGCTGCACTCCGGAGCCCGCTACGTTTCCAACGATTTCCAGTCCGCCGTTGAATGCCGCGAGGAAGGAGCAATCCTGAAAACCATCGCCCCGCACTGCATCGAGGAAACCGGCGGGCTGTTCGTCGGAGTCGAAGGCGACGATGAGTCTTTCGCGGCGGCCTTTCCCTCCTTCTGCAGCACAGCCGGGATAGACTGCGAAGAGCTATCTTCGGCCGCAGCCAGAGAGCTGGAGCCCGTGCTTTCCGAGAAACTGGTCAGCGCCTTCCGCGTCGCCGATGCCACCATCGATCCATTCCACCTGGCGCTGGAAAATGTCGCTCAGGCCGCCAGTGCCTGCGCCAGTCGCTACATGCCCTACTGCCGTATCCTCAGTTTCGATTCCGCAGACGGAAGACTGCAGGCGGCCGTCTGCGAAGACATGCGCAGCGGCGAAACCTTTCGCATCGAGGCCGATCAGTTTGTCAACGCCGGCGGCGCCTGGGCCATGAACATCGCTTCTTTGGCAGGCTGTACGGATGTTCATCTGCTCTGGTCGAAAGGCACACTGCTCATCAGTCACGACCGCATCACCGCCCATGTGATCAACCGTCTGCGTCCACCCGGCGACGGCGACATTCTGGTACCAGGCGGAACCGTCTCCGTGCTCGGCACAACGTCGGTACGCGTCGAATCCATCGACAATCTGCGGCCCACCGTCGAAGAGGTCAACACCAATATCACCGAGGCCCGGGCGATGATTCCTGCCCTGGAAGGCACCCGCTACATTCGCGCCTTCTCCAGGGTGCGGCCGCTGGTGCAGACGATCGCCACCGACGACCGCAACGTC
>CAKZOA010000186.1 GCA_937132035.1 uncultured Desulfobulbaceae bacterium | reverse complement strand
AGCAGAGGGTGCGTGTCGGGCTGAACTTTTTGTTTTTCAATCTGCTTATTCTGTCCATGGCCCTGGTTGCGGCTGCCGACGATATTATCAGTTTTGCCCTGGTCTGGGAGCTAATGTCGCTGTCTTCATTTTTTCTGGTTATGCATGAATATCAGCAGCAGGCTACACGAAAGGCTGGATATATCTATCTGGTATTCACGCAGGTTGGGGCTATGTTCATCTTTGCCGCCTTTGCCCTTGCCTACAGCTATACAGGAGACTTTGGCTTTCAATTTCTTGCCGGACTGCCTGGCACTATAAAGGCGTCGGTCTTCTTCCTTGCCCTTGTAGGATTTGGTTCAAAGGCAGGTATTTTCCCCCTTCACATTTGGCTGCCGCATGCCCATCCTGCGGCACCGAGTCATGTTTCGGCCGTCATGTCGGGAGTCATGATCAAGATGGGGATATACGGCATTTTCAGACTCTATACAGCTCTGGATGTAACGGAAATACTCTTTGGTCAGGTAGTGCTGGCTCTGGGGATGGTCTCAGGTATTCTTGGTGTTGTTTATGCACTGGGGAAACATGATCTTAAAAAATTACTGGCCTACCACAGCGTTGAAAACATAGGGATTATTCTTATCGGTGCCGGTGTGGGAATGATTGGTGTTGCTTCAGGCAATACTCTAATGGCAGGCTTTGGCTTTGCAGGCGGTTTGCTCCATGTACTCAATCACTCAATTTTTAAATCCATGCTGTTTTTCGGAGCTGGGGCAGTTCTGCAAAAAACCGGGGTCAGACATATTGATCAGCTGGGTGGACTCATCAAGAGAATGCCAACCACCGGTAAAACCTTTCTGGTCGGTTCCGTATCAATTTCCGGTCTCCCGCCGTTTAACGGCTTTATCAGCGAGTTTTTGATTTACTATGGAGCATTCCACGGTCTGAGCTTGTCCGGGGCATCTTTTATTTTTGCAATGTTTGCAATTCTTTCTCTCGCCATAATCGGAGGTCTGGCAGCAGCCTGTTTTTCCAAGGTGGTTGGTGTTGTGTTCCTGGGTGAGCCTCGCACAGGGAAAGCTGCCGGTGCGGTTGAAGCCGGAATATCCCTCACCGTGCCCATGATTTTTCTGGCTGTGGTTTGCCTGGTCATCGGAATTTTCCCTGAGCCGTTCATCTTTGCGGCATTTCAAGGTTTAACAAGCATAAAGAGCCTCCCTCCCCTCAGCAATGATGAGATAGCACTGGTTGCAGGTAATCTTGCGCTGGCAGGCCGATTGATCCTGGTGGTTGTTCTTTTGAGCGCACTGCTTCGCAAGATTCTCTATCGTAAAAAAGAGATAGCGCAGGGACCGACATGGGGCTGTGGCTTTAGTCAACCGACGGTGAAAATGCAGTATACCGGAACATCCTATGCGATGAGTATTGTCGGTTTTTTCCGTCCTTTTGTTCGCCTGCACACCAATTATTCCGGGATCCGAAGAATCTTTCCGGGGCGAACCACATATGATACGCATGTCAATGACATTGCAGAGGTGGCACTCACCGAGCGTCTGGTTACCCCGCTTCTCTTTTTCCTGAGCAAACTGCGCTGGATTCAGCATGGCCATATACAGTTATATATCGGCTATATCATTGTAACGATCATCGTTCTTCTCCTGTTTATCTGAGGCACACATGGAAACGTATATATCACTTGCCATTGCGCTCCTGATTCCACCACTTTTTCCAGGCATAATTTTAAAGGTGAAAGCCTTTTTTGCAGGGAAGAAGGGGCCACCACTGCTCATCAAGTATTACACTCTAATCAAACTGCTGCACAAAGGTTCCGTCTACAGTAACAGCACAAGTTTTGTTTTTAAACTTGGCCCCATCGTTTCCTTTGCTTCTGCATTTATTGTGCTGTTATTTTTCCCGTTTGCAGGTAATCCATCTCTGTTTTCGTTCCATGGCGATGTTATCGTCCTTTTTTATCTCTTGGGGGTCGGGAGATTTTTTACCGTTGCAGCAGCCCTTGACACCGCCTCACCCTTTGAGGGTATGGGATCAGCGCGGGAGGTATTTTTTTCCACCCTGGCAGAATTAACCATTTTCACCGTCCTCATACTTTTCTTCCGCCTCAATGGCTCGCTCAGTTTCGCTGAGTATTTCATCGGAGAGAACTCTATCTCTTTGCTCAATGCTTCGGGTGCTCTCTTACTTTTTGTTATCGTCGCCATGTTCATGGTGCTGCTCACTGAAAACTCAAGAGTTCCTGTTGATGATCCGGCAACCCATCTAGAACTCACCATGATTCATGAAGTCATGATTCTGGATCACAGTGGTCCTGACCTCGCCCTTATTGAACTGGGCGCATTGTATAAGTTGTTCTTTTACTCAGCTTTCATCGCTCACCTCATCTATCCGTTTACGCTGGTGGGCGGGCTTCTCAACACTTTGATCTTTTATGGTTTACTCGCTGTTATTTATGCTGCTGTGGGAATTACCGAATCAATAATGGCACGTTTTAAAATGGACCTGGTTCCTCAATTCATCCTTACCTCCTTTGCCTTGGTCTTTTTTGCAGCCATCTTGACCATGGGAGTTTTGCCATGACAAATAGTACTGTTGCAATTCTGGTTATTATCCTGCTTTCCGTTCTCCTGTCTCTGGGCTCAACCAGATTAATAGCTCTGGTAAAGATCATGGCTCTTCAGGGAATCATGGTTTCGCTTACTCCTTTATTCCTCAAAGATCACGGAACACTTAGCAGTGGAGCAATTATCTTTTTTCAGATCATGATCATGATTAAAGGTCTGCTCATTCCGGGCCTGCTCTATATGGCAGTGAAAAGAGTGGCCATAAAACGGGAAATTGAACCCTTTATCGGATATCACGCCTCTATATTGTCAGGATTGGCCATACTCATCTTTGCAGTCTTCATCACCAACCAGCTGAGTATATCTTTACCTCCCGGGCATGATATTGTCCTGATAACAGCCATTACCACCATGGCCTCCGGTTTTTTTCTGATGATGGCGAGAAGCAAGGCGATTACTCAGGTCATTGGCTATCTGATGCTGGAGAACGGTATTTACCTCGTCGGCACCGCTTTGACGAAACACAGCCATACTCTCTATGTGGTTGAGTTTGGGGTACTGCTTGATCTGCTGGTTGGCGTAATGATTATGGGAATCATCCTGCACAATATCAACAGTGCTTTTGATGATGTGGACACCACCTTACTTGGACGCTTAAAGGATTGAGACAATGATAGAGTTTGTTTTTCTTCTGCCGCTGGCAACCGGCCTGACGGCGTTGGCTCTGCCCGCATCTCTTGGCAGGTTTCTGCTGCTGATCAGTGCGATATTACATCTTCAGCTTTCAGTGATGAGCTGGATGGGAAAACTCACCCCGGTCTATGCCAATTTCTTCAATGCTTCTCCAGAAGGAATGCTGATTCTCATTGTGACTTCTTTTATTTTTGTCTGCATTTCAGTGTATTCATTTTCGTACATGAATGAGACCGAAATGGAGAATAAGCCTGTGTTTATTTGCTGTATGCTGCTTTTTCTCGGCACCATGTCCATGGTGGCTCTTTCAGATCATCCTATTGTGCTGTGGATAGCCATTGAAGCAACCACACTTGTCAGCGCACCTCTTATTTTTATACATCGTTCCAAAGAGGCACTGGAGGCCACGTGGAAATATGTTCTCATCTGTTCAGTAGGAATAGCTCTGGCTCTTCTTGGCTGCTTTTTCATTACCCTGGCCATGGATCTTGGAAATCTTGAGACGCCTCTCACTTTCAGCTCCCTCAATACCGTTGCCTCTCAGCTTGATCCGCTCTGGCTCAAAGTCGGATTCGTCTTTGTGGTTATCGGTTTCGGCACGAAGATGGGGCTTGCCCCCATGCATACCTGGCTGCCGGATGCTCATAGCGAGGCGCCAAGTCCTGCCTCTGCTCTGCTCTCAGGAGCACTTCTTAACTGCGCATTTTTAGGGATCTACAAGACCCATATCGTCATGAATGCAGCCGGGCTTGGTGATTTCTCGGGTAATGTTCTCATTGGTTTCGGGCTGGTCTCGATGGTGGTTGGTGCTATTTTCATCATAAGTCAGCCGGATTACAAAAGAATGCTTGCCTACTCCAGTATTAAAAACATGGGAGTTATCGCCTTTGGCGTGGGAGTCGGCGGATTTGCCCTCTATGGGGCATTCCTGCATATCATTCATCATTCCCTTGTGAAATCATCGCTCTTTCTCTCAGCGGGAAATATTCTCCTCGGCTTTGGTACGAAAAAGGTACAGCGGGTAGGAGCAGTCATTCGTCATCTGCCTAAGACGTACGTGTCGTTTTTTGCCGGCTTTATCGGTATTTCAGGACTTCCTCCCTTTGGTCTGTTTATCAGTAAAATTATAATAATTATTGGAGCATTCCAAGAGCATCGCTATATAAGCGTGGCTGTCTTCATAGCCACTACCACCCTGGTCGCTGCCGGAACCGGTCGTATTTTCATGTCAATGTCCTATGGCGATACCAAGGAAAATCTTCAAATACCGGAAAAGACCATGCGTCTCCTGCCGGCCTTTGCTTTGCTGCTGGTCTCCTTCATTCTCTGTATATGGCTGCCCGATGTGGTCTTTAATACTATTTATGAATCAATTCAAAAGATAGGAGGTACTCTTCATGGATAACCTCTTGGAAATTAAAAATGGTGTGGCGATATCCAGGGAGGCTGTCCCTGAGGTATCCTATGAGCAGTTCTTTACCACTCTCGCTGATTTCACCCGGAATGAGGGATTTATTGTCCAGTTCTTCGCCTATGAAGAACAAGGAGGATATAAACTGCTGGCTGTCGTCCGTAATACCGGACTGTATATCATCGGAACCACGGTTGAAAAAACATTCACATCATTGACAGGCAGTGTCAGCGAAAAGTTTCATATGTTTGAAAGGGAGATTGCCGAGCAGTTCGGCCTCAAACCCGATGGCCATCCCTGGCTGAAAATGGTGCGTTACCATAAAAACTACAGCGGTGCAAAAGATGTTTTTGGTAACGATTATCAGGATGAAATACCTGGTAACTATCCATATTTCAGTGTCGAAGGTGAAAGTATCCATGAAGTAGCCGTGGGGCCTGTTCATGCCGGTATTATTGAGCCGGGACATTTTCGGTTTCAATGTGCCGGTGAGGAGGTGCTGCATCTTGAAATCCAGCTGGGATATCAGCACCGGGGAATTGAAAAGATGCTCCCAAGCATGCCGCAAAAAAGGCTGCCGATCATCGGTGAGTCAATTGCTGGTGACACTGCCGTCGGTCACAATCTTTGTCTGTGTCAGGGAATTGAAGCGCTGGCCGGTCTTAAAATTGACAGAGGGGCAGCTCTCATACGGACCATTGCCCTTGAGCTTGAACGTATCGCTAACCATATAGGCGATCTTGGAGCCCTCAGCGGCGATGTGGCTTTCAATCCTCCTGCAGCCTATTTTGGCAGAATCAGAGGTGAATTTCTCAATCTGCTGCAAATATTGGGCGGCAGCAGGTTTGGCAAAGGGCTGGTACGCCCAGGAGGTGTAACCCACCTCATGGGAGAAGAGCAGCGAAGATTGCTCCGGGAGAAACTCAAGGAAATCACCCCCGAGATCGAGCATGTTTGCGACCTGCTCTTTACAGCACATACCGTACAGGCAAGGTTTGAACACATCGGAACAGTGACCAAAGAGATGGCTAAAGATCTGGGACTCGTGGGTTATGCCGGCAGAGCCTGCAACATACCCTATGATGCCCGGGTGACATTCCCGAGTGAGTGTTATGCTGAACTCCCTGCCAATAGCAATCATGTAACCAATGGGGATGTCAACAGCAGGGCGACGGTACGGCGTGAAGAGATTATGCATTCTCTTGATCTTATTGCGTTGCTCATCGACAAATATGAAATGCTTGAAGAACAGCCAAAAGCCGTAGTAACTGAAGATCACATGCTCGATGCTAATTCTGTGGTTGTTACTATTAATGAAGGATGGCGAGGCGAACTTTCTCACTGCATTCTTACCGATAGCAATGGTTCAATCCAGCGCTACAAAATCAAAGATCCTTCGTTTCACAACTGGACAGGCCTTGCCATGTCTTTACGAAATCAGGAAATTTCAGATTTTCCGCTGAATAATAAAAGCTATAATCTTTCTTATTGCGGCTTTGATCTGTAAAACAGTACGAGATAAATACTGGGCCTGATCGGATAGAAGAATACATATGGATTTACCATGCTGAAAATACTACGGAACAAAATGGAGCAGGGATACAAGACTTCTCCATATCCCAAAGAGCCAATTACTCTCTATCACAGATTTAGAGGGCTACCCCTCATACAAGAAAATTGCGATATGGAAATTGCACGGAAATGCAGCGACTTGTGCCCTCAGGACGCCATAGATGCTCCGGCAAAAACTATAGATTTGGGACGATGTACCTTTTGCGGTCATTGCGAAACTGTAGAGGATGGCGCATTTGTTCGTTTCAGTGAAAATTTTGAGCTCGGTGCTGCCCAGCGAAATGAGCTTGTCACCGCTGGTTCTCTGCCAGATCTTGCCGATCATTCACAACAGCATTTTAAAAAACTTTTTGGCCGTTCATTACAGCTTCGTCAAGTTTCGGCGGCAGGCTGCAATGCCTGTGAGGCAGACACCAATGTACTCAACACACCCTTTTTCGATCTGTCCCGCTTTGGCATTGACTTTGTCGCTTCACCACGCCATGCTGACGGGATCCATGTGACCGGTCCAATTTCACTCAACATGAAACAAGCTTTACTGGACACGTTCGAAGCTGTACCTTCACCAAAAATAGTGATCGCCAGCGGCAGCTGTTCTATTTCCGGGGGCCCGTTCTATGGAAGCAATGAAATTGTAGGCGATTTGAACAGTCTCCTTCCCGTGGATCTGTATATTCCCGGTTGCCCTCCGCATCCATTAACGACTCTTCATGCCCTGCTGAGTTTTTTCAAATGAATCGTTGCAGGTGTTTAATTCCTGTAAAGTCTTATATTATAGACCTATAGCGTAGTCAGTACCAAGCATCACCACATAGAGACCACACTCAAAAAGGAGTATATCGTGGCTATTATTACCATTTCTAGAGGATCTTATAGCCGCGGCAAGGAAGTTGCCGAGGCCCTTGCAGAAAAGTTAGGCTATGAATGCGTTTCCAGGGATATTCTTTTGGAAACCTGTGCAGAGTTTTCTATTCCGGAGATACGGCTGGTCAAGGCCTTACACGACGCTCCCTCCATCCTCGAGCGGTTCAACCATGGCAAGGAACGTTACATAAGCTACTTTCGCGCCGCTTTCCTCCACCACATGATCCGTGATAATATTGTCTATCATGGATTAAATGGCCATTTCTTTTTGCAGGAGATCAGCCATGCCCTCAAGGTGAGGATCATCGCCAACCTGGAAGATCGTGTTAAAGAGGAAATGAAGCGAGAGAACTGCACTGCGGAAGAGGCCCGTTATCAGTTAAAGAAGGATGATGAAGAGCGGCGAAAATGGAGCAGGCACCTTTACGGCAAAGATACTTTGAATTGCAGTCTTTATGATTTGGTACTTCATATCGACACCTTAAGTGTTAATGATGTTGTCGACATCCTTCAAAATGTTGTTGCAAAAGGGAAATTTGATGCGACTCCGGAGTCAGCCGCCGCGCTTAAAGAATATGCTCTGCTGGCCAACATTCATGCTCATATTGTCAATGCATCGCCTCAAGCCACCGTGGAAATACATGATAAAATTGTCACACTCGGTCATCTTGAAGGCAGTCTGAAACATGACGAAGATTTTCGGCAAAGAACAGCACAGGAACTCATTGATGAATATAACCTGAAGGATGTTATTTTCAGTAAACCGGTTAAGGCGAGAAAAGATCATATAAACACGTTCTACAATCTGGATGTCAAATAATCAATGTCCATCCACTTGAGCCGAACTTCAAAGGGTGATACTCCAGCTGAGAAGAGATCCCTTTGAAGCCCGCTCCATCTTTTCCGTAAATACCTCCCCAGCGGCCGTCAACACCAGGGAGCCTATCCTCTTTACATCAGTCCTTTTAACCAATTTTGTGCTTTCCAAGGTGTGCCCAACATGTTCAGCGGAAAAAGCTGCCTCCCCCACCGTTTCGATAGACCCTGGAAGAAATGTGGGGTGCATTCACGCCACATCAGTTGTGGTATTGGCTATGGTTTGTAGTTTTTGATACCGATGATTTGAGAGGGCCGCCTGCCGTCATTGTGGTCTGCAGTTTTCGACATCGACTGTCCGATTAGCCTTGAACGGCCACACTGCACAGAAAGACACGATTTCCCCAGGGAAGGCTCGCCAGAAACAGAAAACCTGTTCACGAGGCTACTTCGTTGTACATACTACTGGAATCACAAACGAGTATAAGGCAACCGCTAGCAAAATGTTCCCCGCTCAAATGGCGGGGGTTTTAGCCTTTTGCAGAAACAATCAAAAAAGAAAGTTTCGTGGGAATGAAGTAAAAACAGGGAGAGCGGACTACCCGGGAGGACTACTGTCGAAGATCACTTTATTAGCCCATCTGAACAACCGGTATGGTGAGGCCATCAAGTATTACACGCACTCTTTTTGTGAGTTCCTCGCCGCTGAAGGGCTTTTGCAGAAATTCCTGTTCCTTAAGGTCCAACGCCCTGACAGCACCGCTGTAGGCAGGATGCCCACTAATGGCAAGTACTTTTACTCCGGCATTTATGGACTGGAGGCTCTTCAAAAATCCAACACCTCCCATTCCCGGTAACCCCACATCCATAATGACGAGATCTACTGTATTGTTGTCATAGATTTCCAGCCCTTCTTCACAACTCCCGGCTGTCAGAACATCGTAGCCGCAGCGTTCAAGAAAATGCTTACCAATGCTCATGATATCTTCTTCATCCTCAACAAACAAAATGACCTCTCCGCCTGTCGAACTACCCGGGACGCATTTTTCCTCCTGGGGTTTTTTTTCGGTATAATCAACGCTTATTGAGGGAATATAGATATCAAATGTACTTCCTGAATCGGGCATACTTGTGCAATCAACATACCCTCCATGGCTTTTGACAATGGAGGAAATAACTGAGAGGCCAAGGCCCGATCCCCTGCCTTTCTCTTTTGTCGTGAAAAAAGGTTCAAAAATGTTTTCGATGAGATCCTCGCTCATGCCAATGCCGGTGTCAGAAACACTGAGGTGCATGTATGAACCGGGAGTGATTCCCAGCTTCATTGACAATGGGCTGTTTTTGGTGAGCTCAATATTGTCGGTTGTAATAACCAATTTTCCGCCGCCCGGCATGGCATCCATTGCATTAATACACAGATTCATGACAATTTGTTCACACTGGCCCGCGTCGCCATTGATCAGGAAGAGCTCTGAATCGAGGCTGTGTTCAATTGTTATGTTGCGCGGCGTGGTGCGAAGAAGCAGAAATTCAACTTCCTCCACTATAGTATTGAAGTCCAGCTTGACCTGACGGTGAGGGGATTTTCTGCCAAACACCAGGAATCGCTGTGCAAGATCACTGCCCTTTTCAACAATTGCCTGTATCTGTTTCAATAATTCAAAGTCCTTTGAACCATTGGTCTTTCCCGACAATGCCACTTCTGTGTACCCCAGAACACAGTGTAGAATATTATTGAAATCATGTGCAATACCGCCGGAGAGGGACGCCAGGGTTTCTCGTTTCTGTGCATGGATAAGTTGCTCCTTTACCTTGTGGTAATCACCTAGCTGGAGGGTCAGCTGTTCCACCTGCTTTTCAAGGTTTTGAACGCGGACACTCTCTGACTGTTTCTCCATCTTCGACATTGCTGCTCCCGATTACTTCTTTTCTCCCTTAACGTGACATGACGCTCTGTCTGAAACGTCAGCCCATGCTGCGGGCATATTACTCATCCCCAGCGAGAGGACGTATTTCCCCATCTCTCACATCTGGAGTCAAGCAAGTATTGTACCACTATGGGTGGAGAGAGAATATCAGGGTACCAGCCGGATACGTGCTGAATCCATATTGATTACTTGGGAAATGTGCACACTTCAATGTGCAAGGGATACACATGAAACACAGCGATGAGAAGAGAGGCCTGCACGGGATACGCATGGCCCGTTACTCACCCTGCAGTTGAATGTCGAGCGATTTGATTTTCTGCAAAAGAGTGTTTCTGTGAATATGGAGCATTCTTGCCGTTTTCGCCTGGTTCCAGTTGCAGATACGCAAGGCGCGTTGAATATAGGTGCGTTCGAATACCTGGCGCGCCTTGAGAAGCCCCTGGTCAAACTGTTTGTAATCCTGGTCGCTTTTGTCGTTAACCAGGAGCTCAAAGGGCAGATCTTTGGTGTCGATCCACTTTTCATTGGCTCTCAAGACGACGAGACGTTCAATGAGATTCTCCAGTTCGCGTATATTTCCCGGCCAGTGGTACGACTCCAGCACCTCCATGGCATTGGCAGTGATCCCTTCAATGTTCTGGTTGAGTTTACGATTGAATTTGTCGAGAAAGTAGTTTACCAGCAATGCGATATCACCATCTCGCTTTCGAAGAGGCGGCAGTTCAATGGGTATTACGTTAAGTCTGAAAAACAGGTCCTCACGAAATTTTTCTTCATCGACCAGTTGTTTGAGTGATATGTTTGTTGCCGTTACTACTCGCGTATCGACTTTAATGGTGAGATTTCCGCCTACACGGGTGAACTCCGAATCCTGAAGGAAACGTAAAAGCTTTGCCTGCAGTTCCAGTTTCAGGGATGGTATTTCATCAAGGAATATCGTACCATTATCGGCATATTCAAATTTCCCGATACTCCGTGTCTGAGCACCCGTAAACGCACCTTTCTCATGGCCGTATAATTCGCTTTCCATCAATTCAGATGGTATTGCAGCGCAATTAATCGCCACAAAGGGTTTATTTGACCTCTGGCTCTTCGCATGGATTGCTTGGGCGATGAGTTCTTTGCCGGTTCCACTTTCACCATAAATAAGAACATTGCTGGTGGTGGCAGCCACTTTGTCAACAATGCTGAATACCTCCTGCATGCATGCCGACTGCCCTATTATTTGTCTGTTTTTTGCAAATTGGGAGACTTCCGAGCGTAAATAATTGACTTCCCTTTCCAGCATTCTTTTCTGTAAAGCTCTGGAAATCACATTGAGAATCGAGTCTGGATCAATGGGTTTTGTTATATAATCATAGGCCCCTGTTTGAATAGAAGCTGTTGCCTCCTGGGCCCGGTCTATGGCTGAAACCATTATAACGTCTATGCTTTTATCGCTTTTTTTCAGTCTTTTCAGGGTTTCTATACCATCCATGTCAGGCATGGTCACATCAAGCAGAACCAGGTCGAAATTTTCGCGGTTCAGCAGCTCCAGTGCCTTGAATCCGCTGTCTACGGAGCGAACGGTATAATCATCTTCGAGGATTGCCTCCAATGATTCACGGGCGCCAATATCATCATCCACAATGAGAATGCGTGTTGATTTTGATCTAGATTTCACCATCTCATTCCTCCACGACCTTTATGATGCACAACTATCTCTATTTTTGTCATACAAATAAGCACGTTACGCCAACATGCACATTATAATATGCACATTACACTTTAATGTGCACCCCCGCAGAAGCCCACTGTTTTCCTGGGGCAATACTGAAAATAGTCTGTTTTTCCTGCCCGGTAAAGCATTGAATAGCCAATAGCAGAACCGACCTCCGCACCTCCTCAAAAAATATTACTTGTATAATTACAGAGTGTTATACGGAAAGATAATCCCGCAACCAGAATGGCACAGGGCTTGCTCCTATGAGCATCATAGTTTGGCACCAGGCAATAAAGAGCTGTTTGCACCTATAACAATATGTCTCAGGAGGACAATATGAAAAAAGCAGTCGCCCAAATCATCGTGATTGGAATTACAGTTATGACCTTTGCCACCCCTCTGCTGGCTTCTGGAGGATGTGGTCCCTGAGTCACAGTAAAAAAGATACATCCCTACTGAGGTAAGACCGCAATCCTTCCCGGGATAGCTTGCCTCGGTAATCCCCTGGAAAGCCACAGGCAGATCATCGCCTGTGGCTTTTTTTACACATCGCCTTCCAGTACACTTGCGAAAACCCTATCTTTTTGTTGTATTGGTACGATATTGTTATATTATTTATTCACTCCATACATAATAAAAGAGGAGTAAAGGTCCAGCTTTTATAGTAAATTTACGTGTAATGTACGGAGAACGGGCAAGGCTGACTGCTATAATATGTTACTCTAGGTTGGGCGATGAGCATACGTGTTTGTAGTTTCTATGTTATTTTTATTGTGCTGGCTTTTCTTGGCTGCAGCCCTGAAAGTGATGATCAGGAGAAGAAATCCTCTCAGGAGATTGTGACTGATGCTAAAAAACAGCTAGGTGGAGTGTATAGGATCCCATTAGACTGGGAACCAACCACTCTGGACCCGCCATATATTGAAGATGACTTCGGAATATCCATTGCCCATCAAATATATGACGGATTGGTCCAGTACGGTCCGTACCTCAACGTTCTGCCTGCCGTAGCCAGAGACTGGCAGATTGAAAAGCAGGGGAGAATTCTACGTTTTTATTTGCGCCAGGAGGCAACTTTTCATGATGGCGAGCCAGTAACCGCAGGGGACGCGGTTTTCTCCCTGCAGAGGCTTTTCAGAATAGATCCGGCACCTTCGATCCTTTCTCATCTGCTCTACATTGCCGGTTCCAAAGAATATCGTGCCGAAGAGACCGACACGATCAGCGGCCTGAAGGCCGTTAACGACCATGAGCTTGAGATAGAGCTTGTGGAGCCCTATGCACCATTTTTGGGAGCACTGGCCATGTACCAGGCTGCCATTGTTCCAGAACACATCGCGCGAACGCAGGAAGACTCATTCAGCGCGTCCCCCGTGGGAAGCGGCCCCTTCAAATTCGCCGCCTGGGAGCAAGATAGGTTGATCAGGCTGGAGAGATACCCTTTGTACTATGCAGGACCCTCCTATCTCGATAGTGTTGAATACCACATCTACCCAGGGGCTCAGCGAAGCAGGGTCTTGGAAGATTTCGAAAGCGGGCTTCTGGAGGAGATGCCGGTTTTCGGGCAAGCGCGCACCAGCCTTGCAGAAAAAGAGGATCTTCACTGGGTGCATCGACCCAGCCTGAGTCTTTTGTTTTACGGAATAAACACAGAGCATCCACTTCTGCATGACAGTCGTCTGCGCAGGGCGTTATCTCTTGCAATCAACAGAGATGAACTGTTGACGGAGGTGTATGACAATCAATTTGAAGCAGCCTATACGGTCCTGCCACCGGGTATGCCTGCTCACAGCAGGGATGTTCAGGAGGTGAAAGAGGATCTGGCCCTGGCAAAGGAACTAGTTTCGCAGGTTGCCGGTGCTGGCCCATCGGCGCCCATCAACGTCGAGATTGTCTCGGCCTCACAATCGGCTTTTGCCCAGGCTGAATTCAAGCTCATTCAAGAACGGTGGGCATCTATTGGTGTAGACACCTCCATCAGGTACATTACCGACTGGAACAAATTTGAACACTATCTGCAATCTGACTCAATGCAGATTTTTCGGTATAGCTGGACAGCAGACATGCCTGATCCTGATAATTTTCTGCGGCCACTTTTTGGCAGTTCCTCTTCCGTGAATTTCGGTGGATACAGTAACAAGGCAGTGGATGCTCTCCTTGCGGAAGCAGCAGCCACGGTGGATGAAATCAGACGGGCAGGGCTGTATCAACGTATTGAGAAAAAGGTAATGGAGGAGTACCCCATCATCCCACTTTTCTATCTGAGCATTGACCGGGTATATCAACCCTGGGTCAACGGGATCAGCAGCAGCCCTCTGGGCTGGCAGGCAGTACGGCTGCATAGGACGTGGTTAGACTCAGCCGTTCCTCATTAAGAGCACCGGCACAATGAAACCGTACGTGAGAAAACCGCAATTCATCCCACTTCGTTATCGCTTCATTGCCATGACGGGTCTGATGCTCATCATACTCTTGAGTGCCCTTGCCATCCTCATAAGTTTTCTCCAGAGCCGTACCATTCGCCACCAGCTCGAGAGCCGTGGCCTATCGATTGCGAGGAGCCTCTCTGCAGCCTCCATAGCCAATTTGTTGACATATAATTACCTTGCCCTGGAACGTTCCGCCAACCAGGCAACCAAAGGACCGGATATCATTGCTGTGATTTTTCATGACAAAGAAGGCCGGGTAGCGGGGTTCAGCGGCAGGCCCGATCTGCAAAACACCTTTTTGAATGATCAGATCAGCCGCAATGCCCTTGCAGTATCGAAACCAATGATACAACCGATCATTGCTGGCGATGGAAAAAACACCGGTATTGATATTGCCCTGCCAATATTTCCGGAAGGGGCAGATATTCGCTGGGGAACCATTCGGGTGCAACTCTCTCTTGCATCAATGTATGTGCAGATTAAACAAATTCAGATGGTCATTTTCGTAGTGGGACTCATCGCCCTGTTTTTCGGTACAGTTGCCTCGATTTTTGCGGCACGCAGAATTACCAAGCCACTGGACAATCTCATGCGTGGAACACAGTCGGCCGCTGCAGGCAACCTTGATCAGGACTTTCGCATCAATACCGGTGACGAAGTCGAGATTCTGGCTGCCAACTTCAATACCATGATCGCCGAGATAGTCGCCCATCGCTCACAGCTTGAACGGCAGTTGGCTGAAATAAAACAACTGCAGAAATATACAACACAACTGTTGACCACCATGAGTGACGGCCTGCTGAGCATAACATTGACGGGGGAGTTCTCAATGGTCAATCCCGCTGCTCTTCAGCTTCTTGAAGTAATCCCTGAAGAAACAGGAGCCAGACCTTTTGTTCATCACCTGAAATGCTACCCTGAACTGTATTCCTATATCAAAGAATCCCTTGCCCGTCCGGTCAACCGGCAACCAAAAGAGTTGTCGCTTGAAAAACAAGGGGTCACTTACACACTACTGGTCAGTTCAAGTGTGCTGAAGGACCGGTCGGACAAGCCGATCGAAACAATATTGAATCTCCATGATATTACAGCTTTAAAGAAAATGGAGGCGTCCGTCAGGCAGGCTGAGCGCCTTGCTGGACTTGGCACACTGGCAGCGGGCATGGCCCATGAGATTCGCAATCCTCTCTCATCAATTAAAACATTCGTTCAGCTGCTGCCCAGGAAAATAGAGAAAGAAGGTTTTCTTGAAAAGTTCAACAGGACGGTGCCCAGAGAGCTGAAGCGCATAAACCAGCTGGTCGAAGATTTACTCGATCTTGCGCGAGTTCCCAAATATACATTCAGGGTTATTCCTCTGCAAAACCTCCTTTTGCAGACCCTTGAAACCCTGGAAGAGGAATTACTTGCGGGAAATATCGAAAGCCAGTGTGATTTGCCCTCAAACCTACCTCCTGTCCGGGCAGACCCTCATCAGCTTACAAAAGCATTCCACAACCTTATTCGAAATGCCATTCAGGCTATGCCCGCTGGGGGAAAGTTACTGATGAGTATAGAGGATGAGAAATCAGGACATCTTGTTGTGACTTTTCAGGACAGCGGTGAGGGTATACCAGCTGAAGACGTAAAAAATATTTTTAATCCGTTCTACACCACAAAAATCAAGGGAACCGGCCTGGGGCTGTCAATAACACATAAAGTTGTCAGCGAACATGGTGGTTTGATCTCTGTTTCCTGCCCAAAAGAGGGTGGAACAATTATCAAGATACGACTGCCCATATAACGGTTCACCATTTAACCACCTACGCACATTTTTACATGCACTGTACCGGACTCGGGTCTATGCAGTGGGGTACATACGGCATCAGTACCTCTTTTTTTTCTATTGAAATTTGGACAAAGGAGGCTTTAGCATGTTTTATGG
>CAKZOA010000185.1 GCA_937132035.1 uncultured Desulfobulbaceae bacterium | reverse complement strand
CCGCAGCTGTTTTATTTTTTCGCCGTCAATCTTGATCATCTGTTTTTCTGTGCTTCTCTGGCCATGGCTAGTTCCAGCCGAATCGTACCAGGTTGTCCAGGGGGTCGCTTTTTATGACCTTTATCTTGACCAGTGTACCGGGTTCGGGTTTGGAACCGCCCGGCGTGGGGAGATCGAAATCAAAAAGGATATCCTTGAGCAGCAGCATTACTCTCTTGGGACCTGATTCGATCACCAGGGCGTCGAGGAACTGGCCTTCCCGGTCTTTGAGGTAGACAAGCAGCCAATATCTGTGACGCTGCTGCTTGACGGCATTGGCGCGTGCCAGCGTTCTGGTGATGATTGAGGTGAAATCCTTGCACATTTCTTCGGTAAAGCTTGGTTCCTGGCGGCGTACCAGGGAGTGCAGCTGGTGCTGCATAACGAGATCGAGCAGCCGTCTGATGGGGGAGGTTACTGTTGTGTACTGGTTGACGCCCAGGCCGCTGTGTCGTTTGGCAATCGTCAGCAGGTCGCCCCGTGATAGCTGCTTGCGTTGACGGGTGTTGATGAACAGATCGTTGTCTTCGCCATGGACCAGGTGCTGCTTCGGCGGTTCCTGAGATCTGAAAAGTCCCGGTGCCATGCGGTCGGAGACATATCGGGCGGCTTCCTGGTTGGCGAGAATCATCATCTCGGCAATGAGTGTGCGCGCCGGAGTATCTGTTGCGCCTAAAGAGACGTGGACCTTGCCATGGGAATCTATGTGGATGTTGACATCAGGGAAGGGCAGCAGCAGTGCCCCCGCCTCTATGCGACTGGATCTGAGTTTTCTGCTGAGAGCGGCAAGAACCGACAGTTCAGTGTCTGTACCTATCAGATTATCCGCTTCTTCATAGGTGAGTCTTCTGGCAACGCGGATGATTGACGGATGGATGCGCACCTTGAGAATTTCGGCATCTTTGGAGAGCAGGATCATGAAGCTCATGGTCGCCCGGGTCTCACCCTGGATCAGGCTGCAAATGCCCTGGGACAGATGACGGGGGAGCATGGGGATCTGGCTTTCGGGAAAGTAAATGGAGGTGCCCCGGTTCATGGCTTCCTGGAAGAGGGCATCCCCCGGCTTGACGTAGTTGGCGACGTCGGAAATGTGTATGCCTACCAGATATCCCTCCGGCCTCTCTTCAATGGTCAGGGCATCGTCAAAGTCGAGCGTGGTGATACCGTCTATGGTCAAAGGGGAGAGCGTTGTCAGATCGACTCGCGCGGAATCTTTGAAGAGTTCCGCAACAGAACTCTGCAGCACCGTCTCGGCCTGCTGGATGGCAGGCAGGGAGAAGCTACTCGGCAGCCCGCTGCGCAGCAGGGGAATGTTTTCGTTTTCGCGCCAGATTCCTGACTGGACGAGAATGTGGTAGCCGTCATGCGTTTTCGAGAGCCCGGCGTCGTTGAGCATCTGCTTGGCGATGGCGGCAAAAGGTGCCTCGGAGCCGATAAGGTAGTAGTCCTGTACGATATTGAGGCAGCTCTGAATATCCCTGGCATCGAGCATGTCAACCCTATCGTCTTCATTGAGTCTGCGCAGGATGTCGGCCCCCTTGGCGATGAGTTCCTGTTTCTCCTTTTCTCGTGTAGCCTCCCTCTGCAGCGCCTCCACCTGCTCGGCTGTGTGGACTTTTATCTTGCCTTCCTTGTACTTGAAATAGACTTTGTTGAGGAAGACCGAACGGAGGAAGGCGGAGACGATATCGTCGCTCGCCTCTTCGCCGAAAACCAGTTCGGCAAGAAATGAGGGGTCGAAACTGTCATTCTTCTCCTCGCAGATCAATTCCCAGATCTCGGCGAGATCGATTTTCTCCATGAGTGCGTTTCTGGTACTGTTGGTTTCCTGCAGTAGTCTGACCAGCTGCTCACGGTCGGTGTCAACGGAATGGGTACTGAGAGAACAATGAATTATACGAGATATCGGTAGCTTTACCTCTCTTCTGTTCTGATTGAAGAGGTGTGCCCTCTTCTGCTGCAGTTCTGTTATGAAACCACAAATGAACTTTCCGTTGTCGAGGTATTCTATTATTTTTCCGGTTGTAAGCATGAAACACGTAGAAAGTGAGGGCGATGGTATCAAACATCAAAAATGCGGAGCAAAAATGTGCCCGGATGTTATAGTCTATTAATTAGCATAGAAAGTATCACATCCACAGTAAAAGAAAAGCAATATAGTCGTAATCCGATGATTAAGTACTTTTTTTTCAAATAAATAAGAAGGTCAGCCCTGCTTACAGGCGGAGCATGGGACAGGGCATGACCACCAGGCTGGCAGGTGCTTTGTGTACCGGCTTGCCAGACCATTCTGGAGAAATGCCCAAGGAGAAGAATACGTAATGGATGATCTCGTCAACACAGAGAATTTTCGCTCCGGCATGGTGGCCATCGTCGGTCCCCCCAATGCCGGCAAGTCGACCTTGATGAACCAGCTGCTGGGCCAGAAGATTTCCATAGTCACACCCAAGGCCCAGACTACCCGAAACCGGATCCACGGTGTGGTCAACGGGGAGGGATATCAGATGGTGCTGGTGGACACCCCGGGGCTGCATACGCCTGACCAGCCGCTCAACCGGGAAATGGTACGCATCGCCCTTGAGAGTCTGGCCGAAGTGGATGCCATCCTGTTTTTGCTCGATGCGTCGCTGCTGGTCAAGGAAATAAAGGGCAAGGAAGAGTCATTGCGGGGATACCTCGACAATAAGGATGTTCCGGTATTTCTGGTGCTCAACAAGATCGACCGCATAGACAGAGAACGTCTGTTGCCGGTAATAGGAAGGTATACCACGATTTTCCCCTTTCAGGCTATTGTTCCCGTCTCGGCCAAATCAGCCGAGAATATCCCTGTTCTCGTCGATGAGATCTACAAAGTGCTGCCGGTGGGCCCGCGCTTTTTTTCCGAAGACATACCAACTGATGCCACTGAGAGGTTCCTGGTAGGGGAAATAGTGCGCGAAAAGGTCTTTCTGTTGACGGGACAGGAAATTCCCTATTCGACGGCGGTGGTCGTCGATTCATTCGTTGAGGACTCAGACCGCATCACCATCCATGCGTCGATCGTCTTGGAAAAAGCATCGCAGAAAGGCATTGTCATCGGCAAGGGCGGCCGAAAGCTGAAGAATATCGGTATTGCCGCCAGACGTGACATAGAGAAGCTGGTGGGAGCCAAGGTCGTTCTCAAACTGTGGGTCAAGGTTAAGAAAAACTGGACGCACAATTCAAGTTTTCTCAAGGAGCTGGGGCTTTAGAGGGATGTCGGAGAAGTGCAATTTTGTCTCTGATCAAAGGGTTTTTAACCTTCTTCCACAGGCCTCTGGTTCGGGTAAGGACTGACACGCTATTTTTCTGCTGGCGGCTGTGGCGTGAGCAGGCTGATTCCTTTGATGATATTCAGGGCGATCTGTACCTGGTTATCCTCTTTCAGTCTGGTTCTCAGGCTCTGCTCCCTAACGTTTGCCTGCTGCAGTTGAGAATTTTCTTTCTTTTCGGCATCCGCTGCTCCCTCCGACTTTTGAGAGTCGCTGGGGAGGAAGTGGTTGGGAAGATCCGCCTCGCGCGGGAAGGTATTTTTCTCAGCCTCGTCATCATTGGTGGCCTGCCGTCGAGAGTAGGCTACTTCGACGTCGGGAATAATGCCCTTAACCTGAATGGAGCGTCCTAAAGGTGTGTAGTACCTGGCCGTGGTCATGCGCAGGCCGGCGCTGTCCTGCAGGGGGATAATGGTCTGTACGGAACCCTTGCCGAAGGTTTGGGTTCCCAGGATCAGGCCCCGTTTGTGATCCTGAATGGCTCCGGCTACAATTTCCGAGGCGCTGGCTGATCCTTCGTTGACCAGTACGATCAGCGGCACGCTATCGTGGGTTCCGGACTGGCGGGCCTGGAAAACCATATTTTGATTCTCGCTGCGACCCTTGGTGTAGACGATGATCCCGGAATCGAGAAAGAGGTCGGCAACGGAGACGGCCTGGTTGAGGAGACCGCCGGGATTGTTGCGCAGATCGAGCAGGATCGCACGGATATCCTGGCGCTGTTTGAGGTCGTCGAGGGCGCTGAGATAGTCGTCGGTCGTGTGGCTTTGAAAATTGGTGATCCTGGTATAGGCGATACCGGGATCGATGAACAGCGAGCGCACTGAGTTGACGGGGATGATGTCGCGGGTCAAGGTCACTTCCTTGAGCACCTCCCAACCCTGACGGTGAATAGATATTGTGACCTCGCTTCCCTTCGGTCCTCGCAACTTTTTAATGGCCTCCATCGGACTCATGTCTTCGGTGAACTGGTCGTCTATTTTGACGATTATGTCATTGGCCATCACGCCGGCGTCGTAGGCGGGGGTGTCTTCAATGGGAGAGACCACGGTAAGTTTGCCTTCCTTGATGGTAATCTCTATACCTATACCGGTAAAAGAACCCTGGGTCTCATTCTGCAATTCCTTGAAATTTTCGGGAGTAAGGTAGGATGAGTGTGGGTCGAGGGAACGAAGAAGGCCGTTTATGGCACCTTCAATGACCTCGTCGGTATTGATCTCCTCGACATAGTTCTCCTGGAGAATGCTGAGTATGTTGGAAAACAGCTCGAGCTTGCGGTAGGTTAGTTCTCGCTCTTTCTGGGACGTCTCGGGAGATGTCCAGGCATTCGGGACGGCGAGGACGACCGTTGTGAAGACTACCAGCAGAACAATCCTTGTATTTTTGTAGAACATATTTTTTTCCTGGATTTCGTTTGATCTTCCAGAGTGATGCACACTCTTTCAGTCAAATGACAATGCATCGTTGTCCAGCCACTGCAGGGGATCCTGAGGAATGTCCTTATGGCGGATCTCGAAATAGAGGCCGTCGTCCATAATGGTGGCTGTCGAACCGGTTATGCCTATTATATCATTTCTTTTCACATTTGCACCGTTAGACACCAACATTCTCTCGATGCGGGAGGTGATGGTGAAGTACTGGTACCCATGGTCGATAATGACCGAATTTCCGAATCCCTTCAGATAGCCGGCGTGAATGACGGTGCCGTCGTATATCGCCTGCACATTGGCGCCGTCGGGAGCGACAATGGTTATGCCGGGCGGCTTGCGCGTAATACCGAACTGGTTGACGCGCTCCTCATTGAAGCGACTGGTAACGGTTCCGGCGACAGGAGGAATGTGTCTCCCTTTGTTCAAGAGAAAACCCTGATCGTAGAGCTTTTCCTTTTTACGCATGGTCAGCAGGGCGGTGGAGAGATTCATGGTGGCTTTTTTTATTTCCTTGATCGCCTGCTGGTGCAATGCGGCCTGGGTTTTTACCCGGTTGAGCAGCCTGGCCTTGTCTTTGCGGGCGGCACGAATCCGCTGTTCTTCCTCCGCGGCCTGGGCAATGAATTCCTCGAGCAACCCCTGTTCAAGAGTGAGCGCCTCCTTGGCGCCTTCGAGTTCATCAATGGTTGCTTGGTAGGTATTCATCAGTTCTTTGTCATATTCTATAACCGTTTCGAAGGCATCATGAAAGCGAAGCAGTTCCGGTAGGGTCTGGGTAGAGAAGGTGATGTTGACAAGATCGATTTTGCCGAGCTTATAGTAGGCTCCAATCCGCTTCTGCATATGCAACTGGACTTTTTCGCTCTTTTTCCTAACCTCCTGAAGTTGGAGCTCCTTTTTGTGAATCAGCTTCTTTTGAGTGATCATGCGCTCTTCAAGCTGAACCAGGCGCCCTGCCATTGTGTTGAGCCGTTCATCAAGATCCTGGAGCTCTGAGAGTATCCCTCTTTTCTGCAGCTGAGTTTCTTCGATGCCTTCCTGTTGGTCCTCGAGGCCGGACTGGAGCCGTTGTATCTTGACCTGGCTGCGTTCAATTTCCCGCTCTATGCGCATCTTTTCCTGGCGACGGAGTTGTTCGGTGTCTTCACTTGCAACGGCGGATGCACCGGTGAAGCAAGTCGACAGCATCAGCAATAAAATATGGAATACCAACGTCATGCGGATAAGCTTATGAGCACTGAAATACGTCATGTTACATGCGTAAAAATTTCTGCATGGAGGTAAAGCTTCCTGCAGAGCAGAGAACGATGGAAATACATATGATGGCAATGATGACTTTCGCTGAGAAAAAGGTAAAGGAAAAAAGCTCGAGCAGTCCCGGTCCGGAAAAGTGAGAGATGATCCACTGGTAGAGAAGAAAAAGGGAAAATATCCCAAGCGAGGAGCCGACCAGGCCCTGGAG
>CAKZOA010000184.1 GCA_937132035.1 uncultured Desulfobulbaceae bacterium | reverse complement strand
AAATTACGACGATTCCCAAAGTTCCCTCCCATGTCGAGGGGCTCGATGAGGTACTGGAAGGTGGTCTCCCCCTGGGCAGGACCGCCATGGTCTACGGCGCCGCCGGTACGGGCAAGACGGTGCTTGGAGTGCAGTTCATCTACAAAACCGCTCTGGCCGGCACCCCCGGCATAATTGTATCCTTCGAGGAAAGCGCTGACGCCTTGAAACAGAACGCGAATTCCCTGGGGTGGAATCTTGCCGAACTCGAGCAGCTGAACACGCTTGCCATTCTCACTCCGCAGATCGACTTTCAGGCCGTAGTCTCGGGCTCCTTCACGCTGAGCGGCCTGCTGGCGATGCTCCAGGAACGAAGCCGGACGCTTGGGGCCAGGCATATCCTCATCGACGGCATAGACGCAATGCTGCGCCTGCTGCCGGATGCATCTTCACAGCGCAACGAACTGCTCCGTTTCCATAACTGGTTTGTCGAACAGGGCATGACGGCCATTATGAACACCAAGATGCATGCGAAGCTACCCGAGACCCCCGAATTTCCCTTCCTGGAATATGCTGCGGATGTGGTCATCCACCTCTCCGTATCCAGGAACGATCCACAGCCATCTCGAAGGTTGCAGGTTGTTAAATACCGGGGCTCCGGGTTCAAACGCAGCTCTTTTCCCTACACGGTGGTGCCTCGCTACGGCATTACCGTCATTCCCATTTCCATGCAACGGGTAATCAAGAATTCAGGTGAACGGCGGGTGCCCACCGGCCACGCTGAGCTGGACCGCATGTCCGGCGGAGGGCTCGTGAAAGGCCACTCATTGCTCATAGCCGGTCCTTCGGGAGTCGGCAAGACCCTCTTCGTCTCACTGTTCGCCGAAGCCGCCTGCACACGAGGCGAAAAGGTGCTGCTGCTCAGTTTCGAAGAAGGTGTCGGGCAGATCGTCGCCTCAACGGCGTCGGCCGGCATCGACCTGCAGTCCCATATCGACTCCGGGAACCTCAGACTCATCACCCATCTGCCGGAGACCGCCGGCCTGGAGACCCATCTCTACCACCATGTCCAGGAGCTGCGGAGTTTCAGCCCCGACCACGTAATCGTCGACTCCATCACTCCCATCGGCAGGATGGCCGATCAACGGGCGGTGTTCGAATATATCCTCCGCCTGGTTGCCCTTTGCCGGCAGATGGGCGCAACCTGTATTCTCACCAGGCAGGTGGCCAGCTTTAGTCTCGAGGATACCCTCAAGGACATCGAGTTCGTCTCCCAGCTCGACATGATACTATCGCTCATCTACATCCAGGAGAGCGACGCGGTCGACCGGGCCCTGCTGGTCTTGAAAACCCGGGGGTCTGGACATTCCAACAGGTTCCACCGTTATACCATCTCCGATGACGGCATCAGGTTTTTGCCGCTAGCGGGCAGGAGACCTGAAAAAGAGACATTTGACGGACAGCCCATAGCAGAAGAATGAACGACACGACAACTGACATTCCAACACGGGATCAAGGCTATACCCTGCGGCTGTTTTATGCCGGGGACGAACCGAACAGCTCCCGGGCGCGCGCAAACCTGCAGGTATATATACGTAAGCGATTCGACGACAGCTTCAGCTGGGAGGAGATAGACGTGCTCGAGACTCCCGCCATCGCCCTGCAGGAAAACATTCTGGTGACTCCGACCCTGGAGATCTTCGCAGCCGGATCTTCCTCGCGTGTCCTTGTATTCGGCAGTCTCGACAATAAGGACATTCTCGACTCGATCCTTCCGCTGGTAGACGATCATGCGCGACAACGATGATATAGGCGACCTGCGCCGCAGGCTGGCAGAAAGCCAAGCCATGTGCGAAGCCCTGCGCAAGGGCGAGGTCGATGCGGTAATCGGTGAAGAATCGGTCGCCATTCTGCGGATGCTGGAGGCCGAACGCAAGCTTGGCGAACAGCGCCGGGATCTCGAACGCAACAACGCCGAGCTGAGCCAGGCCTATGCGGCCTTGGAAAAGCGCACCAAGGAGCTGGAACGCGCCAACGAGGAGCTGAAAAGCTTCAGTTACGCCGTTTCCCATGATCTGCGCAGTCCCCTGCGCGCCATCCAGTCTTTCATTACCTTGCTGCAAAAGCGCCACAGCGACAAGCTCGACGGCGAGGCCGCCGAGTTCGTCGGACGGATCGGTGAGGCGACCCTGACCATGAACGAACTCATCCAGGAGACTCTCGAGTTGTCGCTGATGAGCAGGATTGAGCTGGTGCGCTCCACCGTGGATCTCAGCGCCATGGCACGCGAAATACTAACGCCCCTCCAGGAGGCCGAGCCTGAACGCCAGACTGAGATCATCATCGAACCGCACATGATCACCGAGGCAAGCGAGAAAATGGTAAGACGCGTTCTGGAAAACCTACTCGTCAATGCCTGGAAATATACAGGCGAAGAGCAGGTTACCAGCATCTTCTTCGGAAGGGAAACCCAGCAGGAGCAACCGGTTTTCGTGGTACGAGACAACGGTGCCGGCTTCAATATGGAACAGGCAGACCGGCTGTTCACACCCTTTCAGCGGCTGCACTCCGATACCGATTTCGAGGGCACAGGCATAGGGCTGACCATCGTTCAACGCATCGTGCACCGGCACGGCGGCAGAATCTGGGGTGAAAGTGGTGACGACGGTGGGGCAAGCTTCTATTTCACCTTCGCCTGAAAACATCGTACCCGTCCGCTACCGGTTTTCCATGAAAGAGCACTACTAATACACCGTGGGGTAGACCACCAGGTGCCGTTGCGGCTCAGAGCCGACACTGTTCGACACCAGGCCGCGATCGGTGATCATGCGGTGCTGAATCTTGCGCAGTGCCTACTTTCTTGCAGGCAGGGCCACTTCGACTGCTTACTCTTCTACCTGATCAATTGCCGTTTTGGTTTCCACAACCACCTGGCGCAGTTCGCCGAGCGCCACCGCATGGCCACCGGGGTCGGGCCACGCTAAGGCTCAGTATTTACGAAATCATCCCCCGCATAGAATGGGCA
>CAKZOA010000183.1 GCA_937132035.1 uncultured Desulfobulbaceae bacterium | reverse complement strand
CTCGTTCGACACCCGTGACGTTGCCGTTGTCGGTTGAGCGGTACCGCGTTTTCCATCATGAGCTTCAAGAGCGACTGCTTCTCCACGTGGGTGCGGTAGGTGATCCGGTCGAATATATCGCCGTCATCGCCGGGGTCGAAAAGACGACGACACTCCCCGGCGGTGCGGACCTCTTCCCCCGGATAGCCGAGCGCCTCTCTGATGGTCGCCAAAAATGCTCCCTTTTCATCCATTGTCGACCTCGCTTGACGTCGCTTTCGCCGCCTGGCTGTATTTCTTCTTCCAGCGTCTGCTGAAGGGTTCGCTGGCCAGGGGCGGCAGATCACGGTCCCTGGTCCAGGCAGATGCGGGGCCTGCCATCTTTTTGATCATGCCCGATTTGGAGATAAAAGGTTTTTGCAGGAGGCCGGCACACCTGAGAGCCAGCCGGTAGGCGGGGCCGCTGGCAATGAGTGTCCGCCACAGGCGAAAGCCCATGGCCTCTAACCATTTATGCCTTGTGGTCTGCCAGGCAGGGTCGCCGTAGGCCAGTTTGCGTCGCAGTGCCAGCAGCATCCGCGGCAGGTCGATCCTTACCGGGCAGACGTCGAGACAGGCACCGCAGAGACTTTCGCCCTTGCAGAGATCGGCATAGCGGTTGATGCCGAACAGCAGCGGCGAAACCACCGCACCGATCGGGCCGGGATAGGGTGAATTGTAGGCATGCCCGCCGATCTTCCCATAGACAGGGCAGATATTGAGACAGGCGCCGCAGCGAATACAGGCGAGCACCTCCCGAAACTCCTCGTCGGCGAGTATCCTGGACCGGCCGTTGTCTATCATCACCAGGTGGAACTCCTCCGGGCCATCGGGATCGCCAGGTTGGCGGGGACCGCCGACGAAGCTGACATAGGTGGAAAGCTTCTGCAGGGCGGCACCTCTGGTCAGCAGCTGCAGCATACCCTGGTGATCGCTCATGGTCGCCGCCACCCGCTCGATGCCCATCAGCGCCAGATGAATCCTCGGCATGGTGGTGGACATGCGAATATTGCCTTCGTTGGAGACCAGGCTGATTTTGCCGGTTTCGGCCACGGCGAAATTGCAGCCGGTGATGCCCATGTCGGCCTCCAGCAGTATCTTGCGAAGCGCCCGACGTGCCGCCTGTGTCAGCTCCGGCGGCTCCTCGCTGCAGGGTATGTCCAGTTTTTCCTGGAAAAGCCGGCCGATGCGCTGCCGGTCAAGGTGAATACAGGGAGCGATTATATGCGAGGGCCTATCCTCGCCGAGCTGGATGATGAACTCGCCGAGATCGGTCTCCGTCACCTCCATGCCCTCCGCTTCAAGAACGGCGTCAAGGCCGATTTCAGCCGAGGTCATCGACTTGCCCTTGACCACGCTCTTGACCTCGTTCTTTACAGCCACCCGACGGCAGTAATCGACGGCATCCTCGGCCGTCCTGGCATAGTAGACGTGACCGCCGGCCGCTTCAATGTTGTCGGCCAACATGGAGAGGACGACGTCAAGATTTTCCAGAGTCTCCATTCTGCTTTTTTTGACCCGGTCGCGCAGGCCGTCGTCGGCCGTCTCCGCCCAGTAGTGCATGGCCCCCTTACCGAAGCGGTTCTGTATCTTCTGCAGACCGCTCTGCAGGCATTCGTCGTCAATTCCCCTGCGGGCATCCCGCCGATAGGCGCTCTTTTCCACATCACTCATCGTTATGCCCCGCCCGGGATGCTAGAATTTCGGCGATATGCACGACCTTGACTTTCGTGTTCCGCCTGGAGAGTCGTCCCTCGATGTTCATCAGGCAACTGACATCGCAGCCGGTGACATAGTCGGCGCCGGTGGCCACTATATTGTCGATCTTGTCATCGACCATGGCCGTGGAAATTTCCGGATAGTTGACGCTGAACGTCCCGCCGAAACCGCAGCAGACATCGCTGTCATTCATTTCCACCAGCTGCAGGCCCTCGACATGGCGCAGCAATGTGCGTGGCTGTTCACCTATTCCCAGACCGCGCAGCAGATGACAGGAGTCGTGATAGCTCACTTTTGCAGGAAAAGAGGCGCCGATATTAACCACCCCCAGTACATCGGTGAGATATTCGCTGAACTCGTAGCAACGGTTGCCCACGGCCTTGACCCGCATGCGATAGTCGATGCTTTCATCGGCAAAAAGCTCGGGATAATGATGCCGGACCATATGGACGCAGGATCCCGAGGGACAGACGATGGCCTCGGCACTCTCGAATATGCGCACAAACCTTCTGGCTGCGGCTCTGGCTTCCTTGGTATAGCCGGCATTGAAAGCCGGCTGGCCGCAGCAGGTCTGGTCGGCGGGATATTCAAGGGGTACCTTAAGGCGCCTGAAGACCTCAACCATGGCCTCGCCGACACGGGGATAGATGGAGTCGACCAGACATTGGACGAAGAGGGTGACCTTGGTATGCATTGTCGCTTTTCTTCTTGAGTGTGAGGCATGTTCGCGGCGTAAAACCTTAAGCTGGAGGCCTGTTTGCAGATCTTCAACCGGGGTATGCCTGGGGGATTACGGCGCAGGGACGGCTGCTTAAAAATCCGCCGCGGCGCCGCAAAACTTCTTGCTTCTGCCCATACTATCATATAAAGTCTACATTTTCAGGAATTTATTATCATTCACCTCTAACACACGCGGGATCACTATGAAAAAAACTATCGCCTTTATCATACTCTCAGCAGCCCTGCTGCTCGGCAGCCCTGCCCTCAGCCAGGAGAGGCGAATCTCCATCAGCCAGTTCGTCGATCATCCGGCGCTCAACGCGGTCCTGCAGGGGTTTCAGGATGAACTCAAAGACAGCGGCATCCCGGTCGACTATAAGCTCTACAATGCTCACGGCAATATGGGCACCGCCTCGCAGATTGCCACCCAGATCGTCGCCGATGATCCGGATCTGATCGTGGCCATCGCCACGCCCACTGCCCAGGCCTGTGCCAAAATCTTTGAAAAACATAGTCACATGGCCACCACTCCCATGGTTTTCACAGCCATTACCGATCCCCTGGCCGCCGGCCTGGTGGACAACTACCAGCACCCCGGCAAAAATATCACCGGCGTCTCCAACCGTCTGCCCATGGACAAGCATATGGAGATGGTGCTCCGTTTCCTGCCGGATCTGCAAAAACTGGGGGTAATGTACAACTCGGGAGAAGTCAACTCGGTCTCCAACGTCAAACGCATACATGAAGCCGCGGAATCGCTGGGCTTTACCATAGTCGAAGCGCCGGTGACCAACAGCGCCGATGTCTATCAGGCGGCCCAGAGCCTGGTGGGGAAAGTCGATGCCATCTATGTGCCCACCGACAACACGGTGATTTCCGCTCTGGAAGGCGTCATCAAGGTCTGCGAGCGAACCGCTCTGCCGCTGTTTACCGCCGATACCGATTCAGTCAAACGGGGTGCGATCGCCGCCATGGGCTTTGACTACTATCTGCACGGCAGACAGACCGGCGCCCTGGCCCGCCGCATTCTCGCCGGCACGGCTCCGGGGGATATCGCCGTAGAATTTCAAAAGGAACTCACCTTTCACATCAATCCCACCGCCGCTGAACATATGGGGCTGAAAATCGACCAGACCATCATCGACTCGGCCGACACGCTGCACTAAAACGCACCGGTCATACCAGCCAGGGGTTTGCCCCGGCATCTCCAAGGGGACCCGGGGTACAGCAACGGCACAAGGGGCAGAGGCGATTTCAATCGTCCCAGAGTTCCTTTGTGCTATAGCCTGAGCCGGGCATCTCCCAGAAGGCGCCGTCGACATAGCGGTACCCTCTTTCGAGTTTGGCTATGTGCCGCAGATCGTTTTCCTCCAGCCGCAGCTCTGCCGCCTCAAGATTTTCCCGCAGCCGCACCTGGTTGATCGACTTGGGTATAACCGCGGTCTGCCGCTGCAGTCCCCAGGCGATCAACACCTGAGCCGGCGAAACTCCATGCTTCTTGGCAATGGCCTTGATTGCTTCATGCCCAAGCAGGGTGGGCTCGTTCTTTTTTTTCATACCCTTCGGCCGGTCCGGCGAGCCCAGCGGCGAATAGGCGGTCACCAGGACCTGTCGCTGCCGGCAGAATTCGAGCATCTTTTGCTGCTGAAGATAGGGATGCAGTTCGATCTGGTTCATCATCGGCGCAATGGCGGCTTTGGCCAGCAGGTCTTCGAGCTTGGCGATATTGAAATTGCAGACACCGATATGCCTGACCAGCCCGGCGGCAACACATTCCTCCATCGCCTGCCAGGTGTCGATGATTGGAGCTTCCTGCAAAGAAAGATAGTCGTCACCGCTTTTGGGAAGGGCGACCTCGGGCTTGAAGGCCACCGGCCAGTGGATGAGATAGAGATCGAGAGAGTCGAGCTGCAGGTCGGTCAGGGTTTTTTTCAGCGCCGGCTGGACGTCTCCGGGGAGATGGGCGTTGTTCCACAGCTTCGAGGTGACCCAGAGATCCTCGCGCCGCATCTGCCCCGAGCCGGTCATTTCTTTGAGAGCGGCGCCGACCTCTGTCTCGTTCATATAGGCCGGAGCACAGTCCACGTGGGTATAGCCGATATGCAGAGCCTCGCGTACGGCACCGTAGACTTCGCCCTTTTTCGCTTTCCACGTACCCAGCCCCAGGGCCGGAACCTTCGTCTGTTGATAGGTCAAATATTTCATGTTCTACCCTCTCCTGTAGACCTCTTTCAGGTGCGTGATGAGAAGTGTTGAAAACACATACAACATCCTCATATTATACAGATTGGCCGGCACAGTCAATTAGCAAACGCTTTCCTGCACCTGCAGTTGCCTCAAAGAGAGCCGCTCAAGATCAACCCGCTGCATGGCGAAGACCTTGGCTTTGCATCTGTTGATGGCGATCCGTCGCTCCTCGCTTGGATCTCAGATCCACTTCTTCTTTCTGAAAAACACCAGCAGGCCGCCGCTGATCAGCACCACCAGCACCCAGAAGAGGATATAGCCGTAGCGCAGGCCGAGTTCGGGCATGTTATAGGGGCTTATACCGGTGTCGAAGTTCATGCCGTAAACCCCTGCAAGAAAACCCAGGGGAATAAAGATGGTGGCGATGATGGTCAAAACCTTCATTACCTCGTTCATCCGGTTGCTGACACTGGTAAGATAGATATCGAGCAGGCCGGTGACCATGTCGCGAAATGTTTCGACGGTGTCGATTACCTGGATAGCATGCTCGTAAACATCGCGCATGTAGGGCCTGGTCGTACTCTCAATGAGATCGGTGTCTGTTTTTTCCAGACCGCCACCCACTTCCCGCAACGGCCAGGTGGCTTTGCGCATGATGATCAGCTGGCGCTTGAGATCATGAATTGCCGCGAGGTCATTGGTGGAGGGATTTTCTATGAGCACATCTTCAAGCGACTCGATTCTTACGGCAAGCTCCTCGAGGACGACAAAGTAGTGATCGACAATGGCGTCGAAGAGTGTGTAAGCGAGATAATCCGTGGTCATGAATCTTATCCGGGGAACACTGCGGCGCAGGCGCTCTCTGACCGGGTCGAAGACGTCCCCCACCCGCTCCTGGAAAGAAATGATGAAATTCCTGCCAAAGACGCAGCTGAACTGCTCCGAAATCAGATTTCCACCGTCTGCCTCCACATAGAGCATTTTCAGGCTTAAAAAGACAGAGTCGTCGCCGATTTCCACCTTGGGCCGCTGGCCGGTATTGGCGATATCCTCGAGAATCAGCGGATGGATACCGTAGTGTGCGCCTATCTTTTTTATGACCTCGACATCGTGAAGGCCATCAATGTTTATCCAGCTGATGGTCGGCGTATCTTTATAGGAGAGACACTCCTGAAGCGACTCGGCCTCGGTTTCCCGCAGTTCGACAGCGGTATAATCGATCACCCTGAATCTGGGCTTGTCGATTTTCTTCTGGCCTATAAAGACCACGCTGCCGGGCTGGAGTCCCTTCGCCTGCGAATGTTTCTTTATCAATTTAACCATTTTTACGTTTCCTCGTAGGCCTCGCCCGTTATATCGGCATGGGCATGAAGTGTCTTCGGACCGGCGGGATCGTGTCGCCAGGCCATACCCGCCATCATATCTCCCACCGGCATCACGGGCAAGTCTTTACCTCTGTTCGATAAACTCTTTGTCTTTGCAAACAGGGATATAGGGGCAGCCGCTTTGGACAGACAGCGGCTGTCTATTTCTTGACCACCGCAGAGCTGCCTGCAGGCACAATACTGTCCAGAAACGAGACAGTCCGACCTGCGACGCCGCACCGGAAAGCAGTGCCTGGCACCTCGGAGAAAAAAATTATTCCTGCAAATAGAGCAACTTGAAGACGTTTACGCCGGCTATACTGCTTCTGGCACGCCTGCTGCAATAGTATACGGCAAGACACAGCAAAAACAGTAACCATTTACACACTCAGGAGGACACCATGAAGAAAATGCTCATCGCCACGCTTATCACCATCGGACTTGCCGCAGGTATCGCCTACGCTCACGGCAACGGCTCCTACACTCAGGGCGGGCATCATATGATGGGCCCGGGCATGATGGGCCCGGGAGCACAGATGATGCAGCGCGGTAACTGTCCAGGGGCAGGGGGGATGGGGATGTCCGGGCAGGGTATGCACAGCCAGGAGTTTCTCGATGCCACCGTCTCCTTGCGCAAGGAAATGCACGATAAACGTTTCGAACTTATGGAGGCCCGCAGAAATCCGCAGACGACCCAGGGTGAAATAGCCCAGCTGCAAAAGGATATCACTACTCTGCGCAGCCGGATTCACGCCGAAGCGGAAAAATACACTGCCCCATCACAATAGGCCCTGAGCCTGTCATCGCCCCCCTCGCCTCACCGCCGACGGGGGCGTTTCGCTGCACCAAACCGGTGGCCGACAATATCAATACCAGCCGGTGCCACGGCATTTTTTCGCAGGAGCCGCTGGTTACGGAATACACGGAGGAAAATGAGAGCTATTTCGAGCGGTAAATACCGAATCTCTGCATTTTATTGTAGAGCGAACGCCTGGATATGCCCAATATTTCGCTGGCCCGGGTGCGGTTGTGGGAGGTGTACTCAAGAGTCCTGATGATCATCTCCTTTTCCATCTCCTCGATGGTCGTGCCCACCCGGATGGTGATCTTGACATCCTCGTTACGATAGCGGCTGATGCGTACCGGCAGCTGTTCGATCTCGAGAATCTCGCCGGTACAGGAAATCACCGCCCGCTGCAATACGTTTTTCAGTTCCCTGACGTTGCCGGGCCAGGGATAGGACTCGAGGGAACTGACAAATGCCGGAGACATGCCCCTGACGTATTTCTTGAAAGCATCACAGGCACTTTTGATGAAGTGATCCACCAGCAGGTGAATGTCGCCGTGCCTCTCCCTCAGCGGCGGCATGATGATATGGAGGACGTCGAGGCGGTAGTAGAGGTCTTCCCGGAAGGCGCCTTTACGAATTTCCGCCGGCAGGTCGGCATTGGAGGCCGCTATTATACGGACATCGACGGGAATGGCCGCCTGGCTGCCGATACGGCAATATTGGCTGGTTTCAAGCAGACGCAGCAGGCTCACCTGCATCTTTTCATCGATGGTGGCAATCTCATCCATGAACACCGTACCACCGTCGGCAACCTCGAAACAGCCCTTACGCTGCGAAGTCGCCCCGGAAAAGGCGCCGCGCTCATGGCCGAACAGTTCACTGGCCACAAGATCCGTGGGCAGAGAGCCGATATGCACCGGCACATAGGGGGCGCTGCTGCGGGTGCTGAGCTCATGGATGGCCAGTGCCGCCAGCTCCTTACCGGTGCCGGTTTCCCCGGACAGCAATACCGGAATGTCGGTGGCCGCTGCCTGCCTGATCTGCCTGTATACCTGGTGCATGACCGTGGACTGGCCGATCATGCTCTCGAAGGTCGTCTTTTCCACCTCAGAGCGCAGCAGCAGGTTGAGGCCCAGCTGCGGTTTCCTCTTGAGGGCGGTTTCAATCAGCAGCTTCAGTTCCTCATCGCTTACCGGCAGCAGTGAGTAGTGGAGTACGCCGACGCGAAGGGCCTGATGGGCAAGCTTAAGCTTTCCCGGATGGGCAAAGAACAGAATTGGCGTACTCGGGCATTTGGCGCAGATCAGCTCGAGGATTTCCAGGGCATCATCCTGTTGCCGGTGGGCAACCGAGCTGGAAAACAGCATCAGATCAAATGCTTCCATCTCAAAACGGTCCCCCACCTCTTCAAGGCTGCGTTCATAGGAGACGGAAATGGTATCCTCACCGTAGATGGCGACGACCTGCCGGGCCAGCTCACGTCCCTCATCGACGCATATAATTCTAATAGTATCACCGCTCTCGTGTGCCATAGCCCTTTTCTCATCTGCAGAGTATATAAAAACTGGTTCTCTCTGAAACATAACGAAGCCACTTCCGGAAAATGCCTTGCTGAGCAGGAGAGTGACAGGTGACGTCTGGACTGGAAACGCACGCCATGCAACGGTAAAGGTTGGGTATATTTTTCCCACACCGTGCGATCGAAGGTCGTTTTCAATCCTCCTTCAGAGGGGTGTAGTTTTACCATTATTGAAAAATAACTCAAGGAGAACATAGGAGGGTGACCATGGCCGGTGCTCCGAGCAGTGGCCATGGTCGTTCTGCGGGAGGTGAGAATATTTTGCCCAAAAGGGCAGGCGGCCGGGGAGAAGTCCCGCTTTGCAAAACTGCCCGCCGGTCCATAGCTGTCCAGCCGGTTTTTTCTTTCTTCTCACTAGCAGATTCGAAAGGTTTTCTATTTGTGTGCCAGGTAATTTCAACGAGCAGCGGAGCGGAAGAGATCTTTTCACAGCACACCATGAACCCATCCCTCGTCTCCCGACCCTTCCCGAGAAGTTTAAGCCGATGTGAACGATACGATTATTTCCGGTGGTCGTCACATTTGACCCGGCACCACCGGGTGGTTCTCTGATTACCCCGGAATCTCAGCACTTCAGGTTTTATAAAAACGGGGGTACTGAACATCGGCGGTAACCGGAAATCGTGAGAAGAAAGAGTGACATGAAAGCATTATACCATCAGTTGCACTGCGCGGGATCATGCAGCAGGTGCAGCCTCTCCAGAAGTGTTTCCCAGAGCGACTCAGGCAGAGCCGCTCCCTCATGCTGCACCACCGCCGCTCCCAGAAGGGAAGCGCACTCTCCACTCTGCTGAAGGGTTCTGCCTCGGCCCATGCCGTAGAGAAAACCGGCCGCCCACATATCGCCGGCGCCGGTGGTATCGACAACATGCTTCACCGGTGACGCTTCCACCGTGCAGGTCTCGTTACCGTTGCGAATGACGGCGCCCCGGGCGCCGTATTTGATAACGGCGATCGAGCAGCACTGGGAAAGCATTTCCAGACATCGGTCATGATCAGGTGTTCCGGCATAGGCCTCCGCTTCCTCTTCATTGGCAAAAACCATGTCCACATAGTTTATCAGCAGCTCAGGAAGTTCAGCTTTGGCGGCGCCGACAACCTCGAAGGAGGCAAGATCAACGCTTACGGTACAGCCGGCAGCCTTGGCCGTCTTCAATGCATGGTGCATCAACTCGGGGTTGAACAAGAGATAGCCCTCGATGTGGGCATGATCGCAGCCGCGAAAGTCCATCTCGGT
>CAKZOA010000182.1 GCA_937132035.1 uncultured Desulfobulbaceae bacterium | reverse complement strand
AACATTGGGTTTCAGATTCAACTGCCTGGTATTTTTACTGAAGAAGCATAACAGGCTAAGTCAAATGTTGCATCCAGGCCATACTTTGGCGGTTTGTCCTCCACTCCTGACGAAAACTGAACGAATGACAACCGCTTCCAGGCATGCAGGGCATTTTTCGGAATGGTACAAGTTTTTTTGTTATATTAAAGACAGGGTATCGGTATTTTTCCCTTAATATTTTTACCTATGGATCCTTACCAGGAAATCGTGGACACCATCCCCATTTTTTTCGAGCTGATCTCCTTGTCCGGGAGTTGGATAGAATACGGCAACAGAATTGAGGTTTCCGGAATTCGCTCAGTTTTGTGCTTTATCGGTGGCCATTGCTTTATTGAAGGCTCTGACGAGAACCGCTTTGGCCCCTTCCGGGGTATCATGGAGCACAGCGAAACCAACGGCCTGGGAGATAGGCAAATAGTCAGCAAAACCTTCAGAATTTGCCCCCAAAAAAAGGCGGATTGCCAAAACGACTTCCTTTCACCCTGCCGACCGCCTCGAACACTAAGCCCCCCACACTGCTCACCGCCGGCTGTCAATGACAGGCACGCAGGTTTCTCTCCCCCTTGAATCGCCCGCAGAATTGTCCCAGTCCGGCACTGCGAAAATGATCAAACACTGGTGGCAGTCCTTTGACGACCCGGTCTTGAACCGTCTGATCGCCGACGCCTTACAAGGCAACCTCACCCTGGAGAATATCTGGTATCGACTGCGTGAGGACAGAGCCATCGTCGATCGGGAATCTTCCGCCCTGTACCCTACAGTCAATGCCGAGGCTCAGGTTCAGATACAGCGCAACCAGTCCGAAACCAGCGCTTGGCTGCTGCTCGGACTCAGTTCCAGCTGCGAAGTGGATCTGCGGGGGCGAATCCGCGCCGGCACCGAAGCTGAGCAGTATCGTGCCCTGCCGACAGGTACGATTTTGAGAGCGCGGCCATGTCGCTGGGATTCGGCAGTATTTTCGCGACCTCAATCATTCTGTTTCTCTACATGATCCTGGAGGATCTGCTCTCGCTCGGGCAGAAGGCGTGAACGACGGGTACCCGGCACCCGAGCCTTTTCCGCTTCGGCGGCGACGGCATCATGAAAAGTTCGGGTGCGCAAGAAATGGGGGCAGAGTATTTTTACACCTTCTCAGCCGTCGAGTCCACGTTGAAGCAGGCAAAATTACTTGGAAGAACAGAGAAAAAAGGATAGGTTGTTGAGGCTTTGAGTTATGTTCCAGAAAAACACCTTCCGAAGACACGCAGAAATTTGAGTACTCAGTGAGAATGATGACAGGTAATCACAACCACAAAAGAAAAAGCGAAAAGAAAAAGCCAAATGCATCCTCCTTTACTATCGAAAAGAAGGATACACTTTTAGACAGCCTCATTACCAATTTACCGCAAAAATCACGTAAGATACTTAAAATTGTGCTTGGTAACAATCAGGTCTCTGTTGATGGAAAGCCAGTAACGCAATTTAATCATGTGGTTAGCCCAGGTCAAAAGGTGGATGTACGCTGGGCCACTGCGGTGAAGCGGCGGCACCCGAAAGAGTTGAATATTGTCTATATGGATGATGCCATAATTGTCATCAATAAACCCCCAGGTCTCCTGACCATTGCCACTGATAAGGAAAAACGAAAAACTGCCTATTCGATGCTCAGTAATTACGTCAAATCCGAGAATAAGGATAATAAGATTTTCATTATTCACAGGATCGATAGAGAGACATCTGGGCTACTCATGTTCGCCCGAAGTGAAGAGATAAAACATAAGATCCAGGGAGCCTGGAGCACAACAATACGCCAGCGAGCCTACGTAGGCGTTGTCGAGGGAGTGGTTGAACCGGCAGAAGGCACAATCAGCTCGTATTTGAAAGAGAGTAAGGCTTTCATTGTATATTCATCACAGAATGAAAAGAGTGGCAAAAGGGCTGTGACCCACTACAAGACAATCCAGACAAGCACTAACTTCACACTGTTGCAGCTCAATCTGGAGACAGGCAGGAAACATCAGATTCGCGTGCATATGCAGGACATTGGGCATCCTGTTGTTGGTGATAAAAAATACGGTTCAGGCCTCAACCTGCTCGGACGTATGGGTTTGCATGCCCAGATGCTTGCCTTCACGCACCCCTTAACCGGTGAGCAATGTCAGTTTGATACCGGTATACCAACAACGTTTCTCAGACTTATACGGGCCAGGTGACACGCTTGAAAATTTTGTCCTGGAATGAAAGCCTCTCATCCGGGGCTGGAGTAGCCCTGCAACGTAACATGAATGAAATGTCTCCACGGAATTAACGTAATCATAGGCTATTCTAAGTAAAAGCACTAAGAGAGGATAGCCAAGTTGTCCGATATTCGTCAATATGCTTATGTATCGTTGTGGCGTTAGTCTCCATTTTCACTTAAAAAAATTAAAAGTCAAAAGCGGACCTGACCCTTTGTTGATTACCTTTGAAACTCAGCCAAGCCAATTATGGGAAGACAGTATCCCTGTCTCAGACCGAGTTGCTGAGAATAAGGGATAATCAAATTTCAGATTGCGTCCGAGATACTCCAACTGCCTGCGTAGCCGTCATCGAGTGGAGAGCTTTCATTTCTGCTGACTAATCATCGAGCGTCTCGAGAATCAGTTTTGTCTCCACTCCTTCCGCACTTCCCTGAGAGTCTGAATCGACAGGACCGAAAAGCTCGGGAGGGTCGGATGCTTCTAATGGCGGAACAGCTTCAGTCTTTTCGGGTTTCGCAGGAGTTTTTGAGAGCTGAAAGTCCGTGGGCATTGGTTTGCGGGTTTTCAATAGTTCGACGGGTATGGTGATGTGTTCGCCAATCTGGATGCGCCGTGGTTCCAGGTTTGGATTGGCCCGGGCGATGGCTATCCAGTTATTGCCGGAGCCAGTGTACCATGTGGCGATCAGAATCAAGTTCTCACCTTGACGCTCTACCTGATGGAGATAGGGGGATGGCTTTTTTGCTTCGACCTCCTTTATCCTTTCGGCCATCGCCGATTTACCAGTGACGGCTGGTTGAAAGCAGCCGCTGCCTATTATCAGCAGGAGAAAGATAACCAGGTAACGCAAGTACTGTCTGTTCATGGACGGCTCCGCTTTTTTGTCTGTACCTTTTGCAGGTAGGCAGCAATTTTATCATTTTCAGGGCTGTACGATTGAGCTTTATAGAGGTTTTCCAGGCTATCGCTTGTCTTGCCCAGCTTATCCTGGACCACAGCGAGATTGAACAGGGCCTTGCCCATGTATGGCGGAGTAAGTTCGACAGTGTGCAGAAAGTAGCGTTCGGACTCGCTGTACTTCCCGGAGGCGGCGTAGATGAAGCCGAGATTGAAAAAAGCATCGGCCAACCCGGGATCCAGAAGTCCTGCATTCAGGTAGGCATCGATGGCCTCTTTATAGCGACTAGCTGCGGTATAGCTTTTGCCCAGCAAAAAATACGCTCTGGCGATGCTGCCGTCGATTTCAATCGCTTTCTCAAGCAAGGCCTGAGCCTTTTCTGGAGAGAATTTAAGAATCTGTTCCGCCCTGCCTACAAGGGCCTGGCCGTAGATCTGCGAGAGTTTTTCATCCTCTTTTGCCGTTTCTTCCTCCATCCTGAAAACCAGCATGTCGATAACGCTCTGGTACTGTTTTTCCGCCAGGGCCGCTGAAGCGAGTTCCGCTGTGGTTTCCTTTGTACCGGACAGGTCATCACTGGGTGGCTCATCCAGGTTTTCATGCTGCAAGCCGGGCCCTATCGATGCCACCGTCTGGTCATCTACGCTTAGATTCTGCTGTTGGGAGGGTGAAGAGTAGTTTTGCGCATCTATATCTGCATCTGGCTCTGCTGACTCAACCGGTTCAACAGATTCAGCTGGTGTAGAAGGTTCACCATCATCGGGCCCTTGTTGACTGGAGGCCGCCATGCTTTCCGGCTGGTCGGAAGAGCTCTTGTCTGCTGCCACAAGGGAGTTCCTTTCGGGCAATTGAGTGTAGAATGGCATAAGCGAAAGGATTTCTGGCAGAGAGAAGGATGATTCAGGCACCCACTTGTCGATCTCCAACCTGGTGGCCACTTCTCTGCCTGGTTCAGTTAAAAAGAGCCAACCGGCAGCCCCGGCAAGAAGGGTGAATATGAGCAGTATAGTGGTTATCGTCATCCGTTGTTTGCGTCTCTTTCCACTGTACACCAAGGTCGCCTTTTTTTTCCTGCTTGCCCTGGATGGCCTTATTATCTGTTTCTCTTCAGATGCCGGATTTACGGTGGTGGGAGAAGAATTCTCTCCTCCTCTCAATACCACCTGCTCGCGCAGCATTTGCTGTCCTGTCCGGTGCGACATGCTCTCCCTCGGTGAATTCGGATCAAGAAAACCAAGTTCTTCGACGCATTCGGCTACGACTTTGGTGTCGAGTTGATATTTATCCTGAACATAGCCCGTGAGCATGGCGCGGTCGCAGAGAATATTGATCAGACGCGGGTAACCTCTGGTGAAACGATGAATATGATAGATCGCTTCCTTGCTGAAAAGGGTTTTGCTGCCGCCGGCGACCTGTAGGCGGTGGAGAATATATTCTCCCGTTTCCCGGACGTTTAGTGGTTCTATATCGTAGAAAAGGGTGATCCTCTGTCGTAATGCCCGGAACTGTGGAGTCAATAACATCTCTTTGAGCTCAATTTGACCGACAAAGAAGATATTGACCAGCCGTTTTCCTTGCTGTTCCATGTTGGACAGCAGCCGTATCTCCTCGAGAAGCTCCTCGGAAAGTCGATGGGCCTCGTCAATGATCATCAGGATGCTCTTCCCCTCTTCTCGTGATTTTTCAAGAAACTCCTTGAAGAAAAACAGGAAATCGGTTTTACCCTGCAAATCTCGTGGTCCACCCCAGGTCTTGGTGAGAAAGCGGAAAAATTCCTCTGGAGAGAGGGTTGGATGAGAGATGGTCACGGTCATTACCGAGTCATCGATTTCATCGAGCAGAGCATTGACTAGAGTGGTTTTACCGATGCCCACATCGCCGGTCAAAACCACATAGCCATCGGCCTCCAGAAGGCCGTATTTGAGATTGGCCAAGGCTTCCTGATGTTTTTCACCCATCCAGAGATACCTCGACTCGGTGCTTATGGTAAAAGGTGGTTCCGTCAGGTTATAAAAATCTGTATACATCGTGTCGTCCCTCTGATGACTCTGGATATCAGCTTCCTGGGTGATGTGGGCTCATCATCTTGGGAAGCGTCCACACAGCGGCTCTATCGTCGTCTTGTCGCTTCTCGTCGATTTCCCGTTTGCTGAGATAGATAGTGGTTCTTCCCTGCAGGAGAATCAGTGCGTTTTAATCGATGAGAAATATATCGAAATGATGGGGTATAGGTGCCTCCCTCCAGGGTAAACGTTTTTCAGAAAACTGTGTTATCCTCCCTTGCTCCCACAATAGAAAATAATTACGATTATACATATTCCTACCTACAAGTGCTCTTTGGTAATGATGCACTTTTGGGGGCAGCTCTCGTGATGCCAACCTGGGATTCTGGTTATCAATGGAGTCGAAAAAAATTAGACAAGGAGCAATAGTTGTTCCTCCGCTCTTCTGGATCTTTTTCCAAAGCAATATATTCAGAATGGAATGTACATAAGCCAGAAGCCACGTCCAAAGCTCTGTACTGATAACTTGACCGTGATGACCTTATACTTGAACAGGACGTAGGTTAGATACCTGCCTTCCTCGCGATAGCGGGTAGCGAGCTTGGATACATACTCTTGGCCTCCTGAAGCCACTGATGAAAAATGTTCGCCCGGGGCGAAAAGGTCAATATCGTTCAGATCACGCTCAGAGCAATATTCCTTTGCTGAAAGCCCTCTGCAAATCAGCAAAGGGATATCCTTATCTCTCAATACCCCCGCAATCCGATGGTCTGCTGCGTGATGCATGCCTCATCCTTTTTCGCTAAACGCCAAGTGCAGCGGCGGCCATCATTCGAGTACCGATGTGTTGTGTTAGAGGGCGGTGGTTTCGGCGAAAATGTGGTATCCTGGAGAGGAGATTCATTCATCGGCTTCGAGGCGATGTTTCCGGGAGGTGGTTCCGGCGATACTGCCTGACAAGATTTGTGAACACATCCTACGGATTGGACTACGGCATGATCGATCGCAGACGAATTCTTAAATATTTTCTCATTGGCGTTGGTGCCGCCCTGTCTCCTTTATCCGTCCAAATGGCAAGGCACCAGCCTGTCTGGGCTCTGAGCGGAAGGCGGGTGGTAGAGAAAAAGACGCCTATGTCTAAGCTGATGCACGCCAACCCCGCACGCCTGGATACCTCCAACCTGGAGACCACCCCCATGGAGAAGTTCGATGTCATGGGGGAGACCACGCTTCAGATCGACCTCGAAGAATGGCGCCTGGAAGTGGACGGTGATGTGCGCGAGCCTTACCGTTTCCGTCTTGCGGAACTCATGGACCGCCCCCGTCTCGAACGCAACGTTCTGCTGATCTGTCCCGGGTTCTTCGCCTACAACGGGTGGTGGACCGGTTTTTCCGTCGCCGACCTGCTGCGGGAGGCCGGCTGCAGTGGTACTGCTACCCATGTTCTTTTCACCGGTTCACAGGGGTTTAGAAAAAAGAAAATGCGCTATGGCATTGATGAAGTTCGTAACGATAAAGTCTTTGCCGCCTACAGGGTGAACAATCAGGAACTCCCCAGGCGCCACGGTTTCCCGCTGCGTCTGGTGGCCGATGATCACAAAGGCACCCGTTGGCTGAAGTATCTCAACAGAATAACAGTGGAGACGCGCTAAAGATTCTACAGCAAAGAATCTCTTGTCTTTCTTTCCTCAACCTGATTACCCCTGAAACTCAGCCTAGCCAATATGGGGAGACAGAGGTGCTCTTTTCACGGGCGTCTGCAGCCTGAACGGCTGTAGACGAGCCCCCTGGGACGCCCATGGCGTACCGGAAAATGAGTATACCTGTCTCAGACCGAGTTGCTGAGAATAAGGGATAATCAAATGCCTCAATGGTGACAAGCCGACGCCTGCAAGTGTTGCCCATGGGCATGTTTCCTTTGTTCGAGTGATCCACAACGGATCGTGTTTGCTGCTCAACGAGAACATCTGCGGCTTGTCCGCAGATGTTAGTGTTATTTTTTTTAGTATATCTTGGTGCGGCCTCGTTTTGTCTCGTCAGCCTTTATCATCTGCTCATCTCAGAGTAACCGGAAAAATTGCAAGCGTCCGGGGGATGAATACTGTTTACCCTATACAAGCCTACGGAGTACTCGGACGACAGGCTAAGGATCCCGACTGCTATCGTCCATTGAAACTGTAAACTCCCTTATAAAGGAGATGCTATGGCAAGCGAACTGGCACAAAAAGAATGTGTCCCCTGCAAAGGAGGCGTCTCTCCCCTGCAAGGCGAGGACATTGACGAACTGCACACGCAATTGGCAGGTGACTGGCAAGTGGTGGATGATCATCATCTGGAGAAGACATTCTTGTTCAAGGATTTTCGCCAGGCCCTGGATTTTACCATCAGGGTAGGCGAACTCGCCGAGGACCAGTGGCATCACCCGAATATCCACCTCACTTGGGGGAAGGTCAAGGTAACCATCTGGACTCACAAAATTAACGGGCTGACGGAGAGTGATTTTGTCTTTGCGGCAAAGGTAGAGGAATTATTGCGATAGCACATCAAATCATGGCCGATCTCCCAAAGCCCCATGAATTTTGATAATGCAACCTGCTATTATCCAAGCAGGCGCGCAAGACGTTTTGTTCTCTGACCCTTTGTATACTGTTTGCGGGTCCACTGGAACTTAATGGGTCACGGGTTCCGAGAGGTGCGATACGTAGTAATTCGGCTAATTCGCTCCAGTTAATAGCTTCAGCGCCGTATTTGATTATAATTTTTATTTTTGAGAATCGAACGTAATTAATCACCTGGTTTATCCGGTGATTAATTACGTCATTAAATCGCACCAAAAAGAGTCAGAAGCCGATCTTATGTATAGACTCTACACCCAGGGCAACATCCTTGTTTTTGACCACCAAATGAGTAATATAGACTGCAAAATGGTCGCTTTTGGGTACCGTAATAACGCTGTTTCATGTAGATGCCGTGGCCGGACCCATCTCAATCTCCATCTCACAACATACAATGAGGAAAAACATGGCCGGCAGAATGTCCTGGAATAGATTGATCTGCAGAGTTTTCTTTACCCTGTCGATCTTTGTAACAGCGCCTGAAGTTATGGCTACTGAAACGGCCCCCCCCAACATCGACCGATCAAACAGTGATGCTGTTTTATTGGTTATCTATGTTCTTGCAGCCCTGGGCTTTTCTTTTCTCTGTTCAGTAGCGGAAGCTGTGCTTCTCAGCATAACCCCCTCGTATATCGAAGGACTGAAACGTAGGCGCCCCAAGCAGGCTGCCCTTTTGCGGCAGCTTAAACAAGACAATCTTGATAGGTCACTTGCAGCCATACTGACCTTGAATACCATTGCCCATACCGTTGGCGCAATCGGGGCTGGGGCCAAGGCAGCAGTGGTGTTCGGCAGTGCCTGGTTTGGGGTTTTCTCGGCAGTCATGACATTGACGATCCTGTTTTTATCTGAAATTGTGCCAAAGACATTCGGCGCTATCTACTGGTCACACCTTGCAATGCCGACTGCGCTTTTCATCCACGGTCTGATTCTGATACTTTATCCTCTTGTTTGGATCTCGGAAAAACTGACCAGAATTATCTCGCATGGCAAAAGAATTCACATTTTCAGCCGAGAGGAATTTATCGCCATGTCACGACTCGGTGAACAGACCGGCCAGATAAACGAAAAAGAATCTCAGATCATCCGAAATCTCTTCCGCTTCGGAGCACTGCGAGCAAGAGATATTATGACACCACGACCCGTTATAGCCGATTTATCCGAGGATGAAACCCTCCGGAGGGCCTTTGAAATTATACGTAAAAAGCCATTTTCGCGCTTCCCGGTCTTTAATGGACGAGGAGGGGAGATAACCGGTTTTGTGTTGAAAAACGACATCTTCCTCAATCATGTTCAAGGAAAGGAAGGTAAAACGACACTTCGATCTCTCAAGCGTGAAATCTCCGCGGTTCCCGAAACTATTTCCTTATCAATGGTACTGGATCATCTGCTGAAGGAACGACAGCATATTGCTATTGTTGTTGATGAATATGGCGGAACGACCGGACTGGTTACTCTGGAAGATTTACTTGAAACATTGATCGGCTTTGAAATCACAGATGAGAGTGATACGGTTGAAGATATGCGTGTTTTGGCCAGAAAGCTGTGGGCGGACCGTACGAAGGCTCTTGGCATCGAGCAGCGGAATGAAATTACCGATGACCAGATACAGACTGAGATGCGCCAGTGATACCGTGCAAGACTGACACGTCACTCAGGCCCCTCACTTCCTTGAAAAGCGTGGAGCCCAACTGTTCTTATGCTCTTTCATAAGCTTGTAATTGATACCATTGACCATGGCCTGCCAGCTGGCTCAGAGAACTATGGGATGATCTGACGCCCTTCATCCTTTCGGCCTCTCTTCTTGCGGTTGATTCGGCCTACCTCCAATCCTTCGATCGGAGG
>CAKZOA010000181.1 GCA_937132035.1 uncultured Desulfobulbaceae bacterium | reverse complement strand
GGTTTTATCATAGATGCTTTCCTTGTTGAGGACGCCGACGACGGCAACGATTTTTGCTCCATCAAGAATTGGAACACTTAATTGGCGGGCGACCATCAGCTTCTCGCTTTCACCAGTTCCGCCATAGGCATTCTGCGCATTTTTGATTATATTTTTACGCTCATCGATACTTGAGCGACCCAAACCAAGCTCGCTGAGCATCTCCAGAGAGAGATCGTTTTTTCTGCAGAATTCGCCGATATTCTGTGACCAGACGGTAAACGTAACGATATGCTCGTCTTCTGCCAACATATGCAAGTACCCGATCTCGCTTCTGGTGAGACTGACGGCTTGTTCCAATGCAAACTGCAGCAGTTCGCTTTCCGAGAGTTCTTTAAGATTGTGCACCTCAAGGAGTGAAACCAGCCTCTCCTCGTTTATTTCAAGCAGCTGCTCCCGCCTCTCGATGGCTGCGGCCATATGACGGAAATGGGTGGCAACCTCCTCGAACTCTTCATAGGACTGCCTGGAAATATCTGCCTGATAGTCGCCATCGGCCACTGCCTGGATGTTTTTCTGCAGGTCGTTGAGAGGCCTGAGAAGCCTTCCCGACTGCCGAATCGCCAGGATAACAACGATAATAACGGAAAAGAAGGCGGCAAAAACAAAAAACCTGGTCATACTGCGCAGTGGAGCCTTGGCCATCTCCAGCGGCTGAACCACCACCACCAGCCACTTGGTTTCGGCTATATTCGCCGTACTGCCGAGATATGGTGTAGCATTGAGAATGAACTCATAGGTTCCGAAATTGCCGAGCTGGCTCTGTTTGTGCGGCGATATATTGGCAAAACTATGCTGCGCTTCAACCATTTCCAGCTGAGGATGAAAGACCGGATTGCCAGTGTCGTCAAGAATTATAATAGAGGTGTCATCTCTGCTGGAGCGCGCCGAAATAAAACTGTGAAGGTACCCAATGTTGATGAAGCCGATAATATATTTATCGCCGACGGCATGGATGAGAGCGATGCTCTTTTCCCCTGATACCGGAGAAAGGAAGGAGTTCGACCAGTATGGTCCCTGCAGGTATTCAATGTTTTTGAGTACGCTCAGACCCGAGAGATCCATACCGAGATAGTTGTCGTGCACCTCGCTGTGCTGCTGGCCAAGACCAATATTGACAATGCGCTTGTCAGCGTCGATGACATAGATCGATTCAAGATAGTCAGACTCCCTGGCAATAGTGTTGAGAATCCGATTTATCTTCGGGTTGGAAAAACTCTCTGAATCGAACATGATGGCAATCTGCTGAACCGCGGTCAGCGGATGGCGGAGGTAGGAAGACATGTCGGTAGCCACGGTTTCGGCAAGCAGGCCATTGCGCTGATTGACGAACTCCTCAACCTTGTGGCCAAGGTATGTGTAGCTGATAAATCCCAGACAGATCAGCGGTACAAAGGCCGCTATCATAAAACCGAGCAGCAGAGTGCGCCTGAAGGATTTACTCGTGTACATATTCTACGACAGAGTGTGATTTACCGTTTCGTATCTCAACCAGGGTATATTTTCTTTTTACATCCCCGTAGCCGTCGAAGCGGATGCTTTGCTGCAGCCCGGCATAGGGACTGCCTTGAAGAATGGCATCTTTGACCTCTTCCGACGTCGTCCCTTTTTCCAAGGCATCAAGAAGAATGGTCATCGCCGTATAGCCGTAAGCGGAGGCAAAATCGGCACTATAGCCGAATCGTTTTTGAAAATTGAGTGCGAAAGCGCGATATGTATCTTTATCGCTGTTGGGATTAAAAGAATGAAATAAACGGATACCTTCGACAGTCCTTCCACCAAATTCAACGAGGTCTTCTGTCAGAGACCATTCACTAGCGATTATGGGCGTATCGTTCTTGAATTTGGCTAACTGTTGACTTATAAGAGCCGTATCAAGGGCATTGGCCAATATGACAAGGCAATCTGCCCGATTTCCGATAATGTCTTCAGCAAGCTCCAAAAAATCGTAGCCATGTCGGGAAACATAGGACAAGGTTTCGACCCGCGTCCCCTCGTAGGACTCGAAACGCTTTTTCAGTACCTGGTACCAGGGATCGGTATAGGCGCTGTTTCCCTGATCACGAATGACCAGGAGGCTTTTATACTGTTGCTTATAGGCATAGTCCGCGGCGATTTGCGCAGCCTCGGTACTGACAGGGATCACCCGGAAAAAATAGTCGTCGGCTCCTTCCAGCAACCCTGTGCTCACCGTCGGACTTATGGTGGGTATGGCATGGGCATTGATTTCAGGAACTACGATCACGGCCATGGCACTGGTCATCGGTCCAACCACGCCGGCGACTCCCTGTGCTATAAGCTGGGAAATGGCCAGCAGACACTGCTCCTTGTCTTGTTTGTCGTCACGAACAATCAGGGTGATTTTTCTACCGTCAATTCCGCCCCTGGCATTTGCCTCCTCGACCGCCAGCAGGACGCCGTCTCTTCCGGCCACCCCCATATCGGTCACCCGGCCGGTGAGTCCTGCGATCATGCCCACTTTCAATGGTTCAGGTGGCGAACACGCTCCCAACACCAGGACGACAACGGCCACCGCCACCGCCAATACCGGGCGAGTTAGCCATGGTCTATATACGATTATCGTCCTTTTGAAATATCCGTTCTGCAATTGCATCGCCGTACCATGCAGATATTATATCCGCTGCTGTTTATCGCCACTCATAGGACACGTACTCCAGTAGAGAAAATTCTCTCTTCCCCTTTTGGCCTTAGGTGTACTCGTGCGGCAAAAAAGTGAAAAAAATGCAATCATCTCTTGAATGTATCAACACATCAAAAGAGAACACGAGCAGTCTCTTTGAGGCGCTCAGTCACCGAGGCAGGTACCGACTCTTCTGGCGCTCAGCAACCAGGTATGATCCTGAGGGACGATGGAGCGTTTACCCACCACTTCCTCCAAGGATACTGCTTCGGTTCCCTGGCCTTTGACACCGATCATCGCCCCGGTCACTCCTTCATCGATATAACGTATACATGAACTGCCCAATCTTGTCGCCAAAACCCTGTCGGCGGCTGACGGCGTACCGCCTCTCTGCAGATGGCCGAGAATGGTCAAGCGCGACTCCAACCCTGTCATCTCTTCAAGCTCCTGCGAAAGCCTCAGCGTATTAGTGCTGCGTAGCTCGGTAAACCTTTTCAGCTCTTCGCTTATATTTTTCTTCAGCTTGGAATCCTTTTCTTCTTTGGCCTTGATCTTTTCTTCCTTGAGTGCGGAGTAGGTTTTGTAGTCAACCTGAGACAACGCACCTTCGGCAACAACGACGATGGAAAAATTATTTCCGCGCTGCTGGCGTTTGCGAATGGCCTTGGCCACCTCAATGGTGTCGTAGGGGATCTCGGGTATGAGTATGACATAGGCACCGCTGGCTATGCCTGCACCGAGCGCCAGCCAGCCGGCATTGTGTCCCATTACTTCGACGACAATGATACGGTGGTGACTGTGGGCGGTGGAATGCAGCCGATCTATGGCCTCTGTGGCAATCTCCATTGCCGTGTGAAAACCGAAGGTGACATCGGTCATGGCGACATCGTTGTCTATGGTTTTTGGCAAAGTGAGAATATTGAGACCTCTCTGGGCCAGCCTGAAAGCATTTTTCTGTGTTCCGCCGCCACCGAGACAGATGAGTACATCGAGGTTGTTGCGATAATAATTATCGCAGATGACGTCGGTCATATCGACGGTATCCTCGCCAACGGGCATCTTATGGGGCTTGTCACGACTGGTGCCGAGAATGGTACCACCAAGAGTCAGGATGGATGAGAGCACCTTGAGATCAAGGCGCATGGTCCTGTTCTCCATTAGACCCCGGAAGCCATCGCGGAAACCAATGATATCCATGCGATCGCTATTGATGGCGGATTTGCCGATTCCACGAATGGCGGCGTTCAGCCCCGGGCTGTCGCCGCCTGCCGTTAAAATTCCAATGTGTTTATTCATAATCTGCTAGTATTTGCGATCAGTATTACAGCACTTTGGCAATGACAGGTCATGCATGGTGTCATTGCTCTTCTTTGCGGTCGAGCAATGGAGCGAGGGAAAATCACTAAAGTAGGCTGTATTCGACTTATCACGTTTAAATAACTTCTTCAAGTACTGCCATAAAGGTTTGATCGAAAGAAGCAGTAGAACGACGGTGGCGGCAAATTTCAGCCCGAAGGGGAGTATTTCACTCGCCTCGCCGAGAACGGCCGCCGGCGATATACCGGCGAGATGGTAAAGAGAATCAACACCCAGACCGAAGAGGACGGCCATCACAGAAAGAACAATCAGATAACGAACCACGCTTTTCTTGCCGAGAATGCCCACCAGAACCGACAAGGAAGTGACATTGGTTGCCGGTCCGACGAGTAGAAAGACCAGCGCCGCACCGGGGCTGACCCCCTTGAGGATCAGCGCTGCGGCAATCGGCGTCGACGCCGTGGCGCAGATATAGAGGGGGATGCCGAAAACCAGCATCAGCAGCATGGAGACCAGCCCGCCGCCGAGCCAGGCCGCCATGAAATCCTCCGGAACCAGTGCGGTTATAATACCCGCCAGAACAAGTCCTATGAAAAACCAGGCGACGATGTCGCCCCAGACATCGACGACGGCAAAGCCCAGACCAGCTTTCACCCTTTCACGCAAAGTGTGATGGGCCTTATGTACTTCCGGCGGACAGTCAATGCCGTCACAGCAATTGTCAATGGGACAGTTCTTGGCTACCTGGAGCGTCTCCTGGCTCTTGCTGAAGGAGAGAAAGTTCTCAAGAACCCCAGCCGACATCGCCGTGACAAAGGCGGCGACAGGTCGGACTACGGTCATGATGGGATCGAGCAGTGCATAGGTAACAGCGATCGAATCAACGCCGGATTCCGGGGTCGATATGAGAAAAGCGGTAGTCGCCCCTTTGTTGGCCCCCTGCTTCTGCAATGATGCTGCCGCCGGCAGCACTCCACATGATCAGAGCGGCAATGGTACGCCGAAAAAGGCGGCCTTTGCCACCGAGCTGTATTTACCTCTGCCGAGATGATTGACGATACTCTCGGGATTGAGAAAGACTTTCAGCAACCCGGCAATAACAATACCGCCGAGTATATAGACGGAGGAATCGAGGAGGATGCTCCATGACTCCCCAAGAATTTTCAATACAAGCTGTTCCATTATGCCACTTCCATCACCATTATAGTTCTCGGATATGCTCAAGGCCCTTGCCTATTATTTCAACTACATGCTCATCAACCAGGCGGTAGTACAGAACGGTCCCTTCCCGCCTGTTCCTGACAAGGCGGCAGCTGCGCAGATAGCGCAGCTGATGGCTGACCGCCGATTCGGAGATTTCGAGAAAGGCCGCCAGATCGCAGACGCACATCTCCTGTTGCCCCAGAGCCATCAATATTTTAACTCTGCTCGGATCGGCGAAGGTCTTGAAGAACTGGGACAGTGCATCAAGTTCGCCATCTGCCAGACTGCTGTTTTTGGCAGCCCGTATTTTTTCCATGTGGATAATTCGAGTATCACACCTGTCTTTCGTCTTCATCGTCTCATTCATCCCACAGGTATACTATATGAGTATCTGCTCATACATTACCAAAGAATCATCGCTTGTCAAGAAAGGGATGCATTTTTCCAGGGTACTGGTACAATACAGCCCGTTTCACAACCATTTCTCCTGCAGGTAGATGCAAAAACAGCCATGCCAGACACCATTTCCGCCGACACAGGCACTCTCTACGTCGTCGCCACGCCCATCGGCAACCTCGAAGACATTACCCTGCGCGCACTGCGCATACTTAAGGAAGTCGACTTTGTCGCCGCCGAGGATACCCGTCACAGCAAAAAGCTCTTCAACCATTTCGACATCCGCACCCGACTCATATCCTACTACAGGGAACAGGAGCAGCAGAAAGCGGAGCAGCTCATCCGCCTTTTGACCGAGGGCAAGAATATTGCACTTATAACGGATGCCGGCACCCCGGCTATTTCCGACCCGGGCAGCGTTATCGTCCAGCGAGCTCTGGAGGCGGGGATCACGACAACGCCTGTCCCCGGCCCGTCGGCTCTTACTGCGGCTCTCTCCTGCGCCGGCACAAGCGAAGCACCGATAATGTTCCACGGCTTCGCCCCGGCCAAGAGCAGTCAGCGAAGGCAGCTTTTCAAAACCCTCATTCATGCCGACTATCATACTGTTTTCTATGAGTCTCCCCACAGGGTAGAAACCTTTGTCGCCGAGGCCCTGGAAGTGCTGGGAGACCGTCAAATCCTGCTGGCACGCGAGTTGACCAAAGCTTTTGAAGAGGTGGCGTTCTTCTCTCTTGGCAGCCTCAAAGAGCATCTGGCGAAAACAAAGAATCGCGGAGAATACGTCCTTGTCATTTCACCGGCAGGCACCACTCCGGATGACGATCTGAACCTCGATGAGCTCATCTGCTGGTACCGCGACAACACCCGGCTTTCTCTCAAGGACAGCTGCAAAACTCTGGCCGCCGACCTGGGACTTCCCCGATCCGGAATATATAAACGAGCCCTGCAGATATGGGATGCCGGGCCGGAAGACGACTGAAAGATCAGCTTCGACAGCCAGACCCTATGAACAATAAAGAGCATGCAGGACACACAGCCATGGAACGTTACCGTAATTGCGTAACCCCCGAAGGTGTATTCACCTACGGTATTCATAAACCATCCTACACCGTCAAAAATCTCCGACAGCAGACAACGCCCGGCCATCTCGGCCGCTGCAGCGACGGCACTCCCATCGGAAACAGATTAAATTATCCCGAAGGAGACGTAGAAGTAGGTGCAGCCAACTGGATTTTCGAGATAGCCAACCCCCTGCCCTTCCGCGGGGCCACTTTTATCGACAAGAGCTGGGCCGATGCCCGGGCGACAGAGCCCTCGAAAATACATCTTGCTGAGCGGCCATCGCTTTCCTTTGATTCCTTTCTCCGCGGCCGGGACATGGACACCAGCCTGACAACCGATCTTCCCCGACCGCTGCTGCTTACCCTGGCCACCTGCTCCACCGATGCCGCCGACCTCATACGGCTGGCCGAACTCTGTTGCCAATTCGTTTTCACCGAAGATGGCGAGGCAGCCGGTCTTTTCTATAGCCGGACACCGGACGGACACTGCAGAGCCGTCATACACGACCACGATCTCTTCGAATCAGTCGCCAATAATCCGGCCCTGCCCGATTCTTACAAACAGGCCATGGTGCTGCGACCCGGCGCCCAGGGGGCAAGCGAAATCATCGGCGAATGGCGCAGCGACAAAGAATCGCATATCTATGAATACCTCCGGCGAAACTCCTATATCGCCGGAGGCCATTTCGCCGCAAACATGGCAGAAGATGCCGTTCGCTACTCCATCACCAGTCTCAGCGGCACCGATATGGATGGACTGCGGCATCTCTACTACCAGAGAATGTATATTCGCCTGGCGCAAATGCAGGCCATTGACCTCGGGGACAGACGTTTTTCCAACGAAGAAGATCTGGAACAGCTTCGCCGCGATCTCCTGGAAAAGATAGACAGCACCAATTCGGCCAAC
>CAKZOA010000180.1 GCA_937132035.1 uncultured Desulfobulbaceae bacterium | reverse complement strand
CTTGGGCAGCCCACGGGGTGAGAGCTGCGGCATGCTTGAACAGCGTTTCAGGGAAAAATGCTGCCCGGCATTTTTTTTACGGGATGCCTTGTGTGCGGGAGGACGCGGGGGTATCTATTGTCCAGGCCTCGCTTTTTCCTGTATCTCGTGGTAAGTCAGGCTATAGCTATCATTACAGGATACATTGAATAATAGGAATTATCGGAGTTGAGGCTCGAAGCGGATAAATCGGAAAAAAAGAGTGTAGCCCGCTCAATTCTGTGCTACAGATTGGTGCATGCCTGAGGTAGTTCCTCTGCCGTGGCATGAGTACCGGCTTGTGCAGTATGTTTTCGATATGTGTGTCGGAGAACTGCAATTTTTCCTCCGACACGTTCCTGGTCTCAGTTCTACCCATGTAGGAGAATAACTCCATACTCTTTCCTTTGATAATCATGAAAAAAATTCTCATAACCGGCGCTGCCGGTTTCATAGGAGCGCATTTGGCGCAAAAGCTCATTGGCAATGGAGCAGAAGTTGTCGGACTCGACAATCTCAACGATTATTACGATCCGCAGCTCAAAAAGGACCGTATGGCGGCTCTGGCCGAAGGACCGCAATTCACCCATGTCAATATTGATCTCGCTGACCGGCAGGCAATGGAAAGCCTGTTTCAGGAACACGCCTTTGACGCCGTTGTCAACCTGGCGGCACAGGCGGGCGTCAGATATTCGCTTATTAATCCCCACTCCTATGTTGATACCAACCTGGTCGGTTTCGTCAACGTTCTTGAAGGATGCCGGCATTCCGGAGTGAAGCACCTGGTCTACGCCTCTTCCAGTTCTGTGTATGGCGCCAATACGGCGATGCCGTTTTCGGTGCACGACAATGTCGATCATCCGGTTTCCCTCTACGCCGCTTCCAAAAAGGCCAACGAACTGATGGCGCATACCTACAGTCATCTCTTCGGGCTGCCGACCACGGGGCTCCGGTTTTTCACGGTTTACGGTCCCTGGGGAAGACCGGACATGGCTCTTTTTCTCTTCACCAGGGCCATTCTTGCCGGAGAGTCTATAGATGTATTCAACAACGGTAATATGGAGCGTGATTTTACCTATATCGATGACATAGTTGAAGGTGTGGCGCGGGTGATAGAAAAAGTTCCTGAGGGTGATTTCAACTGGCGCGGCGACAGCCCAGATCCAGCCACATCCTATTGCCCATACCGGGTGTATAATATCGGCAACAACAACAAGGAGCAACTTCTCCGCTATATCCAGGTACTCGAGGACTGTCTGGGCAAGAAGGCCGACAAGAACTTTCTGCCGCTCCAGCCCGGAGATGTGCCGGCCACCTATGCCGACGTCGACGACCTGGTCAAAGATTTTGACTATAAGCCGGATACGTCCATTGATAAAGGCATTGAACGGTTTGTCAGTTGGTATAAGGAATACAACGCCATTTCCTGAAATGAGGATACGCCGCTTTCAGGGCCTGGTATGACCTCAACTCTTCAGCCATACACGCTGCATGAGCACATCGAAAAAGTCCAGCAAGCGTCAGGGCCTGCGCTTTAGTGGTGGCGGCTTTGGTTTTTCTTACAAAACCGAGTTCGAAGAGGGCAGCGGTGAACTCGCCAACATCTCCGCTGGCGGCTGTGCCGCCAGTCATGTATCCATTCCCCTGGCGTTGCAGGAGAAGATTCTTCTCATCCTGCCCGTGGAAGACGGCGGTGAGGACGTGGAGATCGGTGCCAGGGTAATCAGGATCGACGGCACTATAACAGCCCTCATATTCGAACAAATCGGTGAGGAGAGCAAGGAGCGTATTATTCGGTTCTTTGCCCGACGGCAGCGGGAGAATTGAGGGCAGTCCTTCGAAAATCTCAAGGGCTTGCCGATGGTCGGAAGTTCTGTGCCGAGGCCTCAATAACCGGCGGGCCACCTCGATGTGTGCTATAATACGGCGTTTTGCATAACCGGCATCTATGGACTTTTATATTGCGCGCCAGCCTATACTCACCGCCCATAAGAAACTGTATGCCTACGAGCTTCTCTACCGCGGATATGAAGATCACCTGCTGGGGCAGATAAGCGGCAACCGGGCGACCACCAGCGTGCTCAGCTCGGTTTTTCTCACCGAAGGCGTCGGCATAATATCGGGAAATAAACCATGTTTCGTCAATTTCACCGAAGAACTACTGGAAAAGAGAATCGCCTATTCCTTTCCAAAATCCCAGATTGTTATCGAAATCCTCGAAGATGTCACCCCACGTCAGGCTCTCATCGATGAAATCCGCAATCTCAAGTCCGCGGGATATACCATTGCCCTCGACGATTTCGTTCTCCACAAAAAGCTCGACCCCCTGATCGCTCTCGCCGATATCATCAAGATCGATGTCCGTCTCACCCCGCTGGATACAATCTTGAAAACTCTGCGCTACCTTACCAGGTTCAAGGTCAAGCTGTTGGCCGAGAAAGTGGAGACCAACGAGGAATTCGAACGCGCTAATAAACTGGGGTTTCATTATTACCAGGGGTATTTTTTCAGCAGACCGGAAAAAATACGTGTCAGGGAGCTTGTCTCGACCAAAGTGACTCTTTTCAGCTTGCTGGCTGAGATAGGCAGAAAATCGACAACCCTGGAACGGCTGCATAAGATCATCTCCAAGGACCTGGCTATCAGCTATAAGCTGCTGCGTTTTCTCAACTCTGCCTATTTCTACAGGCTGGAAAAGGTCAAAAACGTCAAGCACGCTATTGCCTATCTTGGGGAAAAAGAGCTGCGTCGCTTCCTGATACTGGTCATCGTCTCCGAATTGGCCACGGATAAGCCCACGGAGCTGGTGCGCCACTCGCTTGTGCGGGCCAAGTTCTGCGAACTGCTGGCCCAAAGGAGCCTTTTGGCGGACTATGGTCTGGAGGTGTTTATGGTCGGCATGTTTTCCTTCATGGATGCCATGCTCGATGTCGATATGAGCGCCGTTATGGAAAGACTGCCCCTGACCGATGAAGTCAAGGATGCGCTCATCAACCGGCAAGGTCTGTTTGCCCCCTTTCTCTCTGCCGCTGTCGCCTATGAACGCAGACAGGGACAGTGCTTTGCCGAGATTCTCGAGGAGCTCAATATTGTCGATGCGCCGGTGGCCGAGCTCTATATACAGGCGGTCAAATACGCTAACGGCATGGTGTGACCCAGAAGATTTCATAATCTTCTCGCTACCAAATTCGTAAGGTTCTGTATTTGTGTGCCACCTAATTTCAACGAGCAGCGGGTCGGAATAGGTCTTTTCACGGGACGCCATGAACCCTGGGGGCTTGACAGCAGCCGTCCAGGCTGCTGGACACCCGTGAAAAGACCTATCCCGACCCTTCCTGGGAGTAATGGGGCCTCCCTGTCTGACAATGCGTTGCTGAACATACCTGGGGATCAGGGTTGATAACAATGGTTGATACACCATTTGTAATATCGCACTCTCAAATAGGTACTAACGCTGTTGGTGAGGATGTTTAAGGTGTGGTTGGTGCTCCAAGAGAAGAATGTCGGGCATCATGATGATACCCCTTCGGGCGAATCGATATAGCGCGCTCTCCTTCAATTCTTCTGTGAGTGGCACATCTCAATGTAGCCAGATCACAGGTCTGTTCGACCCGCACCTCACTTCATCAGTTTGATGGCCGCGCGCACGATGGCGGTGGTGTCGAGCTTGTTGTTTTTCAGGAGGATTTTCTGGGGGCCGTGTTCAATGAACATGTCGGGATGTGCCAGCATGCACGTGGCGACGTCATAGAGACGATTCCTGCTGAAGAGCTCCAGGATGGCGCTGCCGAATCCGCCCTGCCTGGCGTTGTCTTCAATGGTCAAAACCCTTTTGGTGCGCGTCGCCCAGCTGCAGATCAGCTCTTCGTCGAGCGGTTTGATGAAGCGCGGATTGATGACGGCGGCATTGATGCCCACCTTGGCCAGACCTTCCAGGGCCTCCAGTGCTGCGCTTACCCGGTTGCCGACGGGCAGCAGCAGTATATCGTCACCTTCGTGCAGCAGTTCTCCGCTGCCGATATCAAGTAGCTGCAGGTCCTCAGCGAGTTCCGCGCCGGGTCCGGCGCCACGGGGGTAGCGCACCGCTACAGGACCGTCGTGGTGTATGGCGGTGTAGAGCATGTTCTGCAGCTCTTTTTCATCCTTGGGCGTCATGATCACCATATTGGGGATATAGCGCAGGTAGGAAAGATCAAAGACGCCATGATGGGTGGAGCCGTCGTCGCCGACGACGCCGCCGCGATCGATGGCAAGGGTCACGGGAAGGTTAGGAATGCAGACATCGTGAATAATCTGGTCCACTGCCCGCTGAAAAAACGAGGAATAGATGGCTACCACAGGTCGCATGCCTTCGGCTGCAAGACCGGCGGCAAACGTTACCGCATGCTGTTCGGCTATGCCCACATCGAAAAAGCGTTCGGGATAGTGTCTGGCAAAATCGGCGAGGCCGGTTCCGGTCACCATGGCCGCCGATACAGCCGCTACCCTGGTGTCCGATGCCGCCATCTTCACCATGGTCTTGCCGAAAACGTCAGTGTAGCTGATGGATGTAGATGACTTGACCGGCTCGCCGGTTTCAACATCGAAGGGGCCGAGGCCGTGATATCTCCCGGGGTTGTTTTCTGCGGGTGGATAGCCCTTGCCCTTGGTGGTCAGCACATGGACGAGCACCGGACCGGTGAGGTTGTCGCGAACCGTCTCCAGGGCCTCTATGAGATCGTCGAGTTCGTGTCCCGGAATCGGGCCGATATAGTCGAACTTGAAGGCTTCAAAGAGCATACCCGGAGTAAAAAAGCTCTTGAAACTCTCTTCGCTTTTTTTGAGAACGTTGAGAATATTTTCGCCCACGTTGGAGAGTGACTGCAGCCGCTCCTCGAGGTGGTTCTTGACCCGCCGCATGGTTTTGCCGCTGAGTTTACGGCTGAGAAAGCTGGAGATGGCACCGACATTGGGGGATATGGACATCTCATTGTCGTTGAGGATGACAATGAGTTTTTTGTTGAGATCGCCGGCATGGTTCAACGCTTCAAAGGCCATGCCCGAGGTCATGGAACCGTCGCCGATGACGGCGATGGCCCGGTCCGGACAGTTTTTAAGATCTTTGGCAATGGTCATTCCCAGGGCCGCGGAAATCGAAGTGGCGGCGTGCCCGGTCTCAAAAGCGTCATATTCGCTTTCTTCTTTTTTGGGAAAACCGCTCAGGCCTTTATACTGTCGCAGCGTATGGAAATGGTTTTGTCTGCCGGTGATGAGTTTATGGGCGTAGGTTTGATGCCCCACATCCCAGATCAGTTTGTCGTCGGGGGTATTGAAGACAAAGTGAAGCGCCAGGGTCAGTTCGACGACGCCGAGGCTTGGTGCCAGATGTCCGCCGTTTTTTGAGACCGTGGTAATTATTCGCTGACGGATTTCTTCGGCCAGACAGGTGAGTTGCTCCCTGGAGAGTTGGCGGATGTCCGCGGGAGACTCGATATCTCTGAGTTGTACCGTTTTCTGACCTGTTGTTTCTGGGGAAAGCATACTTTAAAAATAACCTTGTCGTTTTTGCGGCTCGTAGTCGAAACAATATATGTCGCAGTGGGGACTGTAAAGACCTGGCCGCATCTTTGGCAGCGAAGCTATATAGCTAATACTAATATGTACGCTTGAAGAGATACTCGGCAAGCGAGCGCAACGGTTCGGCATTTTCGCCATAGGTGCAGAGAGCTTCTTTGGCCCGTGCGGTTGCCTCTTGCGCTTTTTTTCTGGTTTCGTCAATACCAAAATACCCGGGATAGGTGGCTTTGCCCATGGTCTCGTCGCTACCTGCTGCTTTGCCGAGTTTTTCGGTGGTCGAGGTAGCATTGAGGAGATCATCCACTATTTGAAAGGCCAGTCCGATTTCATCGCCGTAAACACTCAAAGCCCTGGAATCATCGGCACAAGCGCCGGCGGCGATGGCGCCGGCCTGGACGGACGCGGTGATCAATGCGCCGGTTTTGCGGCGATGTATCATCTGCAGCATTTCGAAGGGATACTGTGAATTTTCATTGGCGATATCGAGAAATTGACCGCCGACCATACCAAAAGAACCTGCGGCTCGGGCGATGATTTGTGCTATGTCGAGGCGCTGCACGGCGCTTAATCCCTGGCCGTCGTCGGTGGTGATGAGTTCGAAGGCCAGAGTCAGCAGACCGTCGCCGGCAAGGATCGCCTCGGCTTCACCGTAGAGAACATGATTGGTCGGCTTGCCGCGACGAAGTTCGTCGTTGTCCATGGCTGGCAGGTCGTCATGAATAAGTGAATAGGTGTGGATACACTCCAGGGCGCATGCCACAGGCAGCAGGCTGTCACCGATTTCTCCTTTCGCTCGGATGGTTTCCGCTGCGGCGAGGCAGAGAATCGGCCGTATTCTCTTGCCACCGGCGAACACACTGTAGCGCATCGATTCAATATGGCGGGTAAAAGGCACGACGGGTGCGGGAATGTAGTGTTTCAGGGCCGTCTCGACACGCTCTTTCTGTTCACTCAGGTATTTCTGTATCTCCACTCTCAGCCTCGTCGAACGGTTCCGCCGTCAGCTTGCCGTTTTTCTTCAAAAGAATGTCAACCTTGGTTTTGGCCTCTGTCAGTTTGGTATTGCAGTAGTCTGCGAGTGTAATACCCTCATCAAACTTCTTGAGGCTGTTCTCCAGACTGAGATCCCCTTCTTCAAGCTCCCGGGTAATTTCTTCCAGGCGGTTCAGAGCCGATTCGAATGTTTTTTTTGCCATTGTCTCCGTCATTACTTGAGTGGCCGCCTCATGGGTACGTTCGCAAAGTGCAGCGGCAGGTGGTATAAAAGAGCTTCAAAATATATTACACTATACAGCAACCATGCAAGTGTTCATTATATATAATGCGTTGAGACAAAAATTACCACGGATGGAAGAAAATGAACGATTATCTCGATGATTTCAAACGGTGGCTGGAAACCGAGAAGGGCTATTCTGCTCACACCGTCACCTGCTATCTTCGCGATCTTGGAGAGTTTCTTGGCCATGCTCCCGAATATGACTCGATTGTCGACATTGCCTCGACCGATGTGCGCTCTTTCGTGGTCAGTCTGCACGGGAGAAACTCGTCGGCCACCGTTTCAAGAAAACTCTCGGCCCTGCGGACGTTTTTTCGATTTCTCAAAAGAGAAAAGATACTTGAGGACGACCCTGTCGCCGGCATCACTGGTCCCCGGCAGGGGCAGGCCATTCCCGCTTTTCTCACCGTTGACGAGGTATTTCAGCTTGTCGAGGAACCTCGAGACGGGGACCGCTATATGCTGCGCGACAGAGCTATCCTGGAGCTTTTATATTCAACCGGTATACGCGTCGCCGAACTGGTTTCCGGCAATATTTCCGACCTTGATTTTGCCTCTGAAGTGCTTAGCGTGAGGGGCAAAGGAAACAAGGAACGCCTGGTGCCCGTCGGTCGCCCGGCGCTGGATGCCGTATCCGTCTGGCTCTCCGAGAGGGAGGGGATTATGAGGGCACGTGCCGCCAGGGGGCGTGGCGTCGAGAAAGAGGCCGTGTTTCTCAATGGACGGGGAAGCCGTCTGAGTGTGAGGAGCGTGGAGAGGTTGGTAAAGCATTACGGTGAGCGGGCAGGCATTGCCCAGACCGTTACACCACATGCATTACGACATTCCTTTGCCACGCATCTGCTTGAAATGGGGGCTGACCTGCGCTCTGTCCAGGAACTGCTTGGTCATTCCAGCCTTTCGAGCACCCAGAGATATACTCATTTGAACCTGGACCATCTTAGCGAGGTGTATGACCGGGCTCATCCCCTGGCCGGAAAAGATCCGGGATGAGCGGAGGTTTGTCCGCGATACGCAATAAGCCCCGACATTTCCTGGAAAATGGGTTTTGTATTACCTTAAATGGTCGACTTTAAATAGATACAATCGTTTGTATGAAAATCATGAATGTAGCGGTTTGCACACAGAGGGAAGAATGATGGTTCTCTCCATTTTCACCCCAGGGCCGAGCCGATATGGCCTGCTCCCCTTCGTCGCTTCTGTGATGAGCATTCTACAGTAGAGCCAATCACAGGTCTCCTCCTCGAGCAGACCATCTCAACACCTGAAATATTGGGATTAGAGAATATGAAAATACGAGCAACGACAATAATATCAGTGCGTCATAAGGGAGAAGTAGCCGTAGCCGGAGACGGTCAGGTCTCGCTTGGCAACACGGTCATGAAGCACCAGGCAAAAAAAGTCCGCAGGCTCTACCACGGTCAGGTTATCACCGGTTTTGCCGGGGCTACGGCGGATGCCTTTACCCTCTTTGATCGTCTTGAACAGAAACTCGAACAGTATAACGGCAATCTCATGCGCTCGGCCGTCGAGCTCGCCAAGGACTGGCGCATGGACAAGATGCTGAGAAGGCTTGAGGCTATGCTTATAGCCGTGGACGAACAGCACTCACTGCTGCTGACGGGAACGGGTGACGTTATCGAGCCTGACAGCGGCGTACTGGCCATCGGTTCGGGCGGTCCCTATGCCCAGGCTGCAGCCCTGGCTTTGACCGAGCACAGCGAACTCAGCGCCGATGAAATCTGCCGCATAGCCATGGATATAGCAGCCTCTATATGCGTATATACAAATAATTCCATAGTTGTAGAGAAAATATGAATACTCCCCAGTCCTTGACACCGCAACAGACGCTACTGGAGCTTGATAAATATATAGTGGGACAGGCCGCCGCCAAGCGATCGGTGGCCATCGCCCTGCGTAATAGATGGCGACGACGCCAGGTTCCTTCCCCACTGCGCGAGGAGATAGTTCCCAAGAATATCATAATGATAGGCCCCACCGGTGTCGGTAAGACGGAAATTGCAAGGCGTCTGGCCACATTGGCCCAATCTCCCTTCATGAAGGTCGAGGCCTCCAAATTTACCGAAGTAGGCTATGTCGGCAGAGACGTGGAGTCGATGATCAGAGATCTGGTGGAAATCGCCATCACCATGGTCAAGGATGAAGAGAAACGGCGACTTGAAGGCCTTGCCGAGGCCAATGCCGAAGATAAGATTCTCGATATTCTCTTGCCGAAGAGACCGACGGAGAAAGACCACACCGAGGGTCCGGAGGGGGGGACCTCCTTCACCCTGCAGAGTTCCAATCGGCTGCCCCAGCAGAACGAGGAGCATGCCAAAGGCTCCACCCGCGAGAAGTTCCGGCAGATGCTGCGTGACGGCAAACTCGACGACCGGGAGATCGAGATTGCTCTCAGCGAGTCACGTGGGGCACCCATGGTTGAAATCATGGGCGCCGGGGGCATGGAAGACATGCAGTCCAATATTCAGGACGCATTTTCCAAGCTCTTTCCCAAGAAGACCAAAAACCGCAAGCTCAAGGTCCCCGAGGCTCTCGATGCCTTGAAAAAGGAAGAGATGGAGCGCCTGGTCGATATGGATAAGGTTATGAAGGAGGCTTTGAAGAGAACCGAGGAGTCGGGCATTATCTTCCTCGACGAAATCGATAAAATCGCTTCTCGCGGCGGCGGCGGGACGCAGGGGCCCGAAGTCTCGAGAGAAGGGGTCCAGCGTGATCTGTTACCTATTGTCGAAGGCTCGACCGTTTCCACCAAATACGGCATGGTTAAAACCGATCATATCCTCTTCGTTGCCAGCGGCGCCTTTCACGTCGCCAAGCCCTCCGATCTCATTCCGGAGCTGCAGGGGCGTTTTCCAATCAGGGTCGAGCTTCATTCCCTCGGCAAGGAGGAGTTTGTCCGGATTCTCACCGAACCGGAAAACGCCTTGATCAAACAGTATATTGCCCTGATGAAAACGGAAGGCATAGACTTGAGCTTCGACGACAGCGCCATTCAGGAAATCGCCGAGATAGCCGTGGCGGTCAATGCGAGAACCGAGGAAATAGGGGCTCGTCGGCTGCATACCGTCATGGAGCGTGTCCTTGATGAGCTCAGTTTCGATGCCACCGAGCGGCAGGATGAGACCTTTGTCGTCACCGCTGACTACGTGCGCAAGCAGCTTGACGATATCGTTCAGGATCAGGATCTAAGCAGGTTTATTCTCTAAAAGCGTGTTGTGGGGGAGTCACTTTTTCCACGACGTTTTGGCGTCTGTTTGTCTCTGATGTTCAGCAATTCAGCTTGAGAAAGGTAGCCTTGTCTTGTTCATGGATGCCATAAAATCGGCTGCTGGAGGCTTGACTGCAACCGTTGAGACCTGTGGACACACCTGAAGAGAGCACTCTTTACGAGTACAAAGCGTAGTGGTATCTTTTGATGAATTGAAATGGATAAAAAAATGCTTGATCCCGATCTCAAATACTGCCCGTTCTGCAAGGACGAGTACCGGCCGGAAATAGAGCGCTGTGCCTCCTGTAGTGAGAAGCTGCTGTCGGGAGCGGAGCTGCTGGGCGGTAAAGAGGGGGATGGCGCTGCTGAAAATACGGAGCGGCCCAGCGCCGTCATAGACGATGGCGACTCCCTGGTTTCTGTTCAGGGAGGCAGCCTTCTGGATATGAAGAGGCTCAAAGGGCTGCTCGCAGCAGAGGGGATGCCCGCCGTTCTGGTTAAAGAGGAAAGCTGCGCCAGCGGCGGTTGCGGTGGGCCCCGTATCATGTTACGAATACGAGAGCAGGATCTGCAGCGAGCGGCGGTCGTACTCCGCGAGGATCATGCGCGAACCACCGTCATAGGCGATTATCAAGAGGTCTCGGCGGAGGCGGTTTTCAATCCCGAGGCCGCCACGGCCAGCTGTCCTGCCTGCGGCCATCAATTTGCACCGGAAGGTCACGAATGCCCTGAGTGCGGTCTGCGGTTTCTCTGAAGTTCGACGTCAAGCACACAGTGTAACGGAGGCTCCCGCAACGTTCATGCCGCCCGGTTGCCGTTTTTACCGTTCCTGCCGCTCCACTTCCTGCGTGGTGCCAGTTCCACCGGTCTCCTTCGGTACTCTAAGGACTTATATCCCAGCAATTCGTCGATTTTGTCGGTGAGTTCCCGGCAGGGGCGGATGGTGAGATCCTTGATGACGTCGATATCGACCTCCCCCCGTCCCTCGAAGTGAAGGGTAAGCAGGAGGGGGCATTCTCCGTGAAACTGGAAGAGGACCTTCTTCAGCGAGTCGAGGCGTTGCCTGCTGATTGCATTCGCCTCGAGCCGTATCCTGCTCAGTTCGGGATATTTTTCACGTGCCTCAGGCAG
>CAKZOA010000179.1 GCA_937132035.1 uncultured Desulfobulbaceae bacterium | reverse complement strand
ATGCCGACGAGGCCAGACTTGGCGGCGGCGTAGTTGGTCTGTCCGGCGTTGCCGGAAAAACCGATCACCGAGGTGATATTGATTATCCGTCCCCACCTTTTCTTCATCATCGCCCGTGAAGCGGCCTTGGAACAGAGAAAGGCGCCCTTGAGATTGGTGGACAGCACCGCATCCCAGTCCGGTTCCTTCATCAGGGCCACCAGACCGTCACGGGTAATGCCGGCGTTATTGACGAGGATATCGATGGAGCCGGCCTCGGCAAGGATTGACTTGATGGCCTTCTGTACCTGTTCGCCGTCGGCGATGTCGAAGGCAATGACCTCGGCGCTGCCACCGGCCTCTTCTATGACGGCCTTGGTCTGCTCCGCCGCCTCCGGCCGGCTGACATAGTTTATATATACCTTTGCGCCCATTTTTCCCAGGCGGATGCAGACCGCTTTGCCGATACCCCGGCTGCCGCCGGTGACCAGCGCTGTTTTTCCTTGTAGACTCATGCTTTGCGATGCTCCTCTATCTTGGTGATGAGCTTGGGGATGACCTCGTTGAGATCACCAACAATACCGAAGTCGGCCACATTGAAGATCGGAGCGTTGCCGTCGCGGTTGATGGCAACGATGACATCGGCCGACTGCATGCCGGCCACGTGCTGCACGGCGCCGGATATGCCGCAGGCGATATAGAGTTTGGGGGCGACCGTCTTGCCCGTCTGTCCGACCTGATGCGGATAGGGGATCCAGCCGGCATCGACCACCGCCCGCGAGGCGGCGACGTCGGCGTTCAAGGCTTCGGCCAACCTGCGGATAAGCTCGAAGCCTTTCTCATTCTCCAGGCCGCGGCCACCGCTGACGAGAATATCGGATTCCTGGATGTTGACAGTTTCTTCTCCTGCGGCAACGGACTCGACCACCCGAATTCTACTCGCAAGCTCCTCGGTCTGAACGTCAACGGCTATGACCTCGCCACTTCTGGAAGAGTCGAACTCCGAGGCCTTCATCACCTTTGGCCGGACAGTTGCCATCTGCGGCCGCGACCGGGGGCATTCTATGGTGGCCATGATGTTGCCGCCAAAGGCCGGCCTGGTCTGCAGCAGTGCCCCGTCTTCCTCGCGTATTTCCAGGCTCGTGCAGTCGGCCGTCAGGCCGGCGTCGAGGATGGTTGCCACGCCGGGAATGAAGGATCTGCCGATGGCGGTGGCTCCGGCAAGAACGATTTCCGGGCGGTGCTCGCCAATCAGCCGGGCGAGAATCCTGCCGTAACGGTCCTCGGTGAAATGTTCAAGATCCTGGTGATCGACGGCATAGACCGTATCGGCACCATAGCCGGTAAGGCTCTTGGCGCATGTGCCTATATCACTGCCAATGATGACGGCACACAGGCTCACACCTCTGCGGTCGGCAAGTTTTCTGCCAATGCCCAGCAGTTCAAGGGATACCTGGGCTAACTGGGATTGACGGTATTCGCAAAAGACCCAGACTCCGGACCAGCTGGCGAGATCTGTCTTGACGGTGTCGCCCTGGATATCCATGACCAGCGCCCCCGGCTCGCAGACCTCGATACAGGCACCGCAGAGGGTGCAGTTCTCTCCTACTTCGGCAATGCCGTCTTTCACTTCGATGGCAGCAAAGGCGCACTGGTCTTCACAGATACCACAACCGATACATAATTCATTGTCTATTTTAAGCATGCGTCTCTCTACATCTTTTACAGATAGGGTTTGAGCTTATCCACCAACTGGGTGACCTGTTCATCGACGGTACCTGATAGTACAGCGCTTTCGCCACGCGGCTCGGGAGGAAAGACCCGTACCACCTGAGTCGGTGAGCCGGGAAGACCGATGGAGGCCGGATCCGCCTTTATTGCCTCGGCACTCAGGGTGGTGATGACGGCCTTCTTGGCCTTCATTTTGCCCTTGAGGGAGGGCACCCGCGGTTCGTTGATATTTTTAACCACCGTCAGCAGCGCCGGCAGAAAGACCTCGACGACATCATGGCCGTCATCCATCATCCGTTCGGCCACGAGGACCTTCTCGCCGATCTCCCTGATCTTCTGAACACAGGTCAGATAGGGTATATCCAAACGCAGGGCCAGACCGGGGCCTACCTGGGCGGTGTCGCCGTCGATGGCCTGCTTGCCGCAGAGAAAAAGATCGAAGCTTCCAAGGGTTTCCACGGCCCGTCCCAGGGTATAGGCGGTGGCCCAGGTATCGGCTCCGGCAAAAGCCCTGTCGGAGACCAGAACACCGTTATCGGCGCCGCAGGCTATGGCAAGCCGCAGCACCTCCTCGGCCTGCGGTGGGCCCATGGTGATGGCGGTTACTTCACCACCATGCTTCTCCTTGAGTCTGACGGCCTCTTCAAGGGCGTGCTGGTCGTAGGGGTTCATAATCGACTCGACACCCTCGCGCGCCAGGGTGTTGGTTGTGGGATCAAGGCGGACGTCCCTGGCATCGGGTACCTGTTTTATGCATACGGCTATCTTCATGAAAATCCTGTAGTCTGCTTATCTTGGGGCTGTAGGCGCGATCGGCGCGGTTGAAACGAGTACGCCTGCACCGGGTCGGGCCTTACTTGGCGTATTCTTTATTGAGTTCCTGGCCGATGACATTGCGCTGGATCTGGTTGGTACCCTCGTAGATCTGCAGGATCTTGGCATCACGCATCATCTTTTCCACCGGATATTCGCACATGTAGCCGTAACCGCCCATGACCTGCACTGCATCGGTGGTAACCTTCATGGCCATGTCCGTGGCAAAGACCTTGCTTATGGACGAAATTTTGGAGATATTTTTGGGATGGGCATCGATATGACGGGCAGCACTGTAGGTGAGAGCCCGCGAGGCCTCGATATTGATGGCCATGTCGGCGAGCATGTGCTGAACGGCCTGGAAGGCTATAATCGGTTTGTCAAACTGGACGCGCTGCTTGGCATAGGCAGCCGCCTCGTCGAGGGCTCCCTGGCCTAAACCAACCCCAAGGGCGGCGATGCCGGGACGCGACGCGTCGAGAGTTTTCATCACGGTTATGAAACCGGTACCCTGACGGCCGACGATCCGGTCCTTGGGGATCCGGCAGTCCTTGAAGATCAGCTCGGTGGTCGAAGAGGACCTGATCCCCATTTTCTTTTCCTTGGGTCCACAGCTGAAACCGGGATCGCCTTCCTCGACGATGAACATCGACGCCCCACGGGCGCCTTTGCTGCGGTCGGTGATAGCCACCACCGTATAAATCTGCGCCTCGCCGCCGTTGGTGATCCACTGCTTGGTGCCGTTGAGAACCCATTCGTCGCCGTCGAGAACGGCGGTGGTGTTGATGCCGGATGCATCGGAGCCGGCGTTGGCCTCGGTGAGGCCAAAGGCGGCAAACTTTTTCCCGGCAGCGACATCGGGAAGATACTTTTGCTTCTGTTCCTCTGTACCGGAAAACAGCAGCGGATAAATACCCAGAGAACTTGCAGCAAAAGCGGTGCCGACACCAATACAGCCGCGGCCGAATTGCTCGAGGGCGAGAACGATATCGAAGCAGCCGCCTCCGAAACCCCCGTATTCTTCGGGAATGGGAACGCCGAACAGATCTGCCTGGGCGATCTCGTCGAGAATTTCCCGCGGAAACTCATGCTTTTCGTCGAGCTCCGCCCTGATCGGCACTATGCGCTCATCGGTGATCTGTTTGGCTATATCAACAATCATCTGTTGTTCTTCAGATAAAAAATAATCCATCACTCTCTCCTATCTACCACTTTATCAGGGATGCACCCCAGGTGAAACCGCCGCCGAAGGCGCAGAACAGGACAAGGTCCCCCTCTTTGATCCTGCCGTTCCGGTTCGCTTCATCAAGCGCTATCGGAATAGAAGCCGCGGAAGTATTCCCATAGAGAGGCGCATTTATAAACACCTTTTCCTTCGATAATTCGAGTCTTTCCATCAGGTTATTGAGTATTCTGACGTTGGCCTGATGAGGTACCACCATTGTGACGTCCGCCAGATCCGTTCCGGTTTTTGCCAGAAGCCCCCGGACGGCATCCTCCATGGCCTTGACCGCGTGCTTGAACACCTCTTTTCCCTCCATGACGATATGAGCCCCGCACCAATCCTCGACCTTTATCTCGGAGTTGCAGCTCTCGGCGGTGTGCATGTAGAGAAGGTTCCAAAGGCTGCCATCGGAAAAATGATTCGATCCGACCATGCCCCTGGCGGTGTTATCCGAGGCGCCAACCACGGCTGCCCCGGCGCCGTCACCAAAAAGAATGCAGGTATTGCGGTCATCCCAGTTCAGCCGGCCCGAAAGTGTTTCGGCGCCGATGACCAGTATTTTCTTGCTGCTGTCGGCACGTATATAGTGGTCGGCCATGTCCAGGCCGTAAAGAAAACCGGAGCAGGCGGCGTTGATATCATAGGCGAAGGCCTTGTTCGCGCCTATCTCCCGCTGGACAAAACAGGCCGACGAGGGCATGAGCATGTGGGAGCTGATGGTTGCCACCACCAGAAGATCGATCTCGGCGGCCGCCATCCCCGCCATCTCCAGGGCCTTTTCAGCAGCCCGGCTGGCCAAAACGTAGGTATATTCGCCTTCAGAGCTGATGTGTCGCTGCTTTATGCCCGTCCGAGCCCGAATCCATTCATCGCTGGTGTCAACGATCTTTTCCAGTTCCTTGTTCGTCACCACCCTGCGAGGAAGGGCAGAGCCGGTTCCCAGAATCACGCCCCCCATCACGTCTCCACCGCACGAAACTGATTTTTCTCAAGATCATTCGAGATCTTGTCCTTGACATTGTTTTCAACCATTTTTACTGCTTCCAGTATTGCATTTTTGATAGCCTGGGCGTTTGACTTGCCGTGGCAGACTATACCAGTACCGTTGATGCCGAGAAGAGGCGCTCCTCCGTACTCCGTATAGTCGACGCGCTTTTTAAACCGTTTGAATGCCGGTTTGGCAAGGAAGTACCCCAGTTTGGCCAGCAGAGACTTTTTGATTTCGCTGGCCAGCATCTGCATGATGGCTTCGGCGAGCCCCTCGCTCACCTTGAGAATATTATTTCCCACGAAGCCGTCGCAGACAATGACGTCCACATCCCCCTTGTAAACGTCTCTGCCCTCAACGTTACCGATGAAATTGAGGGAACTCTTCTGCAGCATCTCGTAGGTGACCTTGACAAGGCTGTTGCCCTTGCCGGTTTCCTCGCCGATGGAGAGGATGCCCACCCGGGGATGCTCAATGTCATATACCGAGGAAAAGGCCGATGCCATCACGGCAAACTGAAACAGGTGTAACGGTCTGCAGTCTACATTGGCACCGATATCCATTATGACAACTGGTCGTTTGAGCGTCGGAAACATGGAGGCGATGCCGGGTCGGACTACATGCTTGACCCTCCCGAGCTTGCGCAGGGCCGCAGCCAGGGTAGCACCGGAGTTGCCGGCACTGACAACGCCTTCGACCTCACCCTGCTTTTGCAATTCGAAGGCCACCATGATCGAAGAATTCTTTTTTCTTCGAATGGCATCGACCGGATACTCATCCATGCCAATGACCTCTGAGGCATGGACAAGGCTCAGTGAGGATACAACGCGGCTGTCTTCTTTGAGATTATCGATGTGGGTGCGGAGAAAATCCGTATCGCCGACAAGAGTTATTTCTATTCCGGCCTGCTTAACGGCAAGTATTGCCCCGGTGATTAACTCCTCTGGCCCATAGTCACCCCCCATGGCATCCAGGGCAATTCGCACGTCCGGACTCCTATTCTAAATCCGTATCAATATGAAATACCGTGCGGCCCTTATATGTTCCGCATCCGCCACAGAGGCGATGCGGTTCTTTGGGTTCGCCGCACTCCGAACAACGGGACAGCCCCGGTGCCTTCAAGGCATCGTGGGAACGTCTTTTCCTGGTACGAGAATAGGAATGTCTTCTTTTTGGTAAGGCCATGATTTCCTCCACTGTATGCGCATATACGCCTGGCGGCATGCGCTGCTACTTTTTTAATTGTTTCAATACGGCAAAAGGCGATTGTGTCTGTTCCACCTCGCAGCTGCACTGTTCTTCATTGAGCGACACGCCACACCGGGGACACAACCCCTTGCAGTTTTTATCGCAGAGCAATCTCAACGGTAGGGAGAGAATCAGCTGCTCCGCCAGCACCTCGTCGACATCAATTTCGGGCTCATCAAGGAAAACCGTATCAATATTTTCCTCGCTCAGCTCAACTTCCTGTTGCGAAAGCATGCTGTCTTCTTCAAGTCTGAAGATATACTCAAAAGGCTCGTCAATTTCTACATCCACAGGCACACCGCAACGGCCGCAGGAGGCCTGTACTTCCGCCTGGATTTGCCCTTCGAGCACGGCGGTGATGTCATCGTTGAGTCGAAGGACTATTTCTGCCTGGGGCGCTTTGCGAAAATCCAACCCCGAACGCCTGGACCATCCAGTGTCGGCAACGACTCTTCGCAGTCCCCCTGCCGTTATTTCACTCCATGGAATCTTCACACCATCAACCTTTGAGTTCCACCGTCCCAGAACAGAGAGACGAAATGAGCAAAAATAATCAATTTTCCGTAGAATGGCCAGAAAAAAATTTGAAAAACCGAAATTGGGCGGGCTGTGATCGCGATAACGTTGCACCGTATAAGGTGCCGGTAACGTAAACGAAAACCGAAGATATTGGGGCTAGAGGACCCGGGCGAGTCTTTTGGAATTCGCCCGTAGTCTTACTGTCGCTGTGCCCAACAGCCTTTTGAGCAGTTGCACAGCCAGGGTCGGATTGTTTTTTTCCAGCTCGCCGAAGGCATGGGTCGAAAGATGGTAGACCGTCGTTTTTTCGATGGCGACGACCTTGATTTCTCTGGCGGATTCTCCTGCAAGGGCGCCTTCACCGACGGGAGCACCTTCGTCGAGAAAGGCCACCATCTGCATTCTGTCGGCAAATCCCGTTTCCGTTTGCACCCCGAGTCGCCCCGATTTGACGAAATACACTCCATCCGCCTTGTCGCCGGGCAGAAAAAGAGTGTCTCCCCGTTCGAGACTGTGCTCGCGGAGGCGGGGGAATATTTCCTCTCTATCCTGTTTGCTCAGTTTGCTCAGCACTGCAGTACCCCCTTCCCCATCATCCCCCCTGCTCGAACGAAGCATTCTTTTCCCTAAGCGTTTGAATCAGACCGTCAAAGCTCTGACGGCGAAGTATGGACTTGAATTCGGCCCGATAATTCCGGATCAGGCTGACCCCTTCAATATTGATATCGTAGACCATCCATTTGTCGCTATCCATGTTCATGATGTAGTGCACGGGGTACTTGTTACCCTTGTTCTCGATCAACGTTGACACCTGGGCCCGATCGTCCTTGACCCGCTCGCCTACATACTCGACGGTTTCGCCGGAATAGTTCTCGAGTTGACCGATGTAGTTGTTCTCCAACAGTTTGGTCATCTGGGTGGTGAACGTTTGGCGTTCTTGCTCGCTGATATCTCTCCAGGTGGGCCCGAGCACCCTTTTCGACATCTCCCGAAAATCGAAGCGTTTGGAGATGGTCGACATAATCAGGTCCCTTCTCTTCTTTTTATTGTCCTTTCCCTCAAGAGATGGGTCGGCGAGGATATCGACAAGTTGCTGCAGCGTCGGCTTCAACTGGGCGGTGGGACTTTCAACTTCGGCAGAAACAGCGGGAACCTGGAAAAGAAAGAAGACCGCAAGGACAGCTGTAATCGTACGTAGACAAACCATGACTCAATCCTATATTTATAATGAATCTTAATGATAATGTGAAAGTGCGGACACCTTCCCGTTTCGCCAACTCTCCACCCTAGAAATCTGTCTCTTGGTTGCCAGCCCTTTTTACCACATTCCGCCTGAAATCAAAAAAAGACTGTCTCGCGGCCACATAGGGGTCGAGGGAGAATTTCTTGATCTCCTCATACACGCCCGGGTTCAGGGATAGATTATTGATTCTGTTTACACCATAATATAATACAGACTGATCGCTTGTCATATCCATATAGGAAACCGGGCTGACAAGCCGGTCACCGACAAGACCGACGGAATGGCGAATGTTGGAGGGGCCGAGCAGGGGCCAGACGATATAGAGCCCTTCGCCGATACCATAGAAGCCGAGGGTCTGACCAAAGTCCGCAAGCCTGGGCTCGAGGTTGTACTCCTGCAAGGCCACGTCGGCCAGTCCATAGACGCCGGCGGTGGAATTGATGACAAAGCGACTGAGAACAACACCCGCATCCCGGAACCTGCCCTGAAGCAGATTGTTTATCAGCCTGATGGGGGCCGAAAGGTTATTGAAAAAATTGCCCAGGGACTCACGCAGCTCCGCCGGAAGGACATAGGAGTATCCTGTTTTTACCGGCTTCAAGACCCAGAAGTATAGCCTGTCATTGAACTGAAACAGTACCCTGTTGACCGGCTCCAGCGGATCGTTGATCTCCTCGATGGTATAGAACTCTTCCCGGGTATCCTCGTAGTCGTCGAGATAGCTGTTTTCAAGAAGGTTAGGTGTATCGGCCTGGACTTCGCCCCCGGCGTCATCGACGGCGATGGCCGGAGTGGCAGCAAGACCGACCAGCATGAACAGCAGTATGATTCTTTTCATAGTATCACCTTCCTACAAGATCACGCCCTTACCGGCATCCCCCCGTACAGGCCTACTTGGCACTGCCAAAGGCAAATTTACTAATAAGCGATTCTATATCCACCGACGATTCGGTATCAACTATCAGATCGTCTTCCTTCAGCAGATCCTCGGCGCCGCCAAGGGTGAGCTGGATATATTTATCACCGATTATTCCCTGCGACTTCACCGAAGCCATAGTATCTTCAGGCAATTGTATATCCCTGTCGATTCGCAGATCGAGGTTGGCGTAGCTGTCCACCAGAGAAATGTCCTCCACCTGCCCGACGACAACGCCGGCGATTTGCACGGAGGCGCCTTTCTTTACGCCGGAAACGTTGGCAAACTCCGCCTCGATAACATAGGTCCTGCTGCCGGAGAAAAGCGATACCTCTCCGAGATTGAAGGCCAGGTAGACAAAAGCCAGAAAACCGGCAATCATAAAAAGGCCCACGATAATTTCAACACTCTTCTTTTTCATATTTCCACCAATCGGCTCTGATAAATCTGCCCCATTGTTGTTTTAACGAATTCCTTGATATGCTCTTTCTCCGAAAGCTGGATCTCCTCGGGGCTGTCGAAGACGTCGGTTTTTCCTCCCTGGAGGATTATCACCTGGTCGGCGAGATTGAGCACCCGTGGAATATCGTGGCTGACGATCACCGAAGTGAAACCGACGCGCTGCTGGGTGTCAGCAAACAGCTCATAGATGTCCTGGGTCATGACCGGATCCAGTCCCGTGGTCGGCTCGTCGAAAAGCATAATTTCCGGGTCGAGCTGCAGCGCCCGGGCTAGACCGACACGCTTGCGCATGCCGCCGCTGAGCTGTGCCGGGTACCTCTCTTCGGCCCCATCGAGCTCCAGCTGTTCAAGGGTTTGATGAATTTTCCGGCCTATATCTTCCTCGGAGAGATCGGTCCGTTCGCGCAGCGGCAGAGCGATATTATCGTAGACCGTCATTGAATCGAACAGTGCCGAGCCCTGAAACAGGACACCGAATCTGCTGCGATGGCTTTTGAGAGCACTGCTGCCGAGATCGACAATGTTTTCGCCGTCCACCAGGATCTCGCCTTCGTCCGGATCCATCAGGCCAAGAATCAGCTTGAGGGTAACACTTTTCCCCTGCCCCGAACCACCAGCGATAACGGTGGTCTTACCTGCTGGAATGAGGAAATTGACCGCATCGAGCACTTTCTGTCTGCCGCCGTCCGATTTGGCGAAGGACTTGACGACATTTTTGAATTCAATGGCCGTATCCTTCATAACAGCACCGCCGTCAAGAGGTAATCGAAGATGAGCACAGAAATCGAAGAAAGGACCACGGCCTGGGTGGTGACCTTGCTGACGCTTTCGGCTCCGAAGCCGGCGCCGCGTATCCTGCCGACAAAAAAGCCCCTGCCGGTGCAGATCCAGACCACCAGTATGCCAAAGACCACCGATTTGATGAAGCCGAGGCGGATATCGTGGTTGGTAACGCTGGTCTGCATGCCGTCGATAAAACTGCCGGGGTTTACCCCCATGAGATGAACGCCTGCAATGTAGCCGCCGGCAATACCCACTACATCAAAAACGGCGGTTAGCAGGGGAACCGATATCAACGCCGCTATAAACTTAGGGCTAATGAGATAACGATAGGGATCCACGGCCATGCAATCGAGTGCGTCTATCTGTTCTGATATGCGCATGATTCCTATTTCGGCACACATCGCCGAACCTGCCCTCCCTGCTACCATCAGGGCGGTGAGCACCGGCCCAAGCTCCATGATAAGTGTCAGGGAAACCGCCGAGCCCAGCATACCTTCCGCCCCGAATTTGGAGAGGGAATAATAGCCCTGCAGGCCGAGGACCATGCCCGTCGACATGGCGGTGAAAAAGATGACCACCAGCGATCCAGCCCCTACAAAGCGAATCTGTTTAATGCATTCGGCCAGGCGAAAGGGTCTTTTGAAGCTGCCCAGCACCATCCTCAGAAGATAGATGCCCATCCTGCCAAGATCCTCGAGGACATAGAGGCCGATATCGCCTAATTTTCGTATGGGGTTGTTTTGCATTGCACGTTATCTGTAGTGGGGGCCAAGCGGCTCACCCCATTCTCCTCGTTGGTACAGCTGCTCCTTTACTTCTGCAATTCTCTGCGCTAAAAAGCGCAATCCGGCATCAAACATATAGTCAATCCATTAAAGTGTCAACGTGGAACCTGTGCTTCTGCGGTTAAAAAAACGGTTGCGCCATCGCCGTTTCCCGCCCGGAAAAGGTCGTCGTCACCGACGACGCGGACGGCACCATAGCCGGATACCTAACCCGCGAGGATTTCAGGCCCAGGAAAATGGCGACATCACTTGCGCCTCGGATCAAAGGTGTCGCGCAAGGCCTCACCGATGAAGATCAGCAGCACGAGCATACCCACCAGCACGGCGAAACTGGAAAGAGACAGCCACCAGGCGTCGATATTGGCCTTGCCCTGGGCAAGCAGCTCCCCCAGGCTTGGCGTCGAAGGCGGCACGCCGAGTCCGAGAAAATCGAGACTGGTCAAGGCGAGGATGGCAGCCGACATTCTAAAGGGCAGAAAGGTAATTACCGGGGTCATGGCATTGGGCAGCAGATGTCTGACCATGATTTTCAGATTACCCACGCCCAACGCCCTGGCGGCGGTGACGTACTCCAGGTTTCTGCCCCGGAGAAACTCCGCCCTGACGTAGTCGGAAAGCCCCATCCAGCTGAACAGACTCAACAGGGCAAGCAGCAAAAGGGCGCTCGGCGAAAAGATCGAGGAGAAAATGATGAGCAGATAGAGTTCCGGCATGGAACTCCATATCTCGATAAAACGCTGGGCGAAAAGATCTGTTCGTCCTCCGGCATACCCCTGGGCCGCTCCGGCAATAATGCCCACGGCGGTACCGATGGCAGTCAGGCTGAGGCCAAACAGAACGCTGAGGCGGAATCCGTAGATGAGCCGGGCCAGCACGTCCCTGCCCCTGTCATCGGTACCCAGAAAATTGTCGGTACTCGGCGGAGAAGGAACCGGGCCACCGACGTTCATGTTAATGGTATCATAACTGTAGCTGTTGGGGGGAAAAACGGCGTAGTTGCCC
>CAKZOA010000178.1 GCA_937132035.1 uncultured Desulfobulbaceae bacterium | reverse complement strand
AATTCAAGAAAGATACCGGCATCGATATCAAGGTTATCGCCAAGGGCACCGGCGCCGCCATACGTGACGGCATGGACGGCAATGTCGACGTTATTTTCGTCCACGCCAAGGGCAGAGAGGAAAAGTTCGTCGAGGAAGCCTACGGCACCAAACGATATGCAGTCATGCATAACGATTTCGTCATACTCGGCCCGCCTGCAGACCCAGCTGGAATCAAGGGCCTGGAGGATGCCTCGGCCGCACTGGAGAAGATAGCCGAAAGCGATGGCCAGTTCATTTCCCGCGGTGATGACAGCGGTACTCATACCAAGGAGCAAATCTTGTGGAAATCGACTGATTTGAAGCTTGCCGAACAGACGCAGACCATCGTCAAGAAAGGCAAGGATGTGGAGATAACCTTCACCAGTCCGGCCGATTCCGACGACTGGTACGTATCCATCGGCCAGGGCATGGGCAAAACTATAACCTATGCCGACGAAAAAGAGGCCTACACCCTTGCTGACAGGGGTACATTTATCAAGTACAAGTACGGCAAGACTCCGGCCATCGACCTGGAGGTGCTGACCGCAGGCGATGAGGCGCTTTCCAATCCCTACGGCGTCATTCCGGTGAACCCGGAGAAATACTCACATGTAAAATATGATATGGCCAAAACCTTCGCTGAATGGATTACCTCGAAAAAAGGTCAGAAACTCATCAACGATTACCGTCTCGAGGGCAAGCAGCTGTTTCATCCCGACGCAATTGATGCCGCTCAACTTTAATACACTGTAACTACACTGTAATTTTCTCGGCCTGCAGGGATTCCGTTTCTGCAGGCCGGATAGTTTTTATCCTTTGTGATCGCTCATGGAGCTTTTGTTTGACAGTCTGCATTCGGCTTTTCTTCTCTTCATCAGTCTCGATCCCGATCTTTTCGAAATCGTCGGCGTTTCGCTTACCGTTGCCAGTTTGTCCACCCTTATCGCCTCGGTGATCGGTCTGCCCTGCGGCTTTCTCATCGCTTTTAAGAACTTTGCCGGCAAACGCTTTGTCATCACCGTCCTCAATACCCTGCTGGCGTTGCCGACGGTGGTCATCGGCCTGGTCGTATACTCCTTCATATCGAGACGGGGGATTTTCGGTCCGCTCGAACTGCTCTATACGCAAAAGGCCATCATTATCGGCCAGGTCATTCTCATCGTGCCGGTGATCGCCACCCTTACCATCGCCGCCATTAGCCGCATTGACAAGCGCTACCGGAGTACGGCGCTGACGCTCGGGGCCAACGAGCTGGAGATGGCTGTGGTGATTTTTCTCGAGGCCAAGTATGGTATCATCGCCGCTCTGATCGCAGCCTTTGGCAGGGTAATAGCCGAGGTCGGTATTTCCATGATGCTGGGCGGCAATGCCAAGGGGTTTACCCGTACCATGACCACGGCCATGGCCCTGGAATACGACAAGGGCGAATTCGTCCTGGCCGTGGCCCTGGGGTGCATTCTGTTGGCTTTTGCCTTTTTCATCAACATGCTCTTTCACTTCTTTCAGGGCAGGACTGACATCGATGCTGTATAAAATCCGCGATCTCAAACGGGTACATGGCGACAATACCATACTCGACATCGACGCCCTCGAGCTTGACTCCGGCAGGATTTACACACTGATAGGCCCGAACGGCGCCGGCAAGACCACCCTGCTCAATATCCTCGCCTTCCTCGATATGCCGACAGCGGGAAAGGTCCGTTTCCAGGGCAAGCCGGTGCGCTTCAGCAACGGCGAACTTTATCAGCTCCGCCAGAAGGTCTCGTTGCTGGCCCAGTACCCCATTCTCTTTACCGGTTCGGTGCGCAAGAATATCGAATATGGACTGAAGCTGCGCCGCGTTGCCGCTCCTGCAAGAAGGGATGTGGTTGAACGGGTACTGGAGATGGTGGGGATGAGCCGTTTTGTCGAGGCCGACGCCCATAAACTCTCGGGCGGCGAAACCAAACGAGTGGCCCTGGCCCGGGCGCTGGCAATAGAGCCGCAGGTACTGCTCTGTGATGAACCAACCGCCAACGTCGATACCGAGAATCAGGAGATAATTCTGGAGATTCTCAAGCGCTGCAACCGCGAGCAGAATGTCTCTTTGATTTTTGCAACACACTATCTTTCCCAGTCGACCAGACTTGCCGACAGTACCATCATCCTCCAGAACGGCAGGCTTTCTTCTGGCCGAAGGGAAAATGTTTTCCAGGCCACCCTGATGGAAAAACATGGTGGTCTGTGGCTCTATCAACTTGATTCCAGCCTGACACTGCAGGTGGCGGCGGAGCAGGCTGCACAGGGCGTGGAAAGCTGCTCGGTGAACATAGACCCGAAAAGAATCACTCTGCATCGGACTGCGCCGGCAGGGGAAAGGGCGGTAAATTGCTGGTCCGGCACGATCAAAAAACTGGAAAGGGTCAATGGCGGCATCAAGATGACCGTCGACTGCGGCCTCCAGGTTCAGGTCCTGCAGCCGCTGGTGGAATACCAGCGCGAACCGCGGGCTCTTGACGAGCAGGTGGTGCTGGCGATACCCGTCGACGGCGCCATGTTCCGCTGAGCTTGCGCTGGCTGCAGACACCCCTGAAAAGAACACTCCTGCCTTTTATGAAGGTGATAGCTGAGCTTGAAGGGCAAGCAGAAAACGATTAACACGGAAAAAAGTGGGCGTGCATCGACGAATGCCGGCTGGCAGCCGGATGCAAGCGGCACCTGTGATTCTCCGGGATGACCCGGCAGGGTCCCTGCAGTTGACATTGACAATCATTCCTATTGTAGGGTAAGATCTATATTTGATGGAAGTGACTTTATACAATTTCAATCCTAATTAAGGAGGCGGTTATGCAAAAATGGGAATGCCCGTGCGGCTATATCTATGATCCCGAAGAAGGGGACTATGAGAATGGGGTCGAACCTGGAACCCCCTGGGAAAAGGTGCCCGAAAGCTGGGTCTGCCCTAAATGCGGTGCGGCCAAAGAGGAGTTCTGGAAGGCCGATTGACATGGCCTCCCCATAGACGACGGGGAAAGAATGCCATCGCCAAAGGCGCCTGAGGGATCTCAGGCGCCTTTGCTGTTTCAAGAGGTGATGGGAAAAGCATCGCTTTGGGCATCAGGCCTTGTTGCAGTCCTGTATCGGTACTAGAGTTACCGCAGGTATATGCATGCATCGGGGGTTCCGACCTCGGGTGCCGCTTTATTTCCAGCCGTACAGATTTACGCTGCGGCAGAGGATGGGTGAGCGGGAGAGAAAATGTATTTGGCGACAATACCTCACAACGGCAGGCTCCTGTATGTGGTAAGATCTTCGTTCTTTGATGAAGCCGTGGCAGCCTATGATTTTCGGGATGTCTTTGAACTCGGCGTTGATCCGAGACGATATATTCACCGCATAGCCGAAAACGCCATATACTTCGACGAAG
>CAKZOA010000177.1 GCA_937132035.1 uncultured Desulfobulbaceae bacterium | reverse complement strand
TCGGATGCCGGCTCAGCCGGAAAAACGACCGCTAACGGTGCATCGCTGACTTCAAGCAATCTCTCAGCCGCGGTCTGGATTGTGCCGAGCAGCTGATAGGCGAGCGGCAAGGGCTGAATGGACTCGAAGGCGGCGAGCACCCCGAAAGCGATCAGCGCCAGTACCGGCTCGGAGAAATATCCGCTCTGGGCCAGCGGCACAGCCACGTAGAGTGCGAAGAGCGCTGCCAGCCCGCCAAACAGGGTAAGAAGAGCGGTGGACCCACCACTGATCATAGCCATCTTTTCCTGAAGAATAAGCAGGCGGTCGCTTTCCGCAAGCCGCTGGTAACGATGGCGGTGTTGTGCTCCGTACACTGTCAGATCGGCCAGACCCTGCAGGTCTTCCATCAGGTTGCTGCGCAATACGGCCTGCTGTTTCTGGATTTGGGCGCCGATGCGGCGGCTGATGCAGCAGGCGAGCAGCGGCGTGACGATTCCGGCAAGAACAAAGAAGAACAAGAAGATCAGGCCAAGGGAGGGGGCCAGCCACCAGAGTAACCCGCCCACCGCTGCCGCCACCACCAGAGCGGCGATGGTCGGCGACAAGACGCGGACGAAAAGGGAATCGAGTATATCTATGTCGGTGACAATCCTGCTCAAGAGATCGCCGCTGCGGTGCCGGTACAGGCTGGCCGGCGCCTGGGGCTCTATCTTCTTGTAGAACCACACACGCAGGGAGGCGAGCAGCCGCAGAGTGGCCTCATGGGAGATGACCCGCTCCGCGTAGCGAGCGACGGTGCGCAGCACGGCGAAACCGCGAAGGCCGGCGCTGGGGGTATGGAAATTGAAAAGAGGAGCTGCGGCCAGGCTCAGTCCGGCGACGGCGGAGGCGCTGAGAAACCAGCCGGATACCGCCAGAAGGCCGATGCTGGCCAGAAGGGTGAGTATACCGGCTGCAACGCCCCAGAATGCCCATACTCGGTGAGGATGCAGCAGTTTGATGAAGGGAAAAAGCTCTTTCATGACATCACCCGTGTTCCTCCGGACACCAGGCCGGCATAAACACCTTTTTGCTCAAGCAGCTGTTGATGGCTGCCCTGTTCGATGATCATCCCCTCGGCCATCACCGCGATCCGATCGGCGAGCCTGGCTGTATCGAGCCGGTGAGTGAGCATGATCACCGTTTTGCCTTTTTGCAAACGTTCGAGACTGGCCATTATCAGCCGCTCGTTTTCCAGGTCGAGGCCGGCGGTGGGCTCGTCGAGCAGGAGCAGCGGTGCATCCTTGGCAAATGCCCGGGCCAGGGCCACCCGTCGTATCTGACCGCCGGAAAGCCGGTTGCCCTGTTCGCCGACCTCTGTGGCCAGGCCATGGGCCAGTTGACCGTTTGGATGCAGATTGGCCTGTTCGGCCGCGACTTTGAGGTGCTGCGAAGAGATGTCGGTGTTGCCCATTCCGATATTGTCTGTCAGGCTGCCGAAGAAGAGCTGGGGCTGCTGCGGAACCCAGGCGATGTGGCGATGCCAATCATCGGAGTCAAGGCTGATGGTGGAGCATCCGTTAATGATGATCTCACCCTGCTGCAAGGGCAGGAACCCGAGTAGCAGGTTGAGAAGCGTCGTTTTCCCGGCACCGCTGGTACCGACGATGGCCAGCCATTCGCCGGCGTCGACCGAGAGACAGAGATCGTTGAGGGCCGGTATGGTGCGGCCGGCATAGTGTTGGCTCACGTGGCGGAGCTGCAGTGCCACATTTCGGCTAATATCCATCGCTGGCGGTGGCGAACGTTCAGGGTTCTTTTCCAGATCTGACAGCAGCGAGTGCAGTTCGTCGGCGGCGCCCAGTGCATCGGCCCGGGCGTGGAAATGGGTGCCGAGTTCGCGCAACGGCAGATATACCTCCGGGGCGAGCAACAGGAGGAAGAGGCCGGTGCGCAGGGTCAGCTGGTTTCCATAGAGACCGAAGTCAAGGTAATGGAGATAGGAGAGGCCGAGAAAGACTGCGGTCACGGCGATGGCCACCGAGGTGAAAAACTCAAGGACGGCCGAGGAGAGGAAGGCCACGCGTAAAACCGCCATGGTTCCCTTGCGGTATTCTCGTGAAGACGAGGCGATACGTTCGGTTTCCTCCTGTGAGCGCATGAACAGTTTGAGCGTTGCCAGGCCTCGCAGGGTGTCGAGAAAATGGGCGCTCATGCGCGAGAGAAGTTGAAAGTTTTTTTGACTGAGACTTTCGGCGCCCTGGCCGATCATGATCATCATTGCCGGAATCAGGGGAGCGGTGATCAGAAAGATCAGGCCCACTGCCCAGCTGACGCTGAATGAGGTGAGAATAATCAGTACTGGTACGCTCAGAGCTACCGTTTTTTGCGGCAGGTAATGAGCGAAATAGCCATGTAAGGCTTCGACCCGTTCAATAATTGAGCTGGCCAGCGGCGCCGTATGTTTCTCCTCTACCGCCATCGGGCCGGCAGCTGTGAGCTGTTCGAGGAGTTTTTGGCGGACGAATCGTCGCACCAGCGTAGAAGATCGTTGTCCGCAAATTTCCCGTGCCCAGGCGAGAAAGGCCCGCAGCAGGAGAATAGCGGCGAGCGCGGCAAAGTACGGAAACAAGAGCTCGCGGGCGGAACCGACGATGACGACGCTATGAAGAATATGGGCGAACAGCGCCGCCTGGGCAATGACACAGATCCCGGCTGCCGTGGCTATGACAGTGGAGAGCAGAACAGGTCGGCGACAATGTGTGCGCAGAGCATGGAGCCAAACAAGGGGGGATGACAACGGTGAAGCTCTCCTCGGCTGAAAAACTGTTGGGTGGTTTGACTGTACTCTACGCTACTGTTCCCGCTTGCTTTTGGCAAGTATTTTGAGCAATACGACAATGGAACGCAAGGGACACAAAAGAGGGTGTTTGCAGCTCTGCGTAGGGCTGTTTCATACAAATCCGCCGTGGCTCTGCATCGCAAACAGGGCTCCTTATTAGAGGGTCGCAGCCATATGAGTAGAAGCAATGCCTCAGCTCTATCTGCACGAAGTCGATGATACGGTTTACACTCACTTACCTGGGTGCATAGGAAGCAAACAATAACCAGCGGGGAGTTCCCCGCCCCGCCCAAAATGCCGCGCCAATCGAAAGAGTATCTTCCAACGATGGTTGGCCGGGATTCGATGAACCGGTTTTTTCTTTGTGAAAATAGTTTCGAAAACCTTGGAGGATAGATGTTTGCACCTGGCTGGCATAGGTGGAAAAGAGAGCTGTGTGTTCTGATCTGGTGGCGTAACGCTGACGCGCTGAAGAGTCAGAAGCTCTTGAAAAAATTTCACTAACCTGATACCGGTACGTCTGAAGGCGTAAAGATAAAGAGATTTCGGAAAAGGAGATTTTCCATGAAAGCAGTGGCTCTTCTTGCAAGTCCCAGAAGACTTGGCAACAGCAGTGGTCTGGCGGAACGGCTCATGTCGATTCTTGGCAAAAGCGGACACGAAACAAAGACATATTTTCTCAACAGCCTGTCCTACAGAGGCTGCCAGGCATGTACGGGCTGCAAGACCCGCAGCGAGACCTGCGTTCTGCACGATGACCTCGCTATCGTTCTCGAAGATGTCAAAGGGGCCGATACGGTGGTTTTCGCCTCGCCCGTTTATTGGGGAGATGTGAGCGCGCAATTGAAGGCGTTTATCGACCGGACCTATTCCTATCTCACACCTGAATTTGTCACCGGCCCTGTTCGTCACCGGCTGGAGAGCGGCAAAAAGCTCGTGTTCATCCTTTCGCAGGGAGCAGACGAAGGGCTTTATGGCGATATTTTCCCGCGCTACAACGCGTTTTTCGAGGAGCTCGGCCTTTTTGAAGAGACCTATCTTATTCGCGGCTGCGAACTCGGCGAGCGCGAGGACCATCTGCACCGGGAGGATCTTCTCGCCCAGGTGGACAGGATCGCTGCTTTGCTGTAGCACTAAAAACAGGAGACACCGACCCTGCCTGGTAGTCGCTCCAAAAGAACGAACTCGTAGAGGATCCAAAAATGGCAAGGAGGGCGCATCTGCGCCACGACATTTGATTGTATCAAAATGGGTGTGGAAAGATTTGGCGTTTGAGCGTTCAGTTTAAACCATCTGGTGCACAGATGCTGGAAAGCCCCGTCTTCTTCTTTTGCAATGGTCCTTGAAAGCCTGGAATAAAATGGGTACAACCAGGATCATGTTCCCAGATGGCCCGAAAGCCTTGAGGCGATGCTTTTTTGAAATCCCAATGGGGTACACCACAATCTTGAGCCCCCATCCCAGAACGTTTTGCTCCTGTGTACGACAATGACCGATAAATGTGAGTTGATACGCGACTATCTTCAACAATCAGCCTGGCTGCAGGGTGAAGTCTCCTGCAGGTTTCTGGCCGCCGGTGAATATAATGAGAATTATATGGTCTCCGATGGTCTTCGGACACTGGTGTTTAGAATAAACCATGGCACCCAGCTGAACCTGGACAAGCAGATGGAATATGAATTCCGGGCTCTGGAGGCCGTCTCTCCTTCGGCCGTGACTCCGCGGCCACTGTATTATGCCCTTGATGTGCCGCAACTGGGGAATGGGGTGCTGCTCATGGAGTATATTGCCGGCAGACCGCTCGACTACCGGTGCGACCTGCCGGCGGCCGCCGGGGTCTTTGCCCGGATCCATGCAGTGCCGACCAGCGATGCCCTGATTGTTCAGGCAGATCCGGCCCGGGACATAGCCGCCGAATCCTACGGGCTTTTGCAGAGATACCCGGGGCCGCATTATCCCTCGGTGCGCGCACTATTGCTGGACTATCATGACAAAATCGTCGATTCGGCTGCGGAAATGGCGGCTCTCTATGAAAACGAGCCTTTCTGCATCGTCAATACCGAGGTCAATTCCGGCAATTTTATCATTGGTGAACAGGGGGCATATCTGGTGGACTGGGAAAAGGCCGTTGTTTCCTACAGGTATCAGGATCTTGCCCACTTCACTATCCCGACGACCACCCTCTGGAAAACCGACTTCCGTTTCAGCGAAAAGCACAAGCGGGAGTTCCTGTCGATGTATCTGCGTGCATCTGAAAGTTCTCTAGAGACGGAAGAGGTCTATGAGAAAAATATGATGATGGAGCGGGTAATTCTGCTGCGGGCGCTGAGCTGGTGCTATATGGCCTATCACGAATATACTTCCGCCGGCAGAAAACTGGCTCACAGCGACACCTTCGCCACGATCACCTCCTATCTCGACGAGGCCGAATGTTTCTTACAGTAGAAGGTGTCAACAAATGCTACGGATCACTGTCCGTGCTGGATGATATTTCCTTTACCGCGGCAGAGGGGGAGCTGGTTTCAATCGTCGGTCCCTCCGGCGCCGGTAAAACGACGCTTTTGAAAATTCTCGCAGGCCTTGAAGAAACCGATGCCGGCATGGTCCGCTGTCAGGCCGATCTCGATCGGAATCCGGCCATTCTGGTGTTTCAGGATTACCTGCTTTTTCCGACCATGACTGTTTTTGACAACGTCGCCTTTGGTCTTCGCTGCAGAAAGGTGGCGAAGAGAAGTATCGGCAGGAGAGTTGCGGATATGCTCGCCTATTTTCAACTGCGGCAAAAGGCTGATTTCTATCCGGCCCAGCTGTCG
>CAKZOA010000176.1 GCA_937132035.1 uncultured Desulfobulbaceae bacterium | reverse complement strand
TCCAGCGGCAGGACGACGCAGTCTGTAACGCCTTTTTCTTCGGCCATGAGCTGACGAATCTCCTCGAGATCCACTCGTTTGCCCCCTATTTTGGTAATATTGTCGATGCGGCCCTTGAGGGCGAAGGTCGCTTCCGGCTGCTCCTCGACCCGGTCGCTGGTGAGAAAGTATCCCTGGTCGTCGATATCGAGATCCGGCGAGATATAGGGGGATTTGACGGCCAGTCGCCGGTCTCTGATTTTCCACTCCACCGTCGCCAGTGGGCTGAAGTGCAGCTGGCCGCGCCATCTGTCACGGGTGGCGATGCCGCCGGTCTCTGTGGAGCCGAAAACTTCTATGACACTGATCGTATTGCTGTCACTGAAATGCCTGCCGTCTTCTTCGGCCAGCATGCCGGCAGAGGAGAAGGCCAGGCGCAGCCCCAGTTTGCGGTTGCCAAGTGTCCGGAAATGGGCCGGTACGCTTACCAGGATGGACGCCTGGGCATCAGAGCAGCTTTGCTCGATTTCAGCGGGAAAACTTGGGGTCGTACCGACGACGGTGGCCTGAGAGACAAGCGGCAGGGCCACGGAAAAAAGCAGACCGTAGATATGATAGGGGGAGACCGTGGCGACGATGGTGTCCCCGGCGTTTACCGCGTGCCTGCGGGCCTGAAAGAAGGCCTCGGCAAAGATATTGGCGCCGGTCTTGCTCCACAGCTGCGGGGTTCCGGTGGAGCCTCCCGTATATATTTTCAAGAGTTCCGACTGCAGTGAGCCCTGCGCTTCGAGCCTGATGGCGTCGACCGGTTGCGGTCGTATGGCCCTCACTCCTGCCGGCAGGGAACGCACACCTTCGTCGTCGGTGATAGCAAGCTGATACGAGGTGGACCGCTGCAGGGCGCTCAGGACACCTGTCGAAAGGGCATAGGGCAGAAGAAGAGGCGGACCTCCTGCCAGCGAGCAGAGCAGGGCTGCTGCCATATGCTCTTTTTTTCCAGAGGCCAGGCAGAGAAACGAAGGCGCCCGCTCCAGCTCGTCGAGGCTGCGGCGCAGGCCGGCGGCCATGGCATAGACCTCGCCGAAGGTGGCACCGCCGGAGATGAAGGCTTTGTGGGGATCGAGCGGTCCCTTGAGCAGGGCAGCGACGGCCGCCTCGATATCGATGGTACTATCGTTGTTCATCGCTTTCGTCCAGCGGTTTGCCAAAGCCGTGGCCGGCGAGGCTTCTGTCGCGCCCTGTATAGGTGCCGTTATCCATCTCTTTTTTTACAACCTCCTTGAAAAGCTTGGCCATTTTGATGGACTGTGGCTCGCTTTCGTAAAAGGTATTCCAGGCATAGTCAAGCAGTTCTCCAAGCCGTTCGGGGCTCATCTGCTTCGGCTGGAAAACAACCTTGTCGGCTGAATAGTCGTTCCAGTCGTGAGAGAGTATTCGCTTCTGTGCGGCGAGTGCCGAATAGGCCTTGGTGTGCGGGAAAGGTGTGAGAACGGTGAATTCGGCCAGATCCAGTTCGATTTCCAGGAGAAAATCAACCAGCTCCTTGATGAAATCCTCGCTATGGTCGTCGAGTCCGAGGAGAATGGTGCCTTCCACCATAATGCCGTGGTCATGATAGCGCCTGATGCGTTCCTTGATGTGGTCCGAGGTGTCGAAAACAGCCTGGTAGACGTACCAGGCTCCAGCCTGGGCCGCCAGGTCCAGCACCTCCGGTTTGTCCTCGATGGGATGGGAGCACCAGTTTTTTTTCAGCGGGATCATCTCCCTGAAAAGATCCTTTTCCCAGGCCGTGTCCTGCGCCAGCGAATTGTCGACGATGAAAAGTCTGTTGTTGTCTATGGCGGCCATTTCGGCTACTGCCTTGTCCACCGGCCGCGGACGGAAGACCCTGCCGCCC
>CAKZOA010000175.1 GCA_937132035.1 uncultured Desulfobulbaceae bacterium | reverse complement strand
AAACTCACATCACCAGACAACAAGGAGACTTCGATGCTAGGCTTTCACCTGACCTCCGAACAGCTGTCTCTGCAGAAGACGGCCCGCCAATTCGCCCTGACCAGGGTACTGCCCGTCGCCTGGTATTACGACGAAAAAGACGAAACGCCCCTGCAGGTCATCCGCGAGGCCTTCGAGGCCGGGTTTGTCGGTGCGGACATCCCCGAAGAATACGGCGGCAAGGGGCTCGGCCTGGTCGAGTCAGCCCTGATCACCGAGGAAATCGCCGCTACCTGCCCGGGCCTGGCAACATCGATTTTCGACACTTCCCTGGGCATGGAACCGCTGCTGCTTTCAGCCAACAATGCCGCCAAAAAGCACTATCTTCGGCAAATCGCCGAGAAAGGCAAGCTCGCCGCCTTCGCCACTTCAGAGCCGACCATGGGATCGGATGTAGCAGGAATCCGCTGTCAGGCATCAGCCGATGGCCAAGAGTATATTCTCAACGGCACCAAATACTGGATCACCAACGGCGGTATCGCCGACTACCTTTCGGTTTTCGCCACCGTCGATCCCAAAAGCAGGCACAAGGGCATATGCGCCTTTTTCCTGGAAATGGACTGGCCGGGAATAACCGTCGGCAGGACCATTCCGAAAATGGGCCAGCGCTGCTCCAACACCGTCGGCATCAATTTCAAGAACGTGCGGGTTCCCAAAGCCAATATCCTGGCAGAGCCGGGCGACGGCTTCGTCCTGGCCATGAAGACTTTTGCCAGGACCCGTCCCATCATTGGTTCGTTCGGCGTCGGCGCCGCCCGGGCGGCCCTGGAATACAGCCTTGATTATGTCAAGAAGCGGCAGGCCTTCGGCGCCCCCATTGCCGGTTTCCAGGCCATCCAGTTCAAGCTGGCCGAAATGTACCAAAAAATAGAAACCTCCCGTCTGCTCACCTGGAAAGCCGCCTGGGAATCCGATCAGCAGCTGGACAACACGGTAAGCGCCTCCATCACCAAGCTCTATGCCACGGAAACCGCCTTGGAGGTAGTCAACGAGGCGCTGCAGATCTTCGGCGGTTACGGCTATACCAAGATGTTTCCCCTGGAAAAACTGCTGCGCGACGTACGTCTGCTGCGCATATACGAGGGGACCAGCGAAATCCAGCGCCTCATTCTCTCAGACTATCTGCTGAAAAAATACCAGCCGGGTCTGCCGCCGCTGGAAGATCTCGCCCTGCACAGACAGAACGATCCCCTGGATCCGCAGGCGCCGCCTGCCACCGATACAACCTGGCGCTGCCGCATATGCGGCCATGTCCATTACGGCGAGGAGCCGCCGGAGGAATGTCCCTACTGCTTTTTTGCCGGCAGCGCCTTTAAAGAGGTCACCACCGGCTAACCCTAACATTTTATTTAAAATGGCCTGAGTGTTAAATATAACGTTAAATATCAATTTGGTATGGCCAGTTTTGAGGTGATTGTGGAGGTAACAGTTTGTACAATGAGAAAACAATGGCGGTTATGTCCATCTTCACCCGTCGGGCTAACCGGAATGTTCCAGAAATATTGAACCTGGCCGGGCAGAGAGCAAGAATCTGCAGCCGCTACTCCGTGTTTGCTGCCATCAGGGCTTCTTCGAGCAGTTCAAGGATATGGACCGCTTCCACCTCAAGACCGGCATGATTGATACTGTCCTGCAGCTGGATGATGCAGCCGGGACAGGCCGTGGCAATTTTCCGGGCGCCGCTGTCGCGGAGACCGGGTATCTTTTCAGCACCTATTGCCCGGCTGGCATCATAATGGGAGACAGAGAAGGTGCCGCCAAGGCCGCAGCATAGCGATGCTCCTTCCATTTCAACGAAGTCGACATTGGGCAGGGCTTTGAGAAGAGCGCGGGGCGCAGCGGTGATACCATGATTTTTCAAATGGCAGGGATCGTGATAGGTGACCCTGGGACGCTCGGGCCACGGCTTCATGGCGCGCAGCATGTCAACGACGCCGTGTTTTTCGAGAAAAACGCTGAAGTCGATAACCTTGTCGCTGAGGGTTTTATCCGCATGCTCCATTGTGGCGTAGTATTCGCCTATACCCCCGTAGCAAGAGGCACAGGCGGTAATGATTATGCTCTCATCGTATTTGCCGAACGCCTTGATATTGTTTTCGGCCAGTTCCTCAACGGCAGTGCCGGCCCCCGAGGACAGCGCCGGTACGCCACAGCATTTCTGTTTTCTCGGCACATGCACGGAATAGCCGAGCAGGCGGAGAATTTTGACCATGGCCACACCCACCACGGGATAGACGTAGGTGATCGAGCAACCAGCGAAAAACCCCACCACAGGTTTGTCCTTATCTCCTCGAGTAAATTCGGGAACCCGTTCGAAGAGATTGCGCAAAGGCAGTTTCGGCAGTGTCCTTGCTTCCATCCGCTTCATGGGAAAACGCAGGCGCAGGCCGCTTGATTTCGGCACTTCTTTCAAAACCAGTGGCGAGAACAGGGCACCGCCCTTGGTTATGGCTTGCATCAGCGCCCGGGAACCGGTTACCGTCGAGACTGATTTACCGATCAGCGACAGACCCTTGTTATCGGTTATTTCCCTGCGTATGGCCGCAACAATCTCCGGTGTGGCCACCTTGTTCGGACACTTGTTGACGCAGGACCCGCAGAGCAGACACATGCCAATGTTCTGTTCAAGGCGCTCTTCGAGCTTTACGCCGCCGTCGAGCAGGGAAGCCGCCAAAGCAACCTTGCCCCTGGCGACATCACCCTCTCTGCGGCTCAGCCGGTAGGCAGGACAGTGGGCCTGACAGACGCCGCACTTTACGCACTGGCGTATCTGCTCCTCAAAGTCTTTAAGTTTCTTGTTCGTGCTCATATTCAATGACAGAGGCCGGTTGTGTATCGGCCTCAAAAAAGATTTTTCCTGGATTCAAAATATTATGAGGATCGAAGGCCTTCTTGATACCACGCAGATAACCGATCGTCGCTGCATTAAGTTCCATGCCGAGAAAGCGGGCCTTGGACGTGCCTATACCGTGTTCGCCACTGAGCGAGCCCTTAAGGCCGACGGCGGTGGTGAAAATTTTTGCCATAACCTCTTCAACGGTTGCAGCCATACCTTCCTGCCGTAGATCGACCATGACGTTGACATGGATATTGCCGTCGCCTGCATGACCAAAATTGACGATGGGAACCTGGTACCTTGCTGCAATTTTCTCAAGGGCTCGAATCATATCCGGCACCTTCGAGCGGGGAACAACAATGTCTTCGTTGAACTTGTCGGGGTTGATTTTGCGCAGACTCGGGCTGACGTTGCGGCGCACCTGCCATATCTCCTCGGATTCCTCCGGAGTTTCGGCAATACGGACATCGACCACTCCCATGGGCTGCACCACAC
>CAKZOA010000174.1 GCA_937132035.1 uncultured Desulfobulbaceae bacterium | reverse complement strand
CCTTTATTCCCTGGCGGGCTACGGCGAGGACATTGAGCTGGAAGCGGTTGCGGAAGACGAGGGCGGATAGAGAGTGACCGACAAAAGCCGATTGTGCGGTAAGCCTGACCGAGGCTACTCCCATTTCCTGAGATAACAGGCCGGTCCTCTCCGAAGGAGAACCTTCGGCAAGGAGTTGCCCCCAGTTGTTCATTTCCCGAATGCTGTCGAGATGCCCGGAAACGATCAGTTCATCGTCGACCTCAAGTTTTTCGTCTCTGGGGGGGGCCAGTCTGGTTTGTCTGCCGCGGTTGATGCCGACGACGTTTAAACTCAGCTGCGAGCCCAGATGGCTTTCAGCCAGGGTTTTGCCGACAAGCGCCGACTGCGAAGGGATCTTGATGCGGAAAAGCCGCTCCTGCAGATTGTATTGGCTGATCTTGTGATGCTCGGCGTTATCTTCTTCCTTTAGCGGGTCCTGGCTGGGCAGCAGGCGGCTACCGACCAAAGCGATAAAACCAATGCCCGAGACCATGACGAAGAGTCCCACAGGCGTGAAGTCGAAGAGGGCGAAAGGAGTGAGACCGTTGGCCCGCAAGGCTTCGCTGACAAGGATATTGGGCGGTGTCCCTATCATGGTTGTCAGTCCGCCGAGCAGAGAGCCGTAGGCGAGGGGCATCAGCATCAGCGATGGGGGAGAGTGTGTTTTGCGGCAGATATCCATGACCACCGGCAGCATCAGCGCGGCGACGGCGACGTTGTTCATGAAGGCCGAGAGACCGCCGGCTATGACCATGATAAGCACCATCATTCGCATCCTGCCGCTGCCTGCCATTTTCAAAAGATAGCGTCCAAGTATGTTGGCGATGCCAGTCCTGGTCAAGCCGCCGCTGAGTATGAATACCGCCCAGATGGTTACCACCGCCGGATTGCTGAAGCCGGAAAGCGCTTCCACAGGCGTCACCAAACCGGTTACGGCCAGAGTGCCCAGGACCAGCAGGGCCAAGACTTCAAGGGGCATGACTTCCGTCACCAGTACGGCGATGACGATCAGCAGTATAGCGAAAACGAGCCAGATTTCGAGAGTCACAAAAGTATTCCTTCGGAGTTGAGATGGTGAAAGATCGACGATACGATAACAAAAGTATACCTGGTTGCCAGGTACCTTCAGCACCTCGTTTTGAGACAGGCATACTCTTTTACCGGATTGCCATAAAACCGTGAAAAGAGCACCTCTGTCGTGTAATAACCGGATACGCTGAGTTTCAGGGGTGATAAAAAAAGTATATGCCAACACGCTCTATTGAGCAAGCCGGCGCTGCGGTGAAAAACACTCAGCAGAGAAAAAGGTCGTGAGCGCCGCTTTGCGATATATTCGCCCGAAGTCTTATTGTAAGCACCATTAATGTAAGATAGAGCCACTTATGACAAGACCTCGCGGATTAAGGTGGCCATGGTATCTTTTACCAGCGGTTTCATTGCAAAGGCCTTTATCCCTGCAGCAAGTGCCTTCTTTTCGTTAATGGTGGCGCTGAAACCGGTGCAGAGTATAATGGGCAGTTGTGGCCGTACCCGCAGTATTCTTCTGGCCAATTCGAGACCAGTCATTTCCGGCATGGTCTGGTCGGTGATGATCAGATCGAAATCATCGGGCTGGTTTTCAAAAGCGGCCAGCGCTTCGAGGCTGCTTGTCCTCATGCTCACCCTGTAGCCGAGTCTGGTCAGCATCGTATGTGTCATCTGGGCCAGAATCTTTTCATCATCGACCAAAAGGATGTGTTCACTGCCGACGGCGGCAGGAATCTGCGGCTGCGGCTGTTCTGTTGTGTGGCGTTCACCTTCGGCCTCGGGCAGAAAAAGAGTGAAAGTCGTCCCTTTTCCGACTTCGCTATCACAGCGAATAACCCCGCCATAGTGACTGACTATTCCGTGGGCGATGGCCAGACCCATGCCGGTTCCTTTGCCTTGAGTCTTGGTGGTGAAGAAGGGATTGAATATCCTCTCCAGCACCTCCTCGGCAATGCCGCAGCCGGTGTCGCTTACCTCCAGACGCTGAAACTTTCCGGCCTGACGCAAAGGGGCCTCGGGTGCGCTCGTAGGATCGAGCACCGTAGTCTCCAGGCGGAGGGTGAGGATGCCGCCAGTCTCCTCCATGGCATGGAAGGCATTGGTGCAAAGATTCATCAGGATCTGGTGAATCTGGGATGGATCTGCGAGTATGTAGCCGGTTTCAGTTTTAATTTCCTGGCGGACGTCAATGGTTGAAGGCAGTGTCGCCCGCAGGAGCTTGACTATTTCCTTGATGATCGCCGCCGGCTGAACGATGGCCGTTTCGGCTTCCGCCTGCCGGCTGAAGGCGAGGATCTGGGCGACCAGATCTCTGGCCCGACCGGCGGCGAGAGTGATCTGCTCGGTATCGCCGGCGGTCAGGGAATCCGTGTCGCTGTTTTCCCTGACCATTTCGGCATAGCCCATGATCACACCGAGAATATTGTTGAAGTCATGGGCGATACCGCCGGCCAGGGTGCCGAGTGCCTCCATTTTGTGGGCCTGAAGCAGTTGTTTTTCGAGCTGAATCTGTTGTTCCTCCTGCTTCAGTTGTGCTGAAATATCGCGGATGACTCCCAAATTGCCCAGCCATTCGCCATCGTTGTCGAAGAGTTTCGCACCAAAAGTCTCGCCGATAAACAGTCTGCCGTTGCAGTCTTTGTAGGAGGTGACATACCGATTGCCGTCGCTGTCCGCTTCGTCGCTGTATATTTCTGAGCCTGCTTGTTGATATTTGTCTTGAGCGGCATAGAGTTTTTCGGTGGTCGTGCCCAGTAATTCGTCCATTGTGTAGCCAAAGGTTGACAACAGCCCCCTGTTGGCGAGCATTATTCGCCTTTCAGGGTCGGTGATGACAACGCAGTCCGGTATGGTGTTGAACATGGTTTCGAAGAGTTTCTTCTGCCTGGCCAGTTCTCTCTCAGTTCTTTTACGCTCGGTTACGTCGTGGATGATCGAGTGGAGGTGCTCCCGGCCATCGACTTCAACACGGCTGCTGTAGACTTCAACATCATGAAGGGAACCGTCGGCCAGCCGGTGTTGGAATTCGAAGTAGCCACGGTCGAGCGATGCGGCTTTGGCCAGTTTTTTATGGATTTCCTCGGCTGAAAGTATATTTATGTCGTGGATTCGCATTTTCTTAAGCTTTGTTTTCGACCACCCGTAAAATGCCGCTGCAGCCGAGTTAGCTTCGGTGATGCTACCGGTTTCGGTATCTATGAGCATTTTTGCCGCCGCATGGTGTTCAAATAGGTCGCGAAATTTCTTCTCGCTTTCGCGCAGGGCTCTGGTCGACTCGATACGGGCGAAACGATTGGTCATCAGTTTGCCGAGAAGCAGCGTTGTTAAAGGAAATACAAAGATCACCGGCAGGCTGATGTCCTTGAGAACATTCAGGGCCATCTCAAAGGGCATCAAGAACATGCACAACAGCATAACGACATGGGTTGCCAGCCCAAGCAGGTAGAGGGAGCCGGAGGTGATACCGCTGCTCTTCTGCGGTAGTAGGTGACGCCAGACCAGGCCCGTTGCCCCGGAAGTGATGATGACTGCAATACCGACCCATAGGCCTGGGCCGCCGATATAGAGGCGGTAGGCGCTGGTTATGATAACGGCAATAAGGGTGGGGATGGTGCCGAAAAACAGCCCGGAGATACAGAGGAGCACAGAGCGGGTATCGAATATCAGTCCGGGAAGAGAGTGCCAGTGAGTCATCATGATGAGGATGCCGATGACACCCAGAAAAAAGCCCACCGGAAGCTGGTAGATATCGTGTTTTTGGCTTAATTTGCGCAGAACAGCGACATCGTAAACCAGGACCAGTGTAATGAGTAAAGCCGCATTGTTAACCAGCCCTGTTATAGTCGGTATCGTCATGATTTGTTATGGTATTTTACTTAATGGACACCCGTTCAGTTTCAGGCAGTGGCGGCTGGTATGTTTGTAAACAGGGTCTATCTGCCGATACTGTTTTCCTCTATGGGGTAAAGAGAGAATTGTTCCTCTTTTCGGGGCCGCAAACGCTCATAAAAGTTTAGCATGTATACATCAAAAAGGAAAATGGTCGTAGACCATGACACCGCAGCCGTGGTGCAATCAACGCCGGAAGAATAAAGCATGCCGGCAGATTACATCCCCAGCCATACTGACCAGTCTGCCAGGTATACAACGGCAACGTAGCGCAGTGATTTGCCGATGCCCACCAGGAAGAAGAAGAGCATGAAGCGTACCTTCATCATCCCGGCGACGAAGGTGAGTGCGTCGCCGCCCAGAGGCAGCCAGGCAAAAAGCAGAGACCAGACGCCGTAGCGCTGAAACCAGAGTTGCATTCTGGTGATCTGCTCCTTTTTGAAGTAGAACCAGCGACGGTCTTGGTACTGGAGAAGAAAGCGGCCTAGATACCAGTTCACGGCGGCGCCGAGGGTATTGCCGAGGGAGGCGACAAGAATCAGCAGCGGCGGAGATTCGCCCTGACGGACCAGGGCGAAGAGGATAACCTCGGAGTAGAAGGGGAGAATGGTGGCGGCCAGAAAAGCGGAGGAAAACAGCAGCAGGTAGGAAAACATTACTCAGGCACCCTGATTCTCCCAGTTTTTGGCTTGAGCTGTCAGCCAGCGAAAAAGGCGCAGCTGCGTCGGCAGGAAACAGAGATACTCAGGGTGCCACTGGACACCAAGAATGGCGTGGTCATCGGCCGCTTCAATAGCCTGGATGATGTGATCGTCGTCAAAAGCGACGGCGGACAACCGGTCGGCAACCTCGGCAATTGCCTGGCTATGCAGACTATTGACGACAATGCATGTCTTGCCGACGATGGTGGCCAACCTGCCTGTTTTTTCAATAGAAACCTTTTTTTTGGGCAGCAGACTCCATGCGTTCGAGGTCTGGATGCGCAGTGTTTTCAAGGAGATATGCAGACTGCCCCCCATTACCGTATTGATCAGTTGATGCCCTCTGCAGATTCCCAGCAGCGGCAGGTCGTTTCTCAGGGCAAAGTCTATGCATGTGGTTTCCATGGTGTCCCGCTCCCGATCATAACGTCCGCCAATCTGGGGTTCTTCGCCGTAAAGAGCCGGATGGATGTCGTCACCGCCGCTGATTACCATGCCGGCAAGGCCGTTGAGGTCTGTACCGTCTCCGATTTTGATTCGAATTGCCCGTGCTCCGCTGAGCCAGAGGCTGATACGTATGCATAACCAGGATGGCGAGAATCGTTTACTGTTGCCGGTTACTCCGATAGCAGGTCGTCTGCTATTTTTTCGAGCTCGTTGTGCCATGTTCTGTCAGTTTTAAAGAGTTTCTTGCTGTGGCTCTGCTGTCTTCTGGCAGTGAGAGTGTCTAAGATGTCTTGATGTGCGGCGATGTACTCGACTACGCACCAGATATTCCAGGAAGTGCTGAGATACCAGCCTTGTTTTTCAATTTCGCAGTTTGGCAGCCGGTAGTGGAATGTCGGTCTTGCTCGGATCATACTGTCGTCGTGGGCATGCTTTTTCAGGCGCTGGGGACAAAAATGCTTCCAGAGCACTGTCATGTCCAGGGCTCTATTGCGGCTGTGATTGTAGTCGAGATAATCATCAATAAGCTGCGGCAGGGTGGTTTTATCACCATAATCCAGTACATGTGCGATGTAGTCCTCGCTATAAGGCTTTATATAGGGCGTGATTCTCCGCACGGGATCGATCCCGTTTTTCTCGAAGAGCCAGCCCTGAGCCAGAGCAAAAGCTTTGAGGTAGCGAACTATGGTTGTTGGATCACCATCCGGTATTTCCGGATTGATGTGAACTCCAAACGCATAAATGAAGCTTTCGTCGGTTCCTTTAGCACCCCCGCGTCGCAGATTATCGATCATAGGGTCCAGCTGGGGAAGATCTCGGATTTCCAGGGGTGGGCAGACGATTTCCACGGGGACTACCTGGCCGGCCAGCCATTTGGCCCACTGCATCAGAGTGTCGCCGGTGTCCTTCTCAGCGGAAATGGATTTACCTGTTCTTCCTTCGGCGATTTTTTTACCAAGCTGCCAGTCGAGTTCTACAGTGAAGGTCCCCATAGTCGTGGTTGAAACCTCCAGTTCGACTTCGGAATTTTTTTCGACGTGGCCGTCATAGGTGTCGGCGATGATATCGGCAGCTTCCTCAACCTCCAAATCGCTAAACTCCAGTTCGAAGCCGACCTTACGCGCTTCACCGGCATGATTACGCTCGTATGGGGGGATGATGTAGTCCATGGACAGTGCGGGCCTCCACCGTGTCAGCAAAAATTACTGGCATCCTTGCGCTGGGCACCCCAGTTCTGCTTTGCTTTCACTGTAAAGTTGTGCAAAAAAAAAGATAGCTATGCGGTCTGCTGACACCATAATCTCTTGGAATCTTTTGACAAGCATGCGGTAAAAAAATTACGAAGCGCCACGGTGAGTATTCAAGAGAGTGATATACCGCCGAGAAAGACCATCGGAGGGAGACGAATACGGAGCCTAGTCGATGGATGATGAAGCGGTGCTTTGATCAGGACAGGGTGCGGCCAGAGAGGCGAGTAGGCGGGGATGGATTCTTTGCAGCAGATCCTGACGGTAAAGGTAGGGACACGGCTTGCCGTAGGGAAACTCCGTGCATTGCCGTGGCCTGGCACTATGTATTGAACATCGCTTTTCGAACACGCCGTTGCGCAAAAAAACACAGGAGCCGTCTTCCCGGGTCTTGAAGGTGTTTCTGCTCTCCATAAACCGCTTTCTCACCTCGCCGTCGCTGAGGTTGAAATGTCTGGCGATTCTGTTGATATCAAGAGCAGTGACAAACAAGGTTGAGCCGGGAAGCCTGTAGCAGCAGTAGCCCGGACAGAAGTTGCAGTAGATGCTGTGATCGAGAGATGCGAGGGATGCGGAACTATCAGTCATATTCTGTTTTCCTGCCTGGGGTGAAATATGCTGCTGGATACGGCACAAAATCTCGACCATAGACATACCAGCGGACAGGGAGTTAGTAAACCCTTTCCTGTCGCCAAGGCGTGAGCCTCGGCAGGCGGCACCGTGGAGCGTTATCAACGTGAATGAGAGATGTGTTGTGCATTTGAGTGCTTATGAGATGGAAGGCTCAAATATCCTGAAATTTCCCGGGGCACTCTTCTTTTTCTCTGCAATCTATAATATAGTCAGAGATGGTGAATCACGGAAAAATCAATTACTCCATTTTATCTTCCTGCGGATTGGTGATGTTCCAATGAAGAAGGCAGAAGCACAGGGCGACTATAGTCTCTATTTACTCGGCAGCCGTTCCCTTCTCCTGTGGAGCCTGCCACTGCTTGTCTGCATGCTGAGCTTATGCTGGCAGAAGGCCAACGCTTCGGAAAACATTACAATTGCGCTAATGTATTCGGTTACCGGCAAGGCGGCCTTGCCTAATGATGACCTGGGAAAGATGGTCAGGCTTGCCATCGATGATGTCAACAGCCGGGGAGGCGTCTTGGGCAGACAGCTTGAGCTGGTTGTCTTTGATACCATGAGTACGCCGATCGGCTCGGCGCAGGCAGCTCAGAAAGCTGTGACGCTGGGCGTTTCCGCAGTTGTCGGCGGCATAAGGAGTTCGCACTCGCTGGCCATGGCCCCCGTTCTGCAAAAGGCCGATATACCAATGATCACGCCGGTATCGACTAATCCGCAGGTTACTCTGGTGGGTGATTATATTTTCAGGGTGTGTTTTCTCGACCACCACCAGGGCCGAACCATGGCACTATTCGCCAGAGAAGAACTTGGTGCTCAAACTACCGCGGTGGTTACCAATATTGACGAGGAATACAGCATAGAACTTGGTAATTACTACAGACGGAGCTTTGAGCAGGCTGGTGGGAGGGTGGTTGCAAAACTCCAATATCGTGCAGATTCTACAGAATTTTCCACACTTCTGGCAGAGCTGCAACAATTCGATCCTGATGTTGTCTATTTGCCTGGATACAGCCGAGACAGTGGTCTTTTTATTAAGCAGGCCAGAGCACTGGGGTTTTCATTCACTTTCCTCGGCGGCGATGCCTGGGAAGGGATCACTGCCTACGCAGAAGACGCGGTTGACGGCAGTTATCTTACTGTGCCATGGCACCCGGTGGTCGACCAGGAAATGAGTCGTAACCTCAAAGAAAGATATTTTAGGCTCTATGGCTCGACCCTTGACAGTTTCAGCAGTCCGCTGGCCTATGATGCTATAATGGTTCTGGTCGAGGCCATGCGCATGGCTGGCAGCACCGACGGCAAAAGAGTAAGAGATGCTCTTGCTTCCATCGAATCCTACCAGGGGGTTACCGGTGAGATAGGATTTGATGCCAATGGAGACCCGAAAGGCAAACAGGTTATCATCATTGAGTTCGAGGATACCCGGCCGACTATAGTCAAAATTCTTCGTTCCTGAGATATACGCGGCCCGAGGGCAAACGGAATTACTGGTTCTTCCATGGAATTCACCAGCCTCAAAGTAAAAATCAACGCCGTTTTACTAACGACGGCCACCTTCGCCCTGTTACTCTTCCTCGCCCTCATCTACCCCCTCGAAGATAAACGATACGGCAATCATCTCGATAATATCAATGTTCTTCTCGATACAATTTTCAAACAGGAGCACAACGGTCTGGCAAACCAGATGTTCGCCGATCAGGATATGGCTCTGAAGGCGACAATTGCAACCATTGATGACATAGTCCCTGAGATTGAGAGAGTATGCCTCTATGGTAAAACCGGCAACATGCTTTTATGTTCAGGGAACGCTTTTTATCATTTCGTCAAACCGACTGAAGTCCTCGATGATGCGGTGGGCTATTATTTTCGCGAGGTTGGTATCGGCGAGAGGACCTACTCGTTATATCTCAACGATATTTCAGCCATCGGCGAAAGGATAGGTTTTCTTGCAGTCTACTATAACATGGAGCAGATTATCCAGGAGCGTGACAGGTTGTTTTACATTATCTCCCTTCTGCTTTTCGGATCGATGGTTTCGATGGCCATTCTCTTTAATCACTTGCTCTCCAGATCGGTTATACGACCACTCGTTGACCTGCGGAACGGTATTCGGCGTGTCGAAATGGGAACCCTCGGAGAAAGAATAGCCATCTCTTCCACGGACGAAGTAGGAGAGATCAGCACGGCCTTTAACGATATGTCGGAAAAACTTCTTCTTCACAAAAAGGAGATAGACAAACACCGCGAGAACCTCGAAGAACTGGTCAATGAGCGTACCAGGGAACTGCTTGTCGCCAAGGAGCTGGCCGAAAAGGCCAACCGGGCTAAAGGGGAGTTTCTGGCCAACATGAGCCATGAGATTCGCACGCCGATGAATGGCGTCATCGGTCTGACGACACTCCTTCTCGACACCGATCTCAATGAAACCCAACTGCACTACGTCCGGACGCTTCGCTCCAGCAGTGAATCGCTTTTGCGAATCATCAACGATATTCTTGATTTTTCCAAAATCGAAGCTGGAAAAATGAAACTTGAGTCGCTCAGATTCGATCTGAGGCAGTTGGTCGATGAGTTCATCGACATGAGCTATCTCAGGGCCGAGTCGAAAGGGCTGGAGTACAGCTGTTGTGTCGACCCGCAGGTTCCGTCGCTGCTTACCGGTGACGCCGGTAGACTGCGCCAGATATTGTTCAATCTTATGGGAAATGCGATTAAGTTCACCAATAAGGGAAGGGTGGGAATAGATGTTCGCCTCTTGGAAACTGAAAATGGCGAGGTCCTTCTGCGTTTTACCATAGGGGATACTGGTATTGGTATTGCTGAAGAGAAGAGGACGGAACTGTTCGACAGCTTTACCCAGGCCGATAGCTCTATTACCCGTAAATATGGAGGAACCGGGCTTGGTTTGGCTATTTCCCGGGAGCTGTGTATTCTGATGGGTGGGGATATCGATTTTCGTTCGAAAGAGGGTGCGGGGACCGAATTTTTCTTTACTGCCAGGCTTAAGCTGCAAGAGCGACGAGAATTGGTTCCGGAATGGTTGAAGTCAATTCTTGCAAAACAGGTACTTGTGGTTGAGCGGAGTAGCAGAATACGACAGTATCTGCGAATGTATCTCGAATACTGGGGAGCTGCAGTGGTCGAAACGACGACCGGACATGAGGCCCTGACGATATTGCGGCAGCAAAGTCAGAACGGCAAACCTTTTGACTACCTTTTCATCGGTATGGACCTCTCCGAGAAGAACGGTGTTTTTTACGGTAATACCATCTCTCAGGACCACTCCATACAACCGTTGAAAATGGTGCTGATGCACAGTTCCTCCTCTAAAGAAAGAGTGAGCGATCTGATCGGCATGCGTTTTCGTGCCTTTCTTGCCAAGCCCATTCGCTATTATGAACTGATTGAATGCTTGCAGATACTTGTAACCGGCAAACGGCAGGAGAGCAACGTTGTTCAGAAGAAATCAAAGTTCGTCAAGGGGTCGGCAACACTACGTATACTGCTCGCCGAAGACAACAGTATTAACCAACAGGTAATCATAGGTATTTTACATAAAATTGGCTATACCCATGTTGATGGAGTCGCCAACGGCAATGAGGCCATTCAGGCATTGAGGGCCTTTCCTTACAGCCTGGTTCTTATGGATGTACAGATGCCGGAACTCGATGGTATAGAGGCCACGAAAAAAATCCGTCAGGGTCACTGCGAGGTCAAGGACAAAAATATCCCTGTAATCGCCCTGACCGCCCATGCCATGGAGGGAGACAAGGAGCGCTGTATTGCCGCTGGCATGAACGATTATCTGACAAAGCCGGTGACACCGGCAGCTCTGATTGACATTCTGGAGAAATATCTAAGCGTTGCTCCACCACCAAAGCAGCAGCGTATGCAGTCGGATGGGGTGTTGCAGAAAGAAAGAGAGGCTGGTGATTATATTTTCCACGCAAACGAACTGGAGAGAAGGGTGCTTAACGACAAGGCTCTGGCCAAGAGTATTGTGGAAAAATTTGTCGTCGATATGGAGCATCAGCTTCGCAGACTGGACACCTGTATTATCGAGAAAGACAATACCCAGCTTAAAAGACAGATACACAAGATGAAAGGAGCCGTTGCCAATGTTGGTGCCATTAAAATGCAGCAGGCGATCGTCGAAATTGAAGAGCATCTCGAATTGGACACGAAAGGTCCCGATCTTGATCGTTATGGTGATATAATCGGCCGCCATTTCCAGGAAGTACGTGTTAAGATGGAAGAATACCTTGAAGGCTGAGTGCGGCTGACCAGGCGATTGACAGAGGCATCTGCTGGCGAACTACCAGTAACATCTCTCCCCTTGAATGTTGAATATCACCTTGAAAAACGAGTACAAGTAGAGCTATATTGCTTTTTTACAAAATATTGGGCCGGGCCCGCGGCTGTTGCCGTTGTGGGCAGTGGCGTTTCTTTTTCAGAAGGTAAAGTGAGGAGTGAGAGATGGCTGATTTTTTTTACCAGAACCCTCTGCCGCTGGCAGAAGATACGACGCAGTATCGCAAGGTTGAAGGATCTGAAAAATATGTTGCCGTTAAAAAATTCAACGATCAGGAGATACTTGTTATAGAAGGGCAGGCATTGACCGTGATTGCCCGAAAGGCGTTGCGGGACGTTTCTTTCATGCTTCGCCCCGATCACAATGAACAGGTGGCGAAGATCCTTGATGATCCCGATGCATCAATGAATGAAAAAGGTGTTGCCCTGGCCTTTTTGAAAAATGCCGAAGTATCGACCAAGGGTGAGTTGCCAGTGTGCCAGGATACCGGCACGGCAATTATCATGGGGAAGAAGGGACAAAATGTCTGGACCGGCATCAACGATGCTGAGGCTCTCTCCCGCGGCGTATATGATACCTATACCCAGGAGAGTCTGCGCTACTCACAGACCGTCGCTCTCGACATGTATACCGAGAAAAACACGGGTACCAACCTGCCGGCACAGATAGATCTGTATGCCGATGAGGGCATCGAATATAAATTTCTCTTCATAGCCAAGGGCGGCGGCAGTGCCAATAAAACGTATCTTTTCCAGGAAACCAAAGCGCTCCTCAATCCTGAGAAACTGGTGAGTTTTCTGGTAGAAAAGATGAAAACCCTGGGCACGGCGGCCTGTCCTCCCTACCATATGGCCTTTGTCATCGGCGGCACCAGTGCCGAGTCCAATCTTAAGGTGGTTAAACTGGCATCAACGAAGTATCTCGACGGCCTGCCGAGTGTCGGCAATGAATATGGGCGGGCTTTTCGTGACGTGGAACTGGAAAAGCAGCTACAGAAAGCTGCGGAAAGCCTAGGAAT
>CAKZOA010000173.1 GCA_937132035.1 uncultured Desulfobulbaceae bacterium | reverse complement strand
GACACTGTACGTCACCGTCCCTAATCCGGCATCGGAAACGGTTACATTGTCGATGGGGCCGGTCCAATTATGCGACTCCAGGGAGATGAGCGTGGAGAAGCCGTCCGCCTGAAAAGCCGAAGCGTTGACAGTCAATCCAGCCAGATTCCAGTTTCTGGAGGAGCGCACGACGATGTTGCGAAAAAGCGGAACATTTCCCTGCTCCGCGACGATGGTTATCGGCACCGCGTTGTAATAGCTCCTGATAAAGAGTTCGCCATAGTTGCCAGAACGGAGAATGATGGTATCCCCGGCAGTGATGGGAGCTCCCGGGTTCTTGGGAACGAGGGAGGAGCCCGATGTGTACGGCAGACTGTTCCACTCCCGGCTCTCGATCAAATCATCATCGAAAAGGCGCTGCAGACTTTTCCACGGTTGTGCCGGGCTGCCGTCTCCTCCGTAGGAGCCCTTGACCGGATCGACATAGAAATTCGCAGCGAGGCCGATGGCCGGAAGCAAAAGGAGAATACACGAGATGATTAGTACCTCAAGGTTTCTCATGCGGATGTTCCTCAATGAATTAGTGTACCGGTTGCTTACTCGCAGTGCCGGGCATCGACTCAGACAACTCTTTCAAAAAACCGGTTTTCAAGATCTCTTCGTTGTCTCTGGATCTTTTTCAGCAGTGAGATAAGATCCACCGAGACCCTTTCACCACCGTTCCAACGGATCGTCGCCCTCTGCGCGGGACAGAGATACCAGGTACAGACAAAGGGGCGCTCCACCCGGGGGAGTGCGCAGCCCTGTGCTCCCAGGTGATTACACCCTTTGCCCGTTTTTGAAAGAATCTGGGCGGAGGGCAATTTTTCCTGCAGGCAATAGAGGAAAAGAAGATCCCTGAAATCGTACCAGACAGTTGCGCGAACACAGCAGATATCGTCGCAGCTCGGGCAGTGCAGACGGCAAAGCCGATCTAGTTCCGCATCGACATCCGCTATCCTGGAGGCTATGATCTGCGCCGCCGTCGTCAGCCCGCGGGAATCGACAACGGCCCTCATCGACCCTCTGAAAAAAACTTCGACCTGGCTCCACTCTTCTTCTGTTTGCCAGGGAACCGTTGAAACGGTCATTCCTGCATTTTCACTGTAATCGGCAGGCCCTGTTTGCCGAAGTAGACGACAACCAGCTCTGCCGGCTCACTGGATTCATTGATGCCGTAGTGCTGTTGATCCACCAGCTCAATGAGGGCATCGCCTCCCCGTATGGTCTTCCTGCCGCCAGCCTCGGAGACAACAGTCAATTCGCCGCTGAGCATGTAGGCGACATTAATCACCGGATGAATATGAAGAGGCAGTCTGGTGTCCGGCGCCACCGTGATGTGCAACACCGTCACCTCGGTTTCACCGGCACCGAAATCAGGCAGGGAGGTTCCGTTCCACGAGGCGGTCGATTTTGCCAGCTCGTCGACCTCGACACCTCCTGCAAATACCATTGAGACATGCAGCCCCAGCAGCAGCAAGCTTATGCACAACGACTTATACATACCATACTCCTTTTCTGAAGATTGAAGGGGGCAACACGGCTACTGCCATGCGAAATAGGGTTGTTCGAAGTGATCGACCCTCACCTTTTTTCCCAAGAGCGCAACCTCTCTGAACTGATAGATGATGGCCCCGGTGGGACTCGCTATCCAGCCCTGCCCCACGGGCATGAGCAACACCGGCTCATCGCTTTCCGGAATGGACTGCAGGACAGGAGCGTCTTCTCGCATAAACTCCTGCAGAGGAATACGGTGTATTGAGTCCACCTCGGCGGGGTTGGGAATGAGAAGGGGGTCTGCACCTGCCCAGAGTACCACCGGCGTTATGGTAAAGCCGGAGCGGGTGGTGAAGTCATCGAGCCTGCCGAGCACAGCGGCGTTGTCGAGCACCAGCCCGACCTCTTCAGAGAGCTCCCGCAGAGCCGCCGCCTCGGGACTCTCATCGCCCTCCAGCCCGCCTCCTGGCAACGCCCACTGGCCGGCATGACTGTTGAGGGATTCCGCCCTGCGGGTCAGGATAAGTGCCGCTTCGCCGTCGGGGGTGCTTTCACAATTATACACAGGCTTCTCGCTACCTGCATCGACCAGCGTCAGAGCTACGGCGGCGCGACGGGTATTCTTTCTCTGATGCCCGAGGACGGAAAAACCGGCAAGATTAGCGGCAATACGAAGTCGCAGGGATTCCTCCAGCGTCCAGGAGCGGTGGCCTGACGTGCCTGTATCTGCCATTTTTTTCCTCGCCTGCACAGTTTTGTCACCCTTGGGGGCGGAGTCGATAGAACCTGCTCTCTTTGGCGGTCTGGTCGAACACACCATTTCAACTGGTAAAATATTCTGGCTAGTCCATCTCCTGCAATATTTTTTTAACGACGTTGCCATCGGCCCTGGAACCAAAATGGGCCATTATGGGACGCATCGCCTGCATCTTATTGCCCATCGCCGCGAGATCGACATTCTCCCTGATCCAGCTACGGATATCTTCCTCACTGGCCTGCTGCGGAAGGTAGCTTTCAAGAACGACAATATAGCCGCTCTCCTCACCACCGGAGGCGGCCAGCAATTCTCTTTCCGACTTTATCAGTTTTTTTATGATGCCTACAACCTGGTCGTCGCTCAAGTCCTTGTCCGGCTGGCGCTGGAATTCACCGATGAGAATACGTATCGCCCCGGTTTTTTCCTTGTCCTTGGCCTTCATGGCCTCTTTCAACTCCGCCTGTATTTTCTGCTGTAATGCCATAACCTCCTCCTAAAAACTTTTTTTGCCCACTGTAACGGCTCCCTGAAATCCGGCAACTCATCTTTACCGTCGGCATGACCGGGGTATCGTAACCTTAAGGATCATATATGACAGCGATCTTCGTCTTTTACCTTGGAAACGCCTGGGATCAGGGTCTGGGTAGAATTCACTCCGGTCCACTTGCGAATGGTGGAGAGAATGAACTGGGAGAGGAGTTCAGCATCGGAACTCAGCAGATCGCGCACCAGTTTGACCTTGATGATGATATCGATGGAGCCGTGTACCGAATGCACCTCCCGAACCTCTTCGAGGGCCAGCAGCTTGTCGAAAATACGTTGCTCATATCTGCCATCGACATTGAGAAGAATGAACACGGTCATCTGCGGATGCATATCGGGATATTTCTGTTCCTGATGCCGGATCATTTGCCGCCGGAATTCTTCCATGTCCCGGGGGATGAGCTGGTCGACGCCAATGCCGTATTTTCGTTTCTTGCCCATTTCCCATTGGTGTACGGAAATATAAAGATAGAGATCGTCCATTGTCCTGCCGGGAAAAGACTCCACAAGTCTCTTTTCGCGGATTATGCCCACCATTGGCTGATAAATAGTGGTATACCAGTCGCTGGCGGCAGCCTCATAGCCGACGTCTTCATCGCGCTCATCGGCAAGAAAACGACGATGCTCCTCAATCTGCTTCTCGAGATAATCGTACTGGCCGAGTTCAGTAAGTTCAATATCCTGGGCCAGGCCGGCCTTCTGCAGAAATTCGCGTTTTTCCAGATACAGCCTGTTCTCAAGAGTATTTTTCGACGGCAAAAGCTCAACAATGCGCGAGCGTATCTCCGTGAGTCCTAAATCCTTTGCCGCCTTGAACCGGTGATGTCCGTCGAGGATAAAATAGTCGCCCTTGATCTGATACAAAGAGATGGGTGGAATGGCCCTGCCGGCTCTCATGGCCTCGATAATGTTTTCCGTGCGCTCGTCGCGTCTTCCGCTCCTGGTCCGGAACTGTTTGTCGAAGTCATGATAGCGTCCGACACTGCCGACTATTTTTTCCAAGGGCACCATGGATGTACCGCGTTTTACCGATTCATAGGCTTCCTCACGTTCACGCCTGGTGTTAAAACTGCGGCTTTCGGATTGTTCTTTTTCGGCCGGTGAAGCTGAAATAAAATTTTTAATGGCCTCCAAAACCCTAGACTTCGAAAATATAGTAGCCATAGCTATTTACCACCTGGGTTGTATTAACGCGGGTAATTCGTTGCCTGTCGTCACTGAAAAGCCTGTGAATATGACCATGGATAAAATAGGCCGGCCGGTACTTGTCGATAAAACCTGCAAAACATTTGAAGCCCTTGTGGCAAGGATCTTCGGCGTCATGAATATGGCGGGGCGGCGCATGGGTGATAACGATATCGGGCTTTGTCCGCCAGAGGGAAAATCGCAGGCGGCCGATAAAAGCCTGCATCTCTTTTTCGGTATACTGGTTCTTGCCGCCGTTATACCAGCGGCTGCCGGAAAAGCCGATGATGCGGCGATCATGAAGTGTTACGATACGCCGGTCTATGCAGGTGCAGCCGACGGGAGGAGCAGTGCCATAGCGCAGATCGTGATTGCCATGGACATACAAGAGCGGCGCATCGAAACGGTGACGCAGAGAACGTAAATACTCCGGCGGCAGATCGCCGCAGGAAAGTATCAGATCAATGTCCCGGCACTCCTTCGGCTCATCTCCGCCCTCCAACAGCTCCGCCGAGACTGTGTCGGAAACCGATAATATTTTTAATCCCATACCCTTTTAACACCCACAATTCAGATTGGGCAGCGGATCAAAGCTCACCCTCTCTTGTTCTCTCTTGTTCTCCTTCAGTAAAGGAACGTATAGCGCTTATACCAGAAAAGCAAAGCCATATAAAGTGATTCGTCAAGCAGATACGGCCAAAAAAGCACAGACCTCTGCCGCGGATTTCATACCCTCTCGGGAGGTGAAATCGGCAGGACCGCTGCCAGTCACATCATCGATGCCGGCAGGATAAAATTGACGATTCAACCTGATTTCGTGTGGAATAAAAGAGTTAGAAGAAAATTTCAACCTTGCCGATGGCACTGAGCTTGTTTTGCAAATGCCCTACCTGAGAAAATATTTTCTTTAAAGCACTCTTTTCCATATAATTGAGTTCATCGGGAGAGATAAAATTATCGGGATCTTCACCCTTGTCAAGCATGGCAACCTGGTGGCGAAAACGGATCTGCATCAGATAGTTGTAGGCCTCGGTGATATCATCATGCAGTTCCTTTCCGATAAAGCTTCTGGTTTTCAAACGATCAAGACGCTCGAGGGTATTGGCTTCTTCAAGGGCAAAGTTAATGGCATAAAGCCGGGCATAGCCGACAATGAGGGCGATGACATGTTTTATATTGAATGTATGGGGATGCTCGCCGCCGGTCTCCACTGAGATATTGCCGAAAAAGTCGACGGGCAGTCTGAACAGAAGAGCGTTTTGGGCAAGCTGGTAGAAAAAGGCGTCCCTGTTGGCCACCTGTCGGCTAATATGCTGGCGCAGACTGCTCACCAGCAGTTTTTCTCCATACATGCAGCGAAAATCGAAAAATATGCTGACCTCAAGCAGATCCTTGGGTTTGGCTTCAGTTATCCAACGGGAGAAATAGTCTTTCCAGACGGCAATGGGCTGACACCAAAGCGGATTCATGGCCATGACCTCGCCCTTGCAAAAAACATAGCCCGCTTGGTCAAGCCAGGTGCAGACCTTCTCCGAGAAGAGCAGAAAATAGCTTCTCACCTCTTCCTGTCTGTTTTCGGCGACATCCTCATAGATCAGGGCATTGTCCTGGTCCGTCGCCAGGGTCTGTTCACTGCGGCCTTCGCTGCCGAGACTGATAAAGGCAAATGAGGCGGGCGGTTCGCCGAGATCATCGATGGCAAACTCTATGCACCGCAGCAGCACCGCCTCGGAGATCATACTCGTTATGCGGGTGATGTTGCGGGCATGGGCGCCGGAGTCGACCAGGGATTTGATGATGCGCGGCAGTCGTTCGGTGCCTGCAGCCACCTCCTCTATGGAGGCGGCCCTGCGTATTTCGTCGACGAGAAAGGTAGAAGAGTAGCGGTGAACATTGAGAAGATCCTCGTTGGAAACCACCTTTACCACCTGACCGCTGTCGTCTTTGACTATCAGGTGCTTGACACCCTTCTCCTCCATGAGCATGACCGCCTCGAAAATAAGCGCCGAGTCCTTGATGAATATCAGTGGAGCACTCATGATTTCGGCAACGGGTGCAGTATAATCCATTCGTCCGGCCACCACCCGTTCCCGCAGCGCCATGTCCGTGGCTATGCCGACGATTTCTTTGTTGGCGTTCTCAACGAGCAAAGAGCTGCAGCCGTTGTCACGCATGTGTTCAGCGGCCCTGTATACCGGCAGCGTACTTTCGCAGATGAGAAGTTCGCCCTCGACGTGCCGCAGGGGCTGGTTGAGAAAGAGAAGGGATGTCTGTAACTCGACTATCAATTTTTCCCGGTGACTGTCATGACGAATCTCTTCGCTGACATCCTCCAGTATGCCGTCGCAGGAGAGAACTTCTCCATCTGCATTGCGGGTCAGTACCAGCGAAAAGGACACGCTGGCGCTTCCCGACCGGCGCTGGAGATCTACGACCTTGTTCTTGACAAATCCGGTGTCAACGACCAGCTCATAGAGGTTCAGCGGCACCCCGTAACGGCTGAAAATCTCCTGGAGGCTCAGATCACCGCTGTCATCCTCCAGCTCCAGAAGCGAGTAGAAGGCGTGGTTGGCCTCCAGCACCTGCATCCGGCTGTCGGCCTGGGCTCTGAAGACGCCGATATTGAGACTGGCGGTGAGTTGTCGGTATTTTTCCTTGCTTTCCACCAGCTCCTTTTCGATCTGTCTGGTATCGGAGGTGTCGCGGATGCTGACGATAGCCGCCTCACGGCCGTCCAGACGCATTTTTGAAACCGTCAGCGCCACCTCTATCTTTTCCGCCTCCGGCCCCAGTAAAAAGGCGTGGTGCACTCCCTCCTGTACCTGGCCGTCCTCTTCCAGAGAAAGCTCTGCCCCCTCCTGTTCTGTCCCCTCCTGTATGCCAGCAAGAATTTTACTGATTTCGATATTTTCCAGCTCCTCGCCTGAGAGGCCGATCAGCTTCTGTACCGGGGTATTGGAGTAAATACAGCGGCCGCCAAAAAACATCAGTATAGGTTCTGTAGCCGCCTCCACCAGCCGCTTGTACTTGATCCTCGATTTTGCCAGTTCCTCCTGAACGCGGCTCCGCTGTCTCTCAAAGAGCAGGCTCTGTCTGCCTACATACAAAAGTATGAAGGCAAGCACAGCCACCGCGGCCATACCCATGCGGGAAAGCCGCCCCGAAATTTCCGCTGTCCTCTGCTCGACATCATCGAGAAAGACGCCGGTGCCTACGACCCAGTCCCAGGGCTGGAAATGCTTGACAAAGCTGAGTTTAGGCACCGTCATCTCCTCGGTATATTTTTTGTTCCAGCTGTAGTCGACAAAACCGCTGCTCTGCCGGGCAGCGATATCCTTTATCTCCAGAAAAAGTTTCTTGCCGTTGGTATCGGTAAAACTGCTGAGATCCTGGCCAATCAGTTCCTGGGAATAGGGGTGCATTATCAGCATGGGGGTGCTGTCTGTCACCCAGAAGTAGTCTCGGTTGTGCTCGCCATAGCGCAGTGTCGCCATCAACGACAGGGCCTTGTTCTGCGCCTGCTGTCTTTTCAGTCGACCGCTCTGCTCCTCGTTGTAATAAAACTCCATAATATTCCAGGCGGCCTTGGTCAGTTCCTGCAGCATCACCTTTTTGCCGTCGACAAAACTTTTTTCAAAAGCGGGAATAATGATGAGATAAATCGCCAGAACCGTAAAGAGGATTGCCGTCAGGGTCGGCAGAACGATGGAGATGAAAAAGCGCCCCCAGTTTTTGAAAAACCTCTGCACTCTACTCATACGCTTCTCCTGGGAACAGCCTGGGGAGGGAGCCGTAGCATGATGCCTTGGGGCCTCTCAAATAAACAGCGATGCCGATCTCGCTGATACGCTCTCCTGCAACCTGCGCTTGTGTATCTGGATGTAGCTTGGGGAGATGGTACCACAGCCTTCTATCTGGCCCTTTTCAAGAAGGGTGAAGAGTTTGAGGACGATGTCGGAATCAAACTGTTTGGCGGCCCCGAGCTGAAGGTTGACAACCGCATCCTCGATTTTCATCTTCTCAAAATGCTTACGGCCTGCAAGCATGGTCTCGAAAGCATCGCATACGGTCAATATTCTCGCTCCAAGGGGAATATCACTGCCTTTGAGACCGTCGGGATAGCCGGTGCCGTCCCATCGTTCGTGGTGATGGCGCACCAGGGGTTCGATATCGCTGAGAAAAACCAGCGGCTGCAGTATGCGGGCGCCGATGATCGGATGCTGGCGGACAATATCCATCTCCTTGCGATTGAGTATACCGAGCCGCTCGATAATGTGATCATTCATACCTATCTTACCAATATCGTGAAGCAAGCCTCCATGATAAGTGGTTTCGACCTGTGCCCTGGTCAGACTCATTTCCCCTGCCACCTGTCTGGCAAATCGTGCCACTCGCACCGAGTGTCCATGGGTCTGTTCATCCTTGGCCTCCAGGGCCAGAGTAAATCCCTCGACCATCTGCCGGAGGGTGTCGAGCATTCTTTCATCGAAACTGAGACTTTTCTGCAGGGCGATGGCACCCTGCTCGCCCAGAGCACGAACTATTTTCCCCTCCGCCGGATCAAACTGCCTTCGATCGGTGAAATAGACGGCGAGAATACCGCGGAAATCACGAACAATGTCAAAGAAAAACGCCTGAATCGAGCCAACTCGCTTTTTGCCGATTTTATCGAGATTGGGAATGCGGCTGTCGTTGATAGCGTCTTCAATAAAAACGGAGTCCCCCCCCTCGTGAGCGAAGATGCCCATCAGGGTCTCATAGTCGATCTCCGCCAGGTTCCTATAGGAAAAACCATGTGAGATCTTGTTTTCTATGCTTTTTTTTCCCTGATCGACTATCCAGAAAATACATCCCTTGGCGCTGAAGATTGCCGCTATGTTGGCGACTATTCGCTCCAGTATCTCCTGGGTGTTTTCTCCACTGTGTATGGCCTTGCTGACGCGGGTGAACACTTCGAAAAACTGCGAGATATCATGTCCGCTTCCGCCTTCCTTCTGCGGGCTTCCACCACCTTCGACTTCCCTCATACCACTCCTTGCCGCTGCAAACGATCAACGGCGTCTTCGTCGTAACCGAGTTCCGTGAGAATTGCGCCGGTATCCCTGCCAAAAGCCGGCGGTGAGGAGCGCACCGCTCCCGGAGTCCTGTCAAGTTTGACGGCAATACCAAAGGTTTTCTCAGAACCCTTCTCTCCTTCAATATCGACGATCATCTCCCGCTCGACAAAAAGCTCATCGCCCAGGACCTCGTCGATGTCCTGAATCGGCGAATAGCAGACATCGGCCCCGTCCAGCAATGCATGCCAGTGTGAGAGGGGCCTGCTGGCGAAAATGGCCCGCAGCCTGTCGACTATTTCGCGACGTCTGCCCTCATCGTACTGGAGTTCGACGTATTCCTCCACTTCCAGAATCGAGCAGAGGGTGCGCCAGAATCTGTTTTCCACTGCGCCAAGAGCCAAATATCTGCCATCCGCCGTTTCATAGGTGTTGTAGCAGGCAAAGCGATGGGAGAGCATCGATTGGGATCGCCGCTGCTTTTTGCCGGTCTTCTTTGAAAGAATATGCGGCAGCGTCAAAAAGTTAAGGATGCCGTCGGTCATGGAAATGTCTATATGCTGCCCCCGGCCGCTGCGGTTGCGCTCATAGAGAGCCAGTAAAATGCCGATGACACCATTCATGCCGCCGCCGGCAATATCGGCCGCCTGAACGGCGGGAATGACCGGTGGTCCATGACTGGGGCCGATGCAGTCCAGCACTCCGGCACGGCTGAGATAATTGACGTCGTGACCGGCTTCATGAGCGGCGGGCCCGGTTTGGCCGTAACCGCTTATGGAACAGTATATGATTGCCGGATTCATTTGCCTGATATCCTCATAGCCGACGCCGAGACGATCGACGACCCCGGGCCGGAAACCTTCGATAATCACGTCCGCCTCTGTAGCCAGCAGGCAGAATATCTCTCGGCCTTCCTGGCTCTTGAGATTAAGCGTCATGTGGCGTTTATTGCGATAGACATCGGCAAAATAGAGATCATCGGCGATAAACCGGCGGTCCTCAACGGCTATGACATCTGCGCCGTGATCGGCCAATACCATTGAGCAATAGGGACCGGGGAGCAGTCTCGACAGATCTACAACCTTTACTCCTTCAAGCGCGCCCATATCGCCGCCCCTTTTCCTTAAATGATGTGGCCACAACAGTGATGTGCACCATCAGAATTCAATCCCTTTTTGCGCTTTGACACCCTTTTCGTAGGCATGTTTGACTGCATCCATTTCGGTGACAGTATCAGCGACATCAATGAGCGAGCGGTGGGCATTTCTGCCGGTGAGAATCATATGCAGCCGCGGCGGTCTCTGGTGCAAGAGATCGACGATTTCGTCGACGTCGAGAAAACCATAGTGGGGAAGGTAGGTGATCTCGTCGAGAATGACCAGGTCAAAGAGATCGCTTTCGATTTTTTCCCTGGCCAGACGGAATCCCTCCCGCGCTACCCGCCTGTCGGCTTCATTCTCTTCTTTTTTGAAGACGAATCCCTGGCCGCAGACATGCCACTCGAGAGAATCGAGGCCTCCGGCAAAGAGTCGCTCGCCGTACTCTCCCTTACCCTTGATAAACTGGATGACGCAGACCCGCAGACCATGACCGAGAGCGCGAAAAACCAGGCCTAAGGCCGCAGTGGTTTTCCCCTTGCCGTTTCCTGTATAGAGTATCACCCTTCCGTTCAACATCATTGGCCTCCGCTGTCCTGCCTTCCTGCCATACCCGATGGATTTGCCTCGTGTGTCTTCGCCACGCCGCTCTGTTATATATTTTCAGTATAGTCTTCATCTTGGCCCGGCACCACTATTTTTGGACATCTCAGCGACTTAGTACCATAAAGCACATTGATACAAAACTGTTGACAAACTAATAAATATGGATTTAAAGTACCATAGACTGAGCGCTCGTTCAACTTGTCTTTGCTCTATTCTCACACAGCGGCGATCCTCGGTCACGCTATGATGCTTTATCCGGTATTGGAGATCGAGCGACCAGTCTCCTCCGACTGTTCTAACCGTGCAATCCCGTCCCCCAGCATGGTTGGCGACACCGGTCAGCTCCTCTTTGATCGAGCGCTCGGTCTTTGATACTTTTTACAGCTGATTTCCCCGCCGTCTGAGCTTGCTTGACAAGCCCTGCTGCGGGTTTAATACCGTTTTGGAAGCAAAACCAGATGCTTCCGGACCGTGCAGCATTACTCTTCGAAGGCGTGATACGCCAGTAGGAGAGTGCCATCAGGTTCGTCATCTTGAGCGCGGAATCTCACCGGCAGCGTGCCGGCGCATCTGCTGCTGCAGGGGAATGTGTTCGCAGCGCATCGGAGATTCGACGGGACGACGGAGCAGCATCATCTTTTTAAGGAGGAGATAATGAACAGCGCGTACAAGAAGGAAATCAGGTATACCCTGCTCTTCAGTGTTCTTTTGCTGTTGACGGGACATTGCGGATTGTTTTTCGTCGCCTTTCCACCGTTGCGGGGCCACATGCTCTTCGGCTTTCCCTCTCAATTCATCATCCCGGTGCTCATGGGCTGGATCGGTCTGATGGTGGTAACAGCCATCCAGGCCAAACTGACCAACGATCTCGATGACGAAATTGAAGCCATGGAAGATGTGGTTGAAGAATCTTAATGAGAGGGATACAGAACTATGGAAAAGCAACAGTGGGCACTTGAAGATCCCACCATTGGGATCATATTCGTAGCAGTTTCTTTTATCTTTTTTTACTTCATTGGCTGGTATTCCGCACGCGCAGCCAAAACATCCACCGACTATTGGACGGCCGGCCGCTCCATCGGCTCTGTAACCAACGGGCTTGGCATGGCCTCGAGCTATATGAGTCTGGCCACCTTCATGGGAGTGACCGCCCTTATCCTCAAGCTCAAGGTCCCCTTCGTCTACATGTGGATTCAGTTCGGGCTCTCGATTCCCTTGATTACCCTCTGGTACGGCACACCGCTGCGGCGACTGGGCGTCTTCACTCCGGCCCAGTTCGTGCGCGAACGCTATGGCCTGAGAACCTCCTATGTTGTCGCCATTTTCATGGTACTTATCATGGTCATGTACGCCATCGGTCAGATGATCGGCGTCGCCAAGGTTTTCGAAATGCTCTTCGGCGTCAACTACACCCTGGCCCTTATCTGCGGTGGTGCCCTGATCGTCGGCTACGTCGCCATCGGCGGCATGTACGGCACCTCCTACAATGCCGCCTTCCAGATGGTGCTGATGGGAATCGCCTTTATCGTTCCCCTGGGAGCCATCATGAAGGGTATGGGCAGTTCCGGCTGGTACTTCCCTCCCCTGCTGTATGCCGACATGGTGCCGGCCATGCTCGATGCCGTTCCCGATTTCTTCGACATGAAATACGGCTTTAAATGGTATTTCGCACTCATCCCGACGCTGACCATCGGCGCCATGGGCCTCCCCCACCTGGGCATGAGGATATATACCGCCTCCAATCTCAAGAGCGCCAGAGGAGCCATGGTCTGGTTCACCTTCTTCTGCGGCATCACCTTCAGCGCCACCTACGCCATGGGTTTTTCCGGTGTTTTCTTCCAGGCTACCTCGGGTGCGATCATCGCCCCTGAGGACTACGACAAGATCACCCTCATTCTCAACAGCGTCTACAATCCGCCATGGGTGCTGGCCTTTGTCATCGCCGGCGCCATAGCAGCTGGCCTGTCCACCATCAGCGCCAATCTCATGGCCATCGGTGCTCTTATCGCCCAGGATATTATTGCCACCATCAAACCCAACCTTGATGAGTCACGAACCAAGGTACTCAATTACTGCGCAATCGCAGGTGGTGGTCTCGCCGCCATATTGATCGCCTTGAACCCGCCTGATTTTCTTGTAGTTTCAGTACTCTGCGCCTTCGGGCTCGCCGGAGTCACGGTCGCACCGCTGGTTATTCTCGGCGTCTGGTGGAAGCAGGCCAACCGTTACGGGGCCACGGCGGGTACCTTCATTTCCGGCATACTCTATATTTTGATTTCACCCTATATCTTCCCCGACTTCGTCATCTCCAGCGGTTTGCAGTCCGCCCTGGGCATGTCGGGCGCCCTGCTTTGCGTACCGCTGTGTTTCTTCCTCGTCACCACTGTTTCCATGATCACCAACAGGATTCCGTCTCTGGTGAAACACATTCCGCTCGATGAAAACAAACGCCTTGTTGACTCCATCCACGGCTGGACGGTATATAATGAGGAGCGCTACAATTCGACGATGGCGGGTATAATCATCGCCGCAGTCAGCGCCCTCTTGGTCATCTATGCCATACTGCCCGGAGGCTGGGTAGCCTGAGCACCGGCGATGAGGATACGTGTATAAAACCAACCTGTTCTGCAATCCCTCTGGGGTTGCAGAACAGCTCTTTCATGAAGGTGATATAACCAGCGGATGAATATGGCAGAAATATATCAAAGCATGGTGAGCGGGGACAGCGCCCTTTTCAAGCTGGCGCTTGAGGGAAAAGCCAGACGATACGCCCTCGCCAACCTTTTCATCCTGGGCATCCTCTTCGGTATCTCCAACCTCATCGGTGCCCTGCAGACAACTCCCAACCTGCCCATGGACGGCAAGTATGCTTTCATCACTCCCCTGATCTTTTCCACAGCGGGAGTAGTGACCATGTCCGGCGCCCTCATAGCGTTCACCATGGTCTACTGGGCCGCCGCCAAGGCCTTCGGCGGCTACGGCGGATTTGGCCTGATCTTCGACCTCATAGGCCTCGCCGTTCTTCCTTTCTGGTTTCTGGCGCCGATGCTTAACTATGCCCTGCGCTATCCTCACGATGGAATTCTGCGCATTGTGCTCGTTCCGGCCATCGTCGGTGTTTTCGTATGGTCCTTCATGGTCGTCCGTCAGAGTCTGGTGACCGGCCAGGGCATCAGCATGACTCGGGCGAATATCGCCGTCGCCGCCATGTGGATCTTCAGTATCAGTTCGGTCTACGTCTTTGTTCCCTGATCAAGGATTCTGTTCTGCTCATTTTTCCGCAAGCAAAATAGATTCACCATCCGCAAGCGACGAGCCCTGGAATTGACCTTCATCGACCTTGGTATCGACTACGCAGTTCCTGCCGATGCTGACGCCTTCAGGAATTCGCGCCCCTTTGCCGATAAGCGTGATGCCCGAATAGAGATGGGAGGGAGCGACGATGTTAACCGTATCGTGGCCATCACCTGCGCCGATGGTCGATCCGGTGCCGACAGTCACCCGCTTGTCGAGAATGGAAAGATCAACGACACTGTCTTTTTTTACCACGCAGTCGGTAAGAAGTATCGAGTCCCTGACAGTAGCCCCTTCCTCCACGACCACGCCGGGAGAGAGCACGGAGTTGATGACTGTGCCGCGAATATCGGAACCAGCAGAAATGAGTGATCCCTTCACCATGGTTTGCGTGCCGAAACGCGTCGGAGCCCGATCCGCCGGCCGTCCCTCGGCTTCAACATTGGTCCGGATCTGCCACTTTTGCGGGGAAATTCCACTCTCGGGAGAGATGACGTCCATATTCGCTTCCCAGTAGGCCTGAATCGTCCCCACATCACGCCAGTAGCCGTAAAAGGGATAGGCGAAGACATTGTCATTGGCGATTCCATTGGGCAGGATATGCATGCCGAAATCGAGATCGTTTTTGTCGCGCATCAGACATGCCATCAGGTATTGATAGTCGAAAACATAGATACCCATAGAGGCGAGATTGGTTTTAGGCTCCTTGGGCTTTTCCTCCCAGCCGATGATGCGGTTGCGGTTATCGATGATGCCTGCACCAAACTGATGGATCTGGCTTTTGGGCACGACCATCATGCCGACGGTCACATCTGCCTTTTTCGAGCGATGATATTCAAGCATGGCATCGAAATCCATCTGGTAGATATGGTCACCGGAGAGAATGATCACCTCCCGGGCTGGATTGTCGGTGAGGAAATCGAGGTTGCGCCGGACGGCATCGGCGGTGCCTTTATACCAGTCCGACTCCGTTTCTCCGGTGCGCGGCGGCAGTATCTTCACCCCTCTGCTTCGACCGGTCAGATCCCAGGCCTCGCCGTTGCCTATATGGCTCATAAGCGACAGCGGCTTGTACTGGGTCAGGACCCCGACCTTGCTGAGCCCGGAGTTCATGACATTGCTGAGGCTGAAATCAATTATGCGATAGATTCCGGCAAAGGGCACGGCCGGCTTGGCCCGGCGTTTGACCAGAATATTAAGCCTGCTGCCTACCCCTCCTGCCAGCAGAAGCACCAGGGCATCTTTGAAACGGCTCATCTCAACACCTCCCCGTATTTTACTATTGCCGGCCACTTGGTCTGCGGCAGGTTGGGATAGACCGTTGCGCCTTCTTCGATCCGGGTCTGCAGCGGTATACGGTTATTCCAGCCGATAACCGTCACTTTATGGGCTGTGCTGCCCGGTTCAGCGCCGATGACCACATTGGATTCATAGGTATTATTGACATCTGCTACCACCTTGTTAAGCCGGCAGTGTTCACCTATATCGTTGTTGAAGAACAGAACCGAATTTTCTATCACCGTCCCTTTCCTGACAATGACGCCGGGAAATATAATGGAGTTGGTGACTTCGCCATCTATGACGCAGCCATTGTAGATCAAACTGTTGCTGATTCTGGCGGCCTGTCCCATATGCGCAGGCTGGAAATCTCTGATCCCCCTGTGTTCAAGATTGGTGCGTAGACCCCATTTTTCCATGTCGATGGCAGGTTGTTCTCCCAAAAGATCCATGTTCGACTGCCAATACTCCTCCACCGTGCGGGTATAGCCCCAGTAACCGCAGAATTTGTAGCCGTATACCCGGTAGCCCTCTTCCACCAGCATGGGAATGATATCCTTGCCAAACTCAAACGAGTGCTCCTGCTGATTCTGCCGCAGCGCCTTGTAGAGCACTTCCGGACGAAAGCACATCACCGTCAGCGAAACCCAGTCCGAACTCGGTTCCTCAGGCTTTTCCCAGTACCCTTCGATTTTTCCACCCCGCTCACCATCCTCATCGTTAATCACCGCCACGCCGAACCGGCTTGCCTCCTCCCTGGACACTTTGATGAAGGCGATGGTCAGATCGGCGTCTTTTTCGTGATGGTAGTTGATCATCTCCTGGTAATCCATTTTATAGATGTGATCGCCCGAGAGTATGAGGATCTCCTCTGGCCGATGATACTCGACAAAGTCGAGATTCTTGAAAACGGCGTCGGCGGATCCTCGATACCAGTCGGTGGCCTCGGTACCGAGAAAAGGCGGCAGAACCGAAATGCGGCGATATCGACCGATCATATCCCAGGCCGCACCGGTGCCTATGTGATTTATCAGGGAATAGCTGCGATATTGGCTGAGAATGGCAACCTGTTCGATGCCGGAATTCATCAGATTGGAGAGCGCAAAGTCAATAACCCGGCCAAATCCGCCAAAGGGAACGGCCGACTTTGGGCGGTAATAGGTAAGAGCGTTAAGTTCATCCACCCTTCCCCCGGCGAGAATCATAGCAAGTGTTGTTGGTCGTAGCATATCAGTACCCGAAGCTGTAGAAAGGGTAACCTCTCTTTAATTATTGAAAAAAGCAATGACGGGATAAGATAAAATGTAAACCACGGGAACAGTTTTGCCAAGCCTGCTTGCCAAGCTTAGCTACAGGGGGTCTCAGGTCAAAGGACCTGGCAAGAGGGAAATCAATCCTTCATATGCCGCATTGTCAGACGTTTCAACGTCTGCGTATTGAAATCCTTTTCTTCGATTTCAAGTTTTTTGAGCGGCACCTCGGCCCTGGCGGAGTCCTTGTGACCGCCGGCAGATCCGAGAGAACCGAAAATCCTGGTGGCGAGCTTGCCGGCGCTTTTACGGTAGCCGTCGCAGCGAAAGATAACTACCAGTTTCTCACCGTGAATACCGGAGACAATAACCCAGTCTATCTCTCCGACATGGTTTAGAAAATCGGCAATAATAACCAGCACGTCAGGGCTTCTTACCCTGCCGACGTGAGTATAGTATCTTCTTTTGGAATATTTCAAGGCATCGAGGGCCAGGCTGAAATACTTCAGCTCCGACTTTCTCAGATCCGTCAGTTCGAACTTGCGCACCAGGTTGCGATTGGCAATGCTGAAAAGGTAGCGAAAGGATATACCGTCTGCCAGCCCGCCTTTTTTCTCAAAATCCTGAGTGTCGACCTTAATGGCATAGAACAGAGCAGTTGCCAGGGCCACCGATGGCTTCATGGAGGCGGCCCGGAGATATTCAACCAGCATGGTCGAACAGGCACCATAGTCGGGACGGATATCAATATACTCCGCCTTCCAATCGCCGCCTACGGGATGGTGATCAATTATGACATTGAAATGCAGCTTCTCAAAACAGGGCAGGTGGTTTGGCTGGGAGTCAACCAGCACCAGTTTCGTATAGTTGCCCGTCTTGACATTCTTCAGGCGTTCCAGCGGAATTTTGAGACGCTCAACCATGGCTACGTTATTGAGCCGACGTATTTCGTTGGGATGGGCGATGGTGGTATTTTTGGTTCTGTAGCGAAGGAGCCTCTTGATTGTAAGAGCGCAAGCCAAAGCATCGGGGTCGGCATTGATGATAATCAGAACGTCATCTTCTTTCTCAAACACCTCCCAGAACTGCTTCAGCCGCTCTTTTGCCGTTTTCCGGGCAGACTGTTCAAGAATTGAAGCATTTACTGATTTTTTTTTTCGTGCCATTAATGGTAACAGGGGCGCTGGTGAAGATCATGGCTTGCCCCATCAACCTCGACCCGAAGCATCAGGCAGAGGTGGAAATTACCGCAAGTGCGACAAGTTGGAGACAAGCAACAGTACTTACATTTCAGCTTTCAATAACGCCCACTGCCTCCTCTAAGATTCAGCCCTCTCATTCACCGGCCAAAGGCCGCCTCAGGGCAGGTTTATGTTGAAAAACTCCTGTGTTTTTCACGACTTCTGCATTTTCCAACACACACGAAGGCGCAGTATAGCATATTTCCAGACACTAATGCAAGAGCAGCGCCAGGCAGTGGTGACCAGGGACCTCAGCGACGGTTCCCCCCTGGCAATAAGTCGCCTAAAACTGGTCGGCATGCACCTATGATACCTTCCCCGTCCCCATGGTATCCTGTGCTTGACTGCAGATGGCGATAATGGTACTGAAGATGAATGCCATCCTCTTAAGGGTACCACACAGTCTTTTACAAACATAAAAAAATGGTAAAATTCTTTGCAGTTGGTCTTGGAGGAGCCATAGGTTCAATAGCCAGATACTGCATCGCCGTACTGGCCCAAAAAGCCGGCTCTCTTCATTTTCCTCTAAGCACCTTCTTCGTTAACATCGCCGGTTCGCTTATGATCGGATTCTGCTGGAGCTATTTCGAGCGTGTCCACATCAGTCATGAGTTCAGGTTGTTCATCTTCACCGGCTTCCTCGGAGGTTTCACTACTTTTTCAACATTTACCCGGGAAGCAGCCCAGTTCTTCAAGGCAGGCGAGCCATTTCACGCCATCTCTTACCTTGTTTTCTCCAATGTGATAGGCTTGGCCGCTGTGTTATTCGGCTTCTCTCTTTCACTCTACCTGTCACGCTGAGAGGAGACTGTTGTGATACTGCTCAATCGCTACCTTTTGGCTCAGTATATCCGCAACTTCATCACTGTTTCCACTGCCTTCGTAGCCATTTACCTGCTTGTCGACTTTTTCGAAAAAATCGACAAATTCACCTCCCACGGCGGCACCATGGGCCTGGCCCTGCGCTTTTTCTTTCTCAACATCCCCTTTATTCTCGACCAGCTCGGGCCCGTGCTCATTCTGCTCTCGGGCGTCATTACCCTGGGAATGCTCAACTACAACAATGAGTTGCGCGCCCTCAAAGCAGGGGGTGTTCCGTTAAAAAACATTGCCAAACCTGTTCTCATAGGGGCTTTGCTGGCAACCCTGCTGTTTATGTTCATGGCGCAGTTCATCCTGCCACGGACTATTTCTACCACCAACCGTATCTGGTATGAACAATTGCAGGGAAAGGTCCCCTTGGGCATTTATCGCAGCGGTCGCTATTATTATAAAGGCAAAGAAGGATTTTACTCCTTTGAATGGCCCGAAACCGATCGTTTTTCTTTCAAAAATTTCTCATACTCGCAGTGGAATTCTGCCTATAACCTCAAACTTCTGCTCAGCGCCGGACAAGCGGAATGGCAAAACGGCACCTGGATATTTTCAAACGGCCAAACCCAGCATCTCAAGGATGGCGGCGAATATTCCTATACGATTTTCGACGAACTGGAACAAACACTCCCAGAATCGCCAGATGCCTTCTTTGTTCCTGCATACAGATCGGCCGAGCTCTCGCTTTCAGGGCTTTTTAGAGAAGCGCGAAAGAAAGAAACCCAGGAAGAAAAAACTGTTTCCTGGGCTAACTTCTACAGTCGTATCTCCTATATTCTGCTGGGGATTCCGCTGCTTCTTCTCGGCATACCCGTTCTCCTCATATTCTATCAGAAATGGGGCCGTGACCTGGCTATCGCCATACCGGCCAGCTGCATGCTGGCCTTCGTTGCCTGGGGGTTCTGGGGGGCTCTGCAGTCGTTTGCCAAGGCTGGCTATCTGGCCCCGACCATAGCTGCCGTCACCGTCCATATTCTCTTCTCTGCCTTTGGTGTTTTTCTGTTGCGCAAGGCGGCCCGGTAGTAATGTAAAGCCGCAGCTCGACTGCAACTTCCACCCCTCTTCCCTGCACCCAACCTACCGTCGCCCCCTGCCCCTCAGCCATTAAAAACGGAGCTGAGCGCAAAGAGCCGAGTCGGTGGGCATCTCCTCACGGGTCCGAATAAAAACATCACCGCCTTTGCACAACGTAAGCCTTGCCGCCACATCGAGTAAATCGACCGAAGGGCTGTCGTTGAGGCCGGTAATAGTGGTCTGAACTTTCTCCTGGTCGAAGGTCCCCCAGACATGTTCATTGCCGACCACAAACAGCGTTTGGACCCGGCCTTCGAAGGCAGCAGTGAGTACCGGCTGAGCCTCATCAGCCACCAGGCCGGTGCCGAGACCGTTACGGTAGTTCTTCACCGCCTCCTCTTCCTCTTTCGACAAATCGTCGGCGACCAGCTGCCAGGACTGGGTATGCAGTTCTTCACCGGACATGTCCCGCACGTTCCTGTTGACTCCCTTTCCAAGAATATTTTTCCCTTTGGTGATACGGCGATAGACTCCCTGCAACTCATCAGGACCGGCAAGGACGATTGGGCATTTCAGCTCATCGAGACGAGGGAACAGAGCGTTGTCCACCGCCTGCAAATAGCGCTCGACATTCTCCTTTTCCTCATCTATTCCCACACCATGTCCGTGGAACACCGTCTCCCGTCTTGCCCCCCCGCCGGGGGTGTTGGTGTGATACTGCAGCTGCTTTTCGGGATCATCATACTTGAGCGCCTGATCCATGCTGGCAGGTGTTTCTTCCGGCAGCTCGATTTCACTGAAACTGTGGCGCTGGCCTTTGAAGAGCTGTACCGAACCCTTGCTCAGAGCAAGAACAAGATAGCGTTTCTTGTCGAGAAGTGGGATAAGCGGTTTTATATGAAAGCAGTCGCCGACCTGCACCAACTCCTGAAAAGATAGAGGCAGAGCATAGCGCAATTCCACATCTTTGGAGCGAAAGACAGCAAGCCCGTTGGCACCGAGGTTCACCCAGAACCCTTTGTCCTCCAGGAGTTTATATTCCGGCGCGAGAAGATTTCTGGCCTCGGCCTGCCGCATACCCCCGGCGACGAGTTGCTTTTCAACATGCCCGAGAAAATTTTTATAGCGGATCGGGTCCTGCTGATCCCCGATTCGGCTCACGGGCATATAGATTGAAATCGCCGGCCATTGCTGCTCCTGCATTAAAAACTCTATCTCATCCTTACGTATATTCTTCATAATTATTTCCATTGAGTTGCGAACCGCCATGCTTGTACTACGACTGTGGTTTTCACTGTCTGCCCATCATTTTTTTGCCGACGGTTCCTTGTTTGGGCAGTTGCCTCGTTTTTCATCGCTGGGCAATTCCATACGCTATACACTTTTCTCAGCTTTTTCACCTGCCGGACATCGTGGTCGGGGCGCTTGACTGCCCCTGCTCGTTTTCATACTGGCAACCAAAGAATTTTTTCCCCACTCTCCAATCTTCAGACATGCACTCTCCCTCCTCCGAACACCCTCCCCCACAGCCAAAGCCCAACAGGTCGTCATCATCTGTCTTCTCCAACAGGACAAATATCTCACCGGACAGGATTACCCCTGAGGCGATTGCCGAAACGGAGACCTTGGTACCACACCTCCCACAGCTTGCTGTCATCTATCGCCCTCCCTGTGCATGAATCCCCTCGCACTCAGATACCTGGATCCCACCGCGATGCACTCTCTCAACATATCGTAATTGCATGTGTTTCCATCTCACCTTTTTTCCTTGATCTCCTGCATGACAAAGCGTGTTGACCTGTTCACCTGAAAAGGTTGGCACCCAGGCCATGGTCAAATCCAGTCCTGTTATGCGCCCTACATCTTTATTTTTCAATTACCATGCCACCGGATCCCTTCTCCATCAAGAGCGACCCTGAATGCTGCAGGAGAAGCTCGAACGAGCCTTGCAAAATTAATCCTGACTATCCCTGAGCCTCAGCTTACCCTATTACAAAGTGACAGGAGTGCTCTTTTCACGGGTGTTCCGCAGCCAGGACGGCTGCGGTCAAGCCCCCAAAAAAGGGTTTATGGCGTCCCGGGAAAAGAGTACCCCTGTTACAGAATGAGCTTCAGACCATCCTGAATGATACAGCGCAGGGAAAATCTTATGACATCGACGACTGCACAGGCCCATATCGGTACCAGTGGATATCAATATGATCATTGAAAAAAACATTTTATCCTGAAGACTTACCAAAAACAGAATGGTTCGACTATTGCCGGCAGCACTTTTCCACCGTGGAGATAAACTCTACCTTTTTCACTCCCCCCTCTGTTTCCACCTTTGAAGAGTGGCAGCGGAAGGCGCCTGATTCATTCCGCTACGCCCTTAATCTCAAGAGATATGTCGACACAAGAAGAGGCTAGCCCGGCCGCCCTCTTCTTCTTTGCCAGAGTTGCTTAAACTCTTCAGCCGACGTAGGTCCATAGGTCCGAAAGCTGGGATTGGGCGATTGGGCGTAGAGCTTTTTCTTCCGGCCCAGAATATCCCTCTGCCGCTCGAGGGCGAATCCGTCGAGATCGATGGAAT
>CAKZOA010000172.1 GCA_937132035.1 uncultured Desulfobulbaceae bacterium | reverse complement strand
CGCAAGACCATCAAAGAGCGCGCGCGGCTTCAGCCGAGCCGCCGCAGCGACCTCGCCGACATCCGCGATCAGGTCGACGCGGCCAACGTGTTCCTCGGCATTCACGGGACCCGGGCGGTCAACATTCACCCGATCTTGGGCTCCAACCTCCGGCTCCCGCGCTCGCTACCCGGCGCGCAGATCACCGGCGCCGCGTTTGGCCACGGCATCTACTTTGCGACGGACTGGCGCAAGTCCTACGGCTACACCGGCCACGGCAACAGCTACTGGGCCTCGGGCGGCTCGATCCGCGGGCGCGGCTTTTTCATGTTCCTCGCCGACGTGATCATGGGCGACGCGTTCATGTGCCGGGGCTGCGGTGAATGCGAGGAGGCATGCCCCTTCAATGCCATCATCGTCGACGAGAAAGAGGGTATTAAGGTGGCAGCGGTGCAGGAAGCGCTATGCAAGGGCTGCGGCATGTGCGCGGTGGCCTGTCCCACCGGGGCGGCGACGGTGCGTCATTACGGGGACACCGAGGTGCTGACCATGGTGGAGGCGGCATTTGACGAGCAGTGATTCCCTGGTCGACGACAGCCGTTACAGTCTGTTTGTGTCGACAGGGGGCCAACCACAAATACATAGAGTGAGGGAAAATGTCCGGGGAATTCAAACCAAAAATACTCGCATTCGCCTGCAACTGGTGCGCGTATTCGGCAGCAGATCTGGCCGGCGTCAGCAGGTTTCAGTATCCGCCCAATATGCGCATTATCCGGATCATGTGTTCCGGCCGTATCAATCCCAATTTCATTCTCAAGGGTTTCGAGAACGGGGCCGACGGCGTCCTGGTAGCGGGCTGACACATCGGCGACTGTCATTACCTGGATGGTAATAAAAAAGCCGAAAAGATTTTCAGTACGGCCAGGGAACTCGTGGATCTGCTGGGGATAGAACCTGGCAGGGTCAGGCTCGAATGGATATCCTCTGCCGAAGGAACCCGGTTTGCCGAGGTTGCTGCTGATTTTACCAAACAGATACAGGAGCTTGGGCCTTTGAAGGTGACAGAGGCCGCCTGAGCTTTTTGAAACTGTTGCACCACAGGAGGGTGATTGTGAATAAGGACATGCTTGTTATTGGTGGCGGAATCGCAGGAATCCAGTCATCACTTGATCTGGCCGAGATGGGGTTTAAGGTCTACCTGGTTGAGCGGCTGCCGAGCATTGGCGGCAAGATGGCCCAGCTTGATAAGACCTTTCCCACCAATGACTGCGCTATCTGAATACTCTCGCCGAAGATGCTGGATGTCGGTCGACATCCCAAAATCGAGTTGATGGCCTACAGCGAGCTGGAAAGCGTTGAAGGCAGTGCCGGCTGCTTCACGGCACGGGTGCGCAGAAAGGCCCGCTACGTAGATGCCTCCAAATGCACCGGCTGTGGAGCCTGTGCGGAAATGTGCCCCACCGATGTGGTCGATCTCTACAACGAGGGCCATTCGCTGCGCAAGGCCGTCTACAGTTGGTTCGCTCAGGGAATTCCTTCGACTCATGCCATCGACACCCGCTACTGCCGTGTTTTTCAGGGCAAGAAGTGCGGCATTTGCCAGAAAAAGTGCGAGGCCGGGGCCATTGACTTTGAACAAAAGGATGAGCTGGTGGACTTGGCGGTTGGCGCGGTGATCGCCGCCAACGGCTATACGGTTTTCGATCCGGGCAAGATCCCGGAATACCGGTACAATCAACTGGCCAACGTCATCACTTCCATGGAGTTCGAACGATTCTTAAGCGCCAGCGGCCCGACCCACGGCCATATCCACCGGCCCTCTGATATTCTGGTGAAAAAGGAGATCGGACAGCTGGAAAAACAGGAGAAACGCGCGGCCAAAGGCCTGGCCAGATTCGAGGAAAAACATGGCAAGCCGTCGGCCGATTTTTACAACGAGTATAAAAGCGGTGAGGCGGCGGAGGATGAGGCCCTTGAGCAGTGGGCAAAAAAATATGAAGAGTATCTGCCCATACAAGAGCGGCTTGAAAAATTGAGGACCACGGCGGAATCATTCCGTACGGCCAAGAAGCTGGCCTTCATCCAGTGCGTCGGCTCCCGTGACCTGCGCTTTTATCCCTTCTGTTCCGGGTTCTGCTGTATGCACTCGATCAAGGAGGCTATTATCGCCCACGAACATGACAACGATACCACTTCGGTGATCTTCGGCATGGATATCCGGGCGGTGGGCAAGGGCTTCGACGAGTACAGGGTGCGCGGCGGCAACAATTCCAATATACGCTATCGCCGCAGCAGGGTGGCGGAGATCGTCAAGGGAGACAACGACAACCCGGTTCTGGTCTATGAGGATACCAGAGAACAGGTGGTCAAGCGCGAGGAGTTCGACCTGGTAGTTCTGGCCACCGCCTGCCAGCCCGCCGACGGCATGCAGGAGCTTGCCGATATCCTTGGCATCGACATCAATCGTTTTGGCTTTTTCAAGACGCTTCCGGAAAATCCCCTCGATACGACCAGGGAGGGGGTTTTTGTCTGCGGCTGCGCCCACAGCCCCATGGACATTCCCGAATCGGTGGCTCAGGCCAGCAGTGCGGCGGCCAGGGCGGTACAGACGGTGACGCATGCGAATTTGCTCAAGGTGTCGTAGATGCTCCGCATAATCCAGCATTTTCGACGGCGCTGTTTTTTGTAACGGCGGGAAAAGAGCCACCATACCTGCCAGCATAAGGTTTCGAATATGAAGAAAAAGAACCAGGAGACACAGGAAGATTTGAGGGTCGGGGTATTTATCTGCGACTGCGGTTCCAATATTGCCGGACATCTCGACTGTACGGCAGTCACTGAATACGCAGCCACCCTGCCCGGGGTGGTCTATACCAAGGAAAACCTCTACACCTGCTCCGAATCAGGCATCGGCGAGATACAGGATGCCATCCGCAAGCACCAGCTTAACCGGGTGGTTGTGGCTTCCTGCTCGCCCAGAACGCATCACCCTCTTTTTGCCAGTTCCTGCGCCCAGGCGGGCATGAACCCCTATCTCTTCGAGATGGTCAATATTCGCGACCAATGTTCGTGGGTGCATATGGGCAAGAAGGAGGTAGCCACGGGCAAGGCCAAGGATCTGGTGCGCATGGGGGTGGCCAAGTCGGTCTCACTCGAGCCCCAGGACGATATCGAATCCTCGCTGGTGCGCAAGATTCTGGTCATCGGCGGCGGCATCGCCGGTCTTTCCGTTGCCGAGTCCCTCGCCGGCATGGGGCTCGAAGTCATTCTTGTGGAAAAACAGAAAAAGCTCGGCGGCCTGCTGCGCAGTCTCAATACGCTTGAAAATGGCGCAGACGCCGAAGAGCGTGTCGATACCCTGGTGCAGTCGGTGGAATCCAGTGCGAACATATCGGTGATGACCGCAGCCACCGTCAAGAAGATTGACGGTTATATCGGCAACTATAGGATTATCGTCGATGGAGCGGATGGTACGGCGGAGGAGGAGACGGTGGGGTGTATCGTCGTCGCCTCAGGAGCGGTGCCGCTGGTGGAGAATGGCCTGTTCGGGCATAACGGCAAAGATGTGATCACCCAGATGGAGCTGGAGAACAAGCTCAAGGATAGCTCCTTTGCCGCCGCCAGTGTGGTGATGATCCAATGCGCCGGCGCCCGTGATGCACAGCGTGAATACTGTTCACGCATCTGCTGCATGACGGCGGTAAAAAACGCCATGATCATCAAGCGGCAGTTTCCGCTGGCCAGTGTCAGCATCCTTTATCGCGATATGCAGATGTACGGGGACGAGAAGGAGCAGATGCTCTGGGACGCCCGGGGTATGGGCATCAACTTTTATGTCTATGATCCTCAGCAGCCGCCGGAAGTGGGCGAGGGCAAAGTGCGATTTTTCAATACGGTCCTGGGCGAACCCAAGGAGCTGAAAAGCGATCTGGTGGTTCTCTCCACTCCGTTGGTGGCTCGCCGGGATGCCGGTGATATTGCCGCGCTGATGCGGGTACCCACCGATAAAAACGGTTTTTTCCTCGAGGCCCATGCCAAGCTCAGACCCCTGGATTTTGCCGCCGACGGCATTTTCATCTGCGGCAGCGCCCGTTACCCGGTGACCTCCGTCGAGGCCCGGACCCAGGGCATCGGCGTCGCCGCCCGGGTGGGCGCCATTCTTTTCAAGGACAGACTGGTAAAAAGTGCCATCGTCGCCGAAATAGATGCGGAATCCTGTGTCGGCTGTATGGGCTGCCTCAATGTCTGCCCCTACGATGCCATCGTCTATACCCGGGAAGCAGGCGTCTGCGAAGTGCAGGAGATACTCTGCAAGGGCTGCGGCAACTGTGCCGCCACCTGTCCCTCGCACAGCGCCATTTTACGGGGGTACAGACCGGAGCAGTTGCTGGCCCAGATACGGGCAATCTGATGGCAGGAAAACACGAAGAAGCGGGTCAGAGACGCGAGAATAAACGTATACCAAGAAGCTGAGACGCTGTTTTTTTATAACCAGATAAGGAAATTACAATGACCAACGACACTTTTGAACCCAAGATAGTCTGTTTTCTCTGTACCTGGTGAGCATACGCCGCTGCTGACCTGGCTGGGGTCAGTCGTTTACAGTACCCGGCGAATATTCGCACCGTCCGGGTAATGTGTAGTGGAAGCGTGTCGCCGCACCATATTCTCCTCGCCTTTCAAAAAGGGGTGGACGGAGTCTTTGTCGGCGGCTGACACCTCAATGAATGCAATTACCTGTATGGTAATTATTCCACCAAGAAGCGGGTCACCGTTCTGCAGGAGATGCTCAAATTCTCCGGAATAGACGAAAACCGTCTGCGGGCAAGCTGGGTATCGTCTGCTGAGGCACCGGAGCTCGTCGAGGAGTTCGAGTCATTCATCAAGGTGCTGCGCGACCTTGGTCCGTCGCCGCTGCGCCAGGATTACAGAAAAGAGCTGGCGTGAGCCGTTTTTTCAGGAAGTGGGTATATCTATGATTGAGACTGTCAAAGACACGGTAAGGCAATTGCTGGAAACGGACGAAATCAAAGGATTTCTGGGGCTTGCCGAAAAACATGGGCATGTTGCCCCGCACCTTTTCCAGCAGGGAGATTCCCTGGACAATATGGTTCTGGGCGACAGGAAACGCCCGGGCGACTCCAGGTATCCTCTCAACAAGTATCTGATCAACATTCATCGCGCCTATCCCGAAGAGGTTTTCGGTGTGCTGGTCAGGGGCTGTGATGACCGGGGGCTGCAGACGCTTTATACCTGGAACCAGCTTGATCCGAAAAAAGTGGTGACGGTGGGTATTGCCTGCCCCCAGGAGCTGGCCGAAGCATGCGAGTGCGCCGAACCCTTCCCCGACACGTTCGTTGCCGGGGAAAAGGCTGAACCCGTGAAAAACAACTCTGTTGCCGAGGTCGATGCCCTGGTGCTCTCGGAGAAGTTCAGCTACTGGATGGATGAGTTCGTCAAGTGCATCAAATGCTACGGCTGCTCCAATATCTGTCCAATGTGCTTCTGTAACGATTGCAGCCTCAAATGCGACGACCTGGTCAAGCGCGGCGAACTGCCGCCCGAGATCCCGGTCTTTCATCACACCCGGGCCATGCACATGGTCGGCAGATGCATAGACTGCGGCCTCTGCGAAGAGGCCTGCCCGTCGAACATTCCCCTGCGGACCCTCTACAAGAAGGTGAATTCCATCATGGAGGAGCAGTTTGATTTCAAGACCGGCGTCCAGCGGGGCAAGAGGTCGCCTCTGAATACCATTGAAGCTGTGGAAGGCAAAGAATAGCAAGGGAGTATCCATGGATTACAGGACCGTTCTGACGACATGTACATACTGCGGCTGCGGCTGCAATTTCTATCTGGAAGTGCTCGATGGCGAGCCCATAGGAACCATTCCCTGCAAGACCAGTCCCGTCAACGAGGGCAAGCTCTGCATCAAGGGCTGGAACGTACATGAGTTCATCCGCAACGAAAAAAGGTTGACGACGCCTCTGATCCGGAAAAACGGGGTTCTCGAAGAGGTCGGCTGGGACGAGGCGCTTGATTTTACCGTCTCCAAACTCAAGGAGATCACCGACAGGAACGGTGGAGATGCCATAGGCTTTCTGACCTCGGCCAAGGTCACCAACGAGGAGAACTATCTTCTCCAGAAATTTGCCCGGGCGGCGGTGGGCACCAACTCCGTCGATCACTGCGCCCGTCTCTGACACTCCTCTACCGTGGCAGGTCTTGCCGCATCATTTGGCAGTGGAGCGATGACCAATTCCATTGGCGAATTCGAGAATGCCGACTGTATATTCATCATCGGCTCGAATACCACCGTGGCTCATCCGCTTATAGCCACCCGAATCTTTCGTGCCAAGAAAAACGGCGCCAAAATCATCGTCGCCGACCCGCGTCGGGTCCATATCGCTGAAATAGCCGATATCCACGTCAATCAGAAAATGGGCACCGATGTTGCTTTGCTCAACGGCATCATGCACGTCATTGTGAAAAACGGCTGGCAGGATCAAGACTATATCGACCAACAGACCGAAGAGTTCGAGGCCTGCAGGAAGGTAATAGAGGCCTTTACCCCGGAAATGGCCTCCGAGATATGCGGCGTATCGGTGGCGGATATCGAGGCCATTGCCGAATGCTATGCCACTGCCGAAAAAGGCTCGCTGGTCTATTGCATGGGTATAACCCAGCACACCACCGGTGTCGACAATGTCAAGTCGCTGGCCAACCTGGCCATGCTCACCGGCCATCTCGGCAAGGAGTCGTCCGGGGTCAATCCCCTGCGCGGTCAGAACAATGTCCAGGGGGCCTGCGACATGGGCGGTCTGCCCAATGTCTTTACCGCCTACCAGCCGGTGACCTCCGAGGGGGCCGCGGAAAAATTCGCCTCCGCCTGGGGTGTCGACCGCCTTTCCACCACCCTCGGTCTGACTATACCGGCGATGCTGGAAGGGCTGGAAAACGAAACGGTCAAGGCGCTTTACATCATGGGCGAGAATCCGGTGGTCAGCGATCCCGACGTCAACCATGTGAAAAAGGCCCTGGAGAAGGCGGAACTGCTCATCGTCCAGGATATCTTCCTCACCGCCACCGCTGAAATGGCCGACGTGGTGCTGCCCGGAGTCTCCTTTGCCGAAAAAGACGGCACTTTTACCAATACGGAACGGCGGGGTGCACGCGTACGCAAGGCTATCGAACCGTTGGGAGAGGCCCGCCAGGACTGGCAGATTATTCAGGATATTTCCAGCCGTTTCGGCTATGCCATGGAGTATGGATCAGCCGAGGAAATATTCAACGAGATGCGCAAACTCACCCCCTCCTATGCCGGCATCAGCTATGAGAGGCTCGAGGGTGACGGGTTGCAGTGGCCCTGCCCGACGGAGGACCATCCGGGAACACAATTTCTGCACGGCGGCAAGATCGCCCGGGGTAAAGGGCTTTTTCACGCCATCGACTTCCAGCCCCCCAACGAGAATGTCGACGAGCAATACCCTTTCTGGTTTTCCACCGGCAGGGTTTTCGCCCATTATCATACCGGCACCATGACCAGGAACTCGCCGACCTTGGACGCGGAAATTCCCGAAGGCTTCATAGAACTCAGTGCCGAGGATGCAGAGCAGCTGGGCATCAAAAACGGAGAAACGGTAACGGTTTCCTCACGCCGGGGCTCCGTCGATACCAAGGCGCTGGTGACCGGGCGAGTCGAGGCCGGATCGGTGTTCATGCCCTTTCATTTTATCGAAAGCTGCGCCAATATCCTAACCAATCCGGCGCACGACCCCATCTGCAAGATTCCCGAACTCAAGGTCTGCGCCGTCAATATAGCCAAGGCCGCCTGAGATCGCTGGGTGTCAATATGTTCTGAGGTGCTTTGGCGCAAGAGGTAACGGAAGGCGGTTTTCCGCTTCTTTGCGGTGATGCCGGAGCATCCTTTCGGGGCCTTTTCCCCCGCGATAGGAGGAGGGTGCTCTGAAGAGGACTGGAGCTACTTCCAGCCGTGTTCACCGCGCAGCGGCACGAAGCGGCAACCACCAAGCCGTTGTTCGGTGACGTGGTCTTTTTTGCGGGTCAGCTTCAGCATTTCCTGGCTGGTATTGTCTCCTACGGGAATGACCAGTCTGCCGCCTTCCTTCAACTGCTCGATTAGTGGCTTGGGTACATTGGGGGCTCCGGCGGTGACCATGATGGCATCGTAGGGCTGATGCTCCGGCCAGCCGAGCGTTCCGTCGTCGGTTTTTCCAATGACGTTTTCGTAGCCGATCTCCCGCAAAATCGAAGAAGCCGTATCCAGCAGTTCCGGATACTTTTCAACCGTATAGACCATTTTGCAGATTTCCGCCAGGATAGCTGCCTGGTAGCCGCTGCCCGTGCCGATTTCAAGAACAACATCATTTTCACCCACTTCCAATGCTTCGCTCATGAGGGCGACGATGTAGGGCTGGGAAATGGTCTGCTGACGGTCGATGGGCAGAGGTTGATCGGCATACGCCAGCTCCTGCAGATTTTCGGGAATGAACCGGTGCCTCTCCACCTTGCCCATGGCATCAAGGACTTTCGGGTCCTGTATTCCGCGGGTGAGGAGCTGTCTCTCCACCATCGCTTTCCTCGCCTTTTCATGGCTGGCCATATGTTCCATACCCCGTATCGCTCCTTTGTATGTATGTATGTATTGTGGCGGTGCATCGCCCGTGTTCTCCAGGGACAATCAGTTATCACAAATTCTGCATTGGAGACAGGCTGCAGTTCTCTGATACACTCCCGGAATTTCAATTTTCATGCCGTTTCTCCAGGCTGACGTACAATCTCGTCCGAAAGGCGTATCGGCCGGCAGTTGCAGGAACCTGTGCTGATATGGAAAGTAATTTGCAGGTGCTTTGTGGTAAGGCGGGAGAAAAGCACCCTGTCAGCCGCATAGGTCTGGGAGATATATTCCGAGAAAACAAGACGAATGTCTGGGAGAAGAGGAAAAATCATCAGATGAGGAGGGCGCATGAGTACACAACATAAACGGGTTGCTCTGGTAACCGGGGCCAACCGGGGAATTGGCTATGAGATAGCCAGGCAGCTGGCAAAAAAAGGGCTGCGGGTCATTATCGGTTCCCGTGATGCGGAAAAAGGAGCGCAGTCCGGCATGAAACTTGTCGATGAGGGACTCGATGTCCGCAGCATTCGTGTCGATGTAACCGACGGTGCCTCGATAACAGCGGCCGTGGGCTGGATCGAGGACGAATTCGGCAGACTGGACATTCTCGTCAATAATGCCGGCATTATGATAGACAGCGGCTGCGATATTCTTGATCTGCCGCTGGCGCAGCTTCGGAATACCCTGGAGACCAACAGCTTTGGTCCTCTTCTTCTCAGTCAGATCTGTGTACCGGTGATGAGGAAGAACGACTATGGCAGGATCGTCAATATAGCAAGTATATTGGGTTCGCTAAGCGATATTGCCAATCCCGATTCGGCGCATGCCGACATGCAGTCACCGGCCTATCGACTATCGAAATCGATGGTCAACGGCATCACCGCGCTGCTGGCGCGAGAACTTCAGGGGGAAAACATTCTCGTCAATTCGGTCTGCCCCGGCTGGGTGCGTACCGATCTCGGTGGACCGCAGGCCCCAGTAGCACCCGAGGAAGCGGCCAAGACCCCGGTGTGGCTGGCTACCCTTGATGAAACGGGTCCATCTGGCGGATTCTTCCGCGGTTCACAGCCTCTCTGCTGGTAAAAGCTTCTGGGTAGACAGCCTTAGCAGCCGTGGAACCGGGGAAGAACAGGCAACGCAAAGAGCATCATTTCTCTTGAGAGGATCGAAAAAGACAGCGCCCGCTTTCGGGATCGAAAATATGCAGTGAGTTCCACGGCAAGCACCGCCTCATCATCCTCTTCTGCTATTGTGAGGTGTTCGGGGGGCAGACCGACAATCACCTGGCGGTTGTTGTACAGGTCGCTGCCGTTGTCGCCAAGATCAATGGTATCTTCCAGTACCGGCAGTTGCAGGCGGCTGTTTTCCATTTTACCGGGGAAAAAATATCTGGCCGGAAGACCGATGAAGCCGGCGACGAAGAGATCGTCGGGGGTGTTATTAAGCTCACGCGGCGACCCAATCTGCTGCAGCCGTCCTCCGCGCAGTACTGCCAGCCGCTGGGCCAGACGAAAGAATAGTTGACCATGAAGGTCGAATCTCCGGCTTCGAAGGCCAGCCGCGACTGGTCCTCCCGGCTGGTGGCAAGCGACGCCGGAGCTGCCGGCGAAAGAGCAATACGCTTCATTATGGCAAGCTGGCCGAATCGCCAGCGGCCAGCCGTCTCACCAGCTGCTCTCGCTGCTGGTCGCATCGGCTGGCAGCGGCACCAGATTGATGTTGTATAGGTTGCCGGACTTTTCCTAACAGCTGACAGCGGCATCGACAAAGGCGCCCGAAGGTTCATCGAAGATATACCAATTGAGCGTTGGTGTAGAAGAGGACGGCTTCTCGGTACAGCCTGCCAGCGTTACCAGCAGGAGGAAAAGAGCTGCGTGGAGGAGGTGGTTGCCGATATTCTTCTTCACAGGAGTTTCGTAGTTGCGCCTCACTTTTTTAAGAACCCCCCTGGTACCAGTCTGGTGGCTAGCATCACCATATTGATGTGACGGTGCTCGATCCAGGGCAATACCCTGCGGTTTTCGGCGGCAAGCCAGTATTCCTCTATTTCGACCCCCATGTTTTCATAGGCCGAGAGAGCCTCTATCATGTTGGTGATGGTATCGATATCTTCGTTTGCGGTGCTGCTGCCGGCGGTGAAATGATGTTTGAGCAGTGGCAGCGTCTGCAGGCCGATGGCCAGCCCAAGCTCCCGGAAGGCCAGTCGATATTCCGCCGGCTGCAGTAGCGGTGCCTGACGGGCATATTGTCTGAGACCGCTGACGGCGGCGGTAAGCAGATCTTTCAAAAGCGGCAGAAGCTGTTTGGAATGGACTTCTGCCAGCCGCAGCGTGCGCAGGCAGTCGCAGAGAATGGTGCCGAGACCCAATGGATCGTCGGTGGTCCAGTCCCTGTCCCGGCACAGTTCTCTCAGCTCCGTTACCTGGCGCTCCAGGGCTCGGGGGGCCGATTCCTCAAGCTCCAGAGAGGTAAGGTAGCCATCCAGAGCATCGTGGTGGCCCATGGCTGGGACGAGAGGACGACTGAGATCGATACTCATTTTCCAGCACATCCTTTTTTCGCCGCCTGCTTCAAGCTCATAGATGAAACCTGTATGGGCCGCTTCCGCCAACTCCCGCGCCCAGGTATCGTAGAGGGTGTCGCCCGTTGCCGATGCCAGGTTGTGAAGGGCCTGCATCCATTTGGTCAGGTAGTGGTAATATTGGCCGTCCCTCTCCCATTCCAGCCGCTGGTTGAAATCTTCTTCCGGCTGCCTCTCCGGCATGGTCTTGCCGATGCGCAGTCCTCCAGCGGTGGGATGTTTGCGCCCCTCTTCATCGGCCAGGCCGCTGATCCAGCCGGAGCGAAAATCATCCTGGCGATGGCGGCCGAGAATATCATGAACCTGGTCGGCGAGACGAAGGGCGAACTCCTGGAAACGCTTGTCGCCGCTAAGGCGGTGTATTTCGAGAAAATTGCAGACGGCGAAGGCATCGGTCCACAGATAGCGCTGGGGTTTCTGGGTACCGGAGAGTCCTGTATCCTCGGCAAATTGCGCCATTATCTCCGTGGCAGCGACTAGTTGAGATGAGTTTCTCATGTGTATCACCTTCTGTGGGGGTACCGTTTCCACTGTTGACGGCAGTGCCGATGCAGCAGCGGTGCCAGAGAGGAAAATCAGTAGCATTAGCAGCAGTAGCAATACAATGTATGCAATTTGTGATCCTTGCGTCGTGGGTGCCGGGCATTAAAGTGGTCCCGATCCTAGTCCAAGGCTCCGCGGCTGCCCTTTCTGCCCCTTACCGGCAGATATGAAATGCCGGTTATGGCAACTGCACTGCAGATAAAAAAACTCCGAAAGCGCTGCCGGGCAGGGGCGTCCGATGTGTTCGGACACCATCCGGAAAATAAGGACGGTCAGCGATCGGGTATGTCCGCAGCGGAGGGGGAGGTAGTGAGATGTTCTTCATTAAGCAGCTGCTGGGGGCGATGCAGATTGAAGAAAGAGGTTGTGGGCAGGTTGCATGGCTTTTCTGCTGCTGCTTTCAGAGCAGATTACCCCACAGGCCATAAATGGTTCCTGTCGCGAAAATATGTTGAAAACCATCCACCAGACCCTTGGCCGGCAGCAGATGGCATCCTGAGTGAATTCGACTGGCGCCTCGATTACCGACGGGTGTTGAGGGCTGCTTTTTGCAGGTGCCGGCCAAAGACAAGTTCCACCAGTTCGATGCACAGCATGCCGAAGGGCAGGTAGCCCATATACCCCAAAACGGGCATTTCGAAGAGGGTGTAGCGGTGTACATAAGGTATTGAGTAGATCCATTTCGCCTGACTGTGGTAGTTCCACATTTCCCAGAAAAAACCGCAGACCAGAGCGGCGAGGGCCGCGGATACGGCCGGTCGCCAGTCGCCTTCGGCCAGGTCGCTGAAAAGGGTGGGCAGGCCTGCCATCTGTTTGAGAGAGGCAAGTATCCCCAGTGGAGCAAGCCAGAGGAGAAAAAACATTTCTTCGGGCCAGAGACCGACGCCTAGGAGTCCCAGGCATGATGCCGGCAGTACCAGCCTGGCCGGATGCCGGGGAAGGTAGGGGCGAAGGGAGGGGAGGCCGCAGAAACGTTTCTGCATGCAGGGACTGTGGTAAAGAAGCAGACGGGTGGAGTACACCGCGGGAAGTACCGTTGAGAAGGAAAGGCTGGCGTGCAGGGAATAGGCCAGCGGGCCGTAGTCGACGCCTATATACAACCAGTTGTCGACGAACTGGTTGAGGTACTCGAACACCCACCAGAACGCGGCGGAAAGAGGGAAAAGGCCCAGGAAGACCAAGGGCCTGGCGAGCAGCAGGGAGAATCCGTAGCGGCTCTGGCTAAGCCCGTTGACCGTGAATATGTAGCAGAGCCACAGCGGCAGAAAGGTATGGCGCTGGAGCGGTTCGAACCAGGAAAGCCTCGTCCAGGCGACCCCCCAGAAGAGAAACAGCAGCCCCAGGGCTGTCCGGCCCCACCAGGGAAGGGGTTTTTGTTGCCGCAGGAAGCTCTTCTCGGAACATTCTCTGCCGCTGAGGGCTGCCAGGATGATCAGGGAAAGGACAGCCAGGGAGAACAGCAGGTAGAGGAGAAAAAGTATCCAGGAAAAAGAGGGATGGGCTGCCGGCTCGGTCAGTGGCGGAAAGGTGGCGAAGACTTCCAGTGAGGTTCCTGAAAGAAAGGCACCGGCCGCCGGCAGTATCAGGATCAATATTGTCAGAATACAAAGCATGCATATTATTGTAGTCATACCGCCGCTCCGTGGCTCAATACTCGTTGAAAGTATAAATAAGCGACGGTCATAACACAAGGACTCTGAAAAAATGGCTGAAAAAAAACACACTGAAATCTCATCGAGGCGACTGCAGCGACTGCGCCGGCTCAGCAGGCTGCTCGACAGCGCTATTCCCCTGCCGGGTGGATACCGCATAGGCCTCGACGGTATTATCGGTTTGATCCCGGGAGTAGGCGATATTGCCGGCGGTGCCGCCTCGAGCTATATCATCATCGAAGCGGCGCGCCTTGGTGCCTCGACGGCAACATTGCTGCACATGGCCTTTAATGTCCTGTTCGAATCGGTTATCGGCCTTATTCCCTTTGTCGGCGATCTCTTCGATTTTGTGTGGAAGGCCAACGAGAAAAATCTGGCGCTTCTGGAAAAACAGCTGCAGCAGGGCAGAGCCCGCTCAAAACCGGAACAACGGCTGCAGGCAACGGTGATCATTATTGTGCTGATAATGGCTGCGGTCCTTATGGCGCTGGGAGCTTTCAGTTTTTGGCTGCTGCTGCAAGCGATTGCCGCTGTGCATGGATCGGCCGGCTGAAAGGAGACATTATCCCCTGGCATATAGCTGCTTTTCGCTGCTAACGGTGCCGTTTTGGCAGTCTGGTTGGAGAAGAAAAGAGTCAGTGCAGCTGAAGATGAATATGGAGTAAAAAATCTCAGGAGAGTGGATATGGATGTTGTCAGGATAATCTTTGCAATTCTACTGCCCCCCGTGGGGGTGTTCCTTCAGGTCGGTCTGGGCATGCATTTCTGGATAAATATACTTCTAACCCTCCTGGGCTATATACCGGGAATCGTCCATGCCGTCTGGATTATTGCCAAGAAGTAGCGTACCCCTTCCAGAGTAAGACCGGATATGTGAAAAAAAGAAACGTGGCCGACGAGGAGCTGTTCGTTGCCGGTGAGTATTGGCAGGCTGCAGACACCCGTGAAATGAACACCCTGTCTCACCGGAATTGAATACGCGCTGTTTCAGGGTTATCCCGTGTGTAAAATGTCTTGCATCAGCAGGGTTATTATACAGAAGTAAAAGGTTGTCGTCGTTAAATAGAGGAGGAAGCCGAATCTGGCCAGGACCGGCATTCTCGCTGCCAGCCATCTCGAGGTAAATCCGGCCAGCGATATGGAAGCAGTGAATATTGCAATAATAATGATCCAACTGGTTGCCGGCATGGTAAATGTTCCCATTCTTTTTCTCCTGTCGGCTTTGTCTTGTCCGGGGAGTGTCGCGAACAGTCGTCGCCGGTATTCGCCCCGGGAGTAGGAAGTCTGGTTTATTGCGGGGGAGGCGGATTTTTCAGCCGCCCCAGGGCATCTCCGCATACTCCTGGAAGGCCCGGTCGTGCAGTTCCTTGAAGAAGGCTTCGTGTCCCCGTTCCCACTGGGCCAGCTGGGAGAAGGCCAACTCGGCCATTCCCGTTGATTTGCGTGCCGCCATTTCATAGAATTCAGAAAGATCGTGTTCGATGAGATAGGCCGTGCGCAGGACGGCAATATCGGGAATCATCGATTCCACCAGGCTTTGTTCGAGCAGCTCATCGCTTGCCCGGTTGGCGAACCAGCCTTCGTCTTCCAGAGGTGCTGCGCTGGAGCCGGCCTCCTCCGGGGAAGCTGTCATCAGCTTCTTGAGGTATTCAATATGTTTGAGCTCTTCCTCGGCCAGTTTGGTGAAAATTTCTGCTGCAGCGGCATGACTGGCTTTTTCCGCATTACTCTTGAAAAAAGCATACCCTTCTTCTTCTCTCTGCAGGGCATATTCGTAGATCTTTTGCAGATTCATGAAAACCTCCTCCTGTAGGAATGTCAGACAGGCTGCCGATGAACCGCCATGTCCAGCTGAGCTCAGAACGGTGTCGATTGCGCAGCCATAAGTGCAACCATAAGTGCAACCAGAGTAATGGTATCGTATTTACCCCTTCCAATCCATGTTTTTTCCTCCCGCGCCCGCAACCATTTTTGAGTAAAGAGATGGTGTACATGGTATGCTATGCTAACCGGACCCATCTTCAGCGGGGCAAGGCGGCATTGGAGACTATGACGGACAACGGGGGATAGGGCGAAAAAAGGAGTATCGGTTTGAGAAGAGGAAACGGAAAAATGAAAGACGACTTCTGCGTCTGGTACCGGAGACCGGCGAAGGGCAACCAGTGCCATCAGGGAGAATACTATGGACCATTTTGCCACCCAGGAGGAAGTGGAACTGCTGAGACAGCGGCTCGGTAAGGCGGAAATTCAGGCGCACATCGCCGTCAATTTTGCTTATATCGCCCTGCGTTTCTGTCCAAGGTCCGACGAAGTGCTGTCGGCGCTGGAGAAAAGCTACGAGGCCGGATTGACGGAGCTTACATTCTCCAGGGCCACCGATGAGGACATCGAATTCTACAAAAATCTCTACATCTCGTATATGGAGCAGATACGATCTGCAGATACGTGATCTGTTCATGACACATAAATGGAGAAGACGTGAAGAAAAGACCGTTTGCTAGTGGCGGCGTCTCCAGAGTTCCCTATCTCAAAGGTTCAGCTGGAGTGACATTATTGTTGATCGGTGACACAAAGGAAGAGCGCGTCGTCTGGGGGCAACGGAGGTCGGTGGCGTGGGGGGAGAAAATGGTCTCTTTTGCGTTTTGAATACTAAATCAACGGCTTAGTTGTTTACGTCGACAATATATGAAGCCTTTCCATGGCCAGGCCCTACATTTTCTATTGTCATCGGGGCGTGGTTATGGTACCGATTCTAAATCAGAAATAGAAAGTATTGTCAGTTTTATTAGGCTTTTTGGGCGGTTTATTGGGGTGCGGCTACAGAGTATCCCGCCGTTGGCCCATTTTTTTTGAGGGAAAAGGTTTATCGATTGTTCCATTTCGAAAAGAGGTTTCGGAGAGGGGGCTGAGCTGTACTGTAGATATCATTTGTATCAACCTTTACCAAAGGAGGCAGTAACATGAGGAAGCTTGCGTATCTTGTGGTGGCATGCTGTGCCGTTGCCCTGTGTTTTTCGTCGAACGCATGGAGCTTGGGCCGCAAAACAGTAATTAAGGTAGGAATCAACGCGCCGATGACCGGCGATATTCCCAAGGTCGGTGAAGGCAGTAAATATGCCGCCGAGATGTGGCTTGCTGATGTGGAAGCGGCGGGTGGACTTGAGGTCGGCGGAAAGAAGTATCCTGTGGAAATTGTTCTTGAAGATAACGAGTCCAAGGCGGAATCAGCCGTTAAGGCCAATACAAAGATGATCACCCAGGACGACGTCATGGTCATCATAGGTCCGCAATCGTCCAAGCAGGCGGTTCCGGCGGGTGATGTGGCCAATAACTACGAAACACCGATGATCAGCCCCTGGTCCACTAATCCGGCCACCACCGAGGATCGCCCCTATGTCTTTCGCGGGTGCTTCCTCGATCCTTTCCAGGGTCCTGTTCTGGCCAATTTCATTACCAACGAGTTTGGTTTCACCAAGGCAGCCGTTCTGTATGACGTTGCCAGCGATTATCCCAAGGGCCTGGCCGAGTTTTTCAAACAGGCATGGGAAGAAAAGCATGGCGAAGGATCCGTTGTTGCCTATGAAAGCTTTACCACCAAGGATACCGATTTCAGTTCGCAGTTGACCAAAATCATCAGATCCGACGCCGAAGTGCTCTTCGTGCCGCAATATTACAACGAAGTCGCCCTGATCGTTCAGCAGGCCAAAGATCTTGGCTGGGAAGGCCCGATTGTCGGCAGCGACAGCTGGGGCTCGGCTGAAACCGTCGAACTCTGCGGAGAAGCATGCTACGGCCAGTTCTTCAGTACCCATTATGCCGCCGCCGGCGCCAAGGGAGCGACCAAGGACTTCATCGATCGGTATAAGGAAAAATACGGCTACACTCCCGATGACGTCGCCGCCCTCACCTGGGATTCGCTGCGTCTTGCCCAGGCAGCCATCGAAAACATCGACGAGCTTTCCCGCGATATAAAGAAAAACCGTAAGGCCATCCGCGACCAGCTTGCCAAGATTGAAGATTTCGAGGGCATCACTGGAAAAATGACTTTTACAGAGGAAGGCGATCCGAAGAAGTGCGCGGTTATCGTCAAGATCAGCGACCAGGGCGAGTACGAATTCTACAAATCCATCTGTCCCTGATCGTTAACAGGGTGCGTTTTACCTGCACATCAACTGGATGACTCATCTGGAGTGCGGCCTCCCTGCCGCACTCCAGATTTTTATTGCCATATGGTATGTTGTGTCTGTCTACAGCTGCGTCAAATGCAGGGGGGTGATCATTTGTCGACAGGCATAAATGTACTGCCGGAGAGGGCCTCGGCCCCGGCTGATCTTCCTATTTACTGATCAAACAGGAGCTGTCTCATGGAATATTTTCTTCAGAACCTGATTAACGCCTTGCAGTGGGGGAGCTTTTATGCCGTTATCTCCATCGGCTACTCCATGGTCTACGGCGTTCTCATGCTCTTCAATTTCGCCCATGGCGATATTTTCATGGTGGGGACATATATCGGGTTCGGCATCGCCACCCTGTTGCTGGCGCTGACTTCCGCCTTTCTTCCGGGATGGATGATCTTTGCACTCACCGTCGTTGTCACCATGTTTCTGGCCTCCTTTGTCGGCGTTTTCGTCGAAATGGTCGGCTATCGGCCGCTGCGCGGGGCGCCGCGGGCTTCGGCGGCCATCACCGGTCTGATGATAGGTATTATCTTCGAGACCGGCAACCTCATCATCCTCGGTGCCCAGCGCTTTAAATTCCCGGCACTCATGGAGCCGGTCTCCTATAATATCGGCGGTGTCTATTTCACCAATGTCAAGGTACTCATTATCGTCGTTTCGCTGGTCCTGATGCTCGCCCTGCATACCTTTATCCAGAAGACCAAATGGGGAATGGCCATGCGGGCCATGTCCTATGATTTTCTCGCTGTACCACTGATGGGGGTCTCGATCAATGTCATTGCGCCCCTGACGTTTGCCATCGGCGCGGGTCTTGCCTCCGTGGCCGGCATTCTCTACGGTCAGGCCTATCCGGTTCTCGATCCCTATATGGGCATCCTCCTGGGGTGGAAGGCTTTCGTTGCCGCTATTCTCGGTGGCCGCGGTTCCATCATGGGCGCCGCCCTGGCCGGTTACATGCTCGGTTTTATCGAGATTTTTGTGGCCATGGTCTTTCCCTCGACCTTCAGGGACCTGATCGCCTATTCCATCATACTGGTGATTCTGACCTTCAGGCCCCGGGGGTTTTTCGGTATGGCCCACAGTACGCAGCTCAGGCTTTAATACCCAGACTGTCGGCCCTATGCACATCTAACGCACACAGGAATTCCGCATGGAAATACTAAAAAAATTATTCAGACCCTTTGCCGTCGTGCCGTTCGCCGGCTGGCTTTTCGGAGGCTTCGTCGCGGTGCTGCTGGAATACTATCTGGGTGATCTTGTTTCCTACTATCTCTACCTTCCCAAGATTCCGGTGCTCTTCGGCACGCTCATCATGCTCAAGGAACCGGTGCTGATCCCCAGTGTCATCGCCTATGATCTTCTCATTTACCTGGTGCCGATGCTGCTTCTGGGCAAGTTTCTGGCGCCGATTACCAATGGCATAGCTACGATGCTGGAGAAAAGGCCGCTCTGGGTGGCCACTCTCGTGCATCTGGTGGCCCTCTATGGTATCCTCCATTTGTGGTCGGGCATCAACGACTACCGCGTACTGGTGGTCAAGCTGACGATGATCTCCATTATCCTCACCCTCAGTCTCAACATCATCAACGGCTACCAGGGTGAGTTCTCCTGTTCCCATCCGGGATTCATGGCCCTGGGTGCCTATACCTCCTCGGCATTGACGCTGCTGCTGTTCACCAATGATAAATTGTATGGTGAGGCGCTGCTGCCACCCGCCCTGGGGCCGTGGCTCTTTCCGCTGGTGCTGATAGCAGGTGGAGTTGTTGCCGCCATCGGTTCACTGATCGTGGCCATTCCCTCGTTTCGCACCAGGGGGGATTATCTGGCCATCATATCCCTGGCCTTCATGTTTATCGTCAAAAGTGCCGTAGAGAACCTCGAGGTACTCGGCGGTCCCCGGGGAATGAGCAGCCAGCCCAACTACGCCTCGCTAACGGTGGTCTTTGTGTGGATGGCGCTCTGCGTCTGGATCATCCATAATTTCACCACCTCCATCATGGGCAAGGCGCTCAATGCCGTGCGCGACAACGAGGCGGCGGCCAATTCCATGACCGTCAACACCCGCAAAACCAAGATGACCGCCTTCATGTTCGGCGCCTTCTGGGCCGGGGTCGCCGGAGGTCTCTTCGCTCATGTGCTCCGCTACGTCAATCCCAGTACCTTCGGCATTCAAAAGCTTGCGGAAATACTGGCAATGGTCTATTTCGGCGGCCTCAATTCCATCTATGGCTCCATCGTCGGCGCCGTCAGCATCAGCGTTTTGAGCGAGGCTCTGCGTCCGCTGGAGCTGTTCAAGTGGATCATCATTCCACTCATTCTCATCCTGGTGATGATTTTCAGACCACACGGCCTGATTTCGTTCACCGAGTTTGATGTAAAGGGGATTATTCGCCCGCGGAACAAGAAACCCTCAGAAGGAGTTGAATAATGGCACCCTTGCTTGAAGTAAAAGATATGACCCATTACTTCGGGGGGCTGCGTGCAGTCCATGGCTTCAATCTGACCATTGAACCCGGTCAGATAAGAGGCCTTATCGGTCCCAATGGAGCGGGAAAGACCACGGTCTTCAATCTCATCACCGGCGTCTATACGCCTACCCAGGGCAGCATTATGCTGGAGGGCCAGAACATCAAGGGGATGAAAACCCACAAGATCGCCTCCCGAGGCCTCGGCAGGACTTTCCAGAACCTGCTGCTGTGGCGGCACATGAACGTGATCGACCATATTCGTATGGCCCATTACTCCCAGTTGAGCTACGGTCTTTTCGGCGCATTTTTCGGAACACCTGCCTGCAGAAGAGAGGAAGAGGAAGTGCGGGAAAATTCCCGCAAACTTATGGAGATATTCGATATCAGCCAGTTCGGCCAGCATATCGTCGGCAATCTTCCCTACGGCGCCCAGCGGAGGGTGGAAATGGCCAGGGCCATGGCTACCAACCCCAAAATCCTTTTTCTCGACGAGCCGACGGCGGGCATGACCCCCGACGAACTTATCCGCATGATTGAGATAATCCGGCAGGTACACCGCGATTTCGGGGTGGCCATCTTCCTTATCGAACACCGGATGAAATTCGTTATGGAATTGTGTGAATCAATCCAAACGCTTGTTTTCGGAGAAATTATCGCCGAAGGACCGCCCGAGGAGATCCAGAATAATCAAAAAGTTATCGAGGCCTATTTGGGCAAGGAGGATGTTCACTGATGCAACTCGTCGTGGAAAACCTTTCCGTATCCTACGGAAAAATTAAGGCGCTGCACGGTATCAGCTTCTCCGTCGAACAGGGGGAAATCGTCACCATCATCGGCGCCAACGGTGCTGGCAAAAGCACTACTCTGCGCGCTATTTCGAGAATGATACCCTCGGAGCCAGGTTCCAAGATTGAATTCATGGGCCAGAATATTCTCAAATACAATACCGACAAGGTGGTCTCCAAGTTGGGTATTTCCCATGTTCCCGAAGGAAGAATGATTTTTGGCAACCTCACCGTTACCGAAAACCTGACACTTGCCACTTTTGCCCGCAAGGATAAAGATGGCATGGCCAAGGACAAGAAGTGGGTTTTCGATCTTTTCCCGCGGTTGGATGAGCGCAAAAACCAGCTTGCCGAAACCCTCAGCGGCGGCGAGCAGCAGATGCTGGCGGTTGGCCGGGCGTACATGAGCGGCAGGAAAATCATGATCCTCGATGAGCCTTCCATGGGCCTGGCACCGCTCTTGATGCTCGATATGTTCAAGGCCCTCAAGGAGATAAATGGTATCGGTACCACCATCTTGCTGGTGGAACAGAATGCCAGGCTGGCCCTGAAGTTTGCCCAGCGCGGTTACGTGCTGGAAAACGGCCGTCTGGTTCTTCAGGGGGAAGCCTCGGAATTGCTCGACAATCCGGAAGTGAAAAAGGCCTATCTCGGCGCCTGAGAAAAAGGTTCAGCGCTTCTGCGCGAAGATATAGAGATTTTCGGGCTGCGGCAACCACTCGCCCACCTCAAACAGACGACGTACTTCGCGCGCTTTTACGCGTACCTCCGCTTCGCTGGCCAGGTTCCAGTGACCGTCTATCAATACGGCAGGATCGGCTGCCTTGACGGCGATCCTGCAGTTCAATTCCTCGAAAATGGCTGCGAGCTGAGGCTGGGTGATATCAAAAACCCCCTGGCGCAATTCCGCTGAGCCCTCGAATTCCTCTATCCAGGCTGCTGCCATCCGTTTGGAGAGAAAGGGGATCCAGGGGATCTTGCAGTGTCCTTCCCAATAGTTGCGGGCATCCTGGGCGCGAATGGAGACTATCCCACCGCGGCGGGTGATCCGCACCAGCTCACGGATGATCTCGCCCGGGTTTTCGATGTGTTCGAAGACATACCAGGAACTGACCGCCGAAAAGGTCTCAGAGCGGAAGGGGAGCTCTTCACCGCTGCCGGCAAGGCAGCGGCTTTTCCATTGACCCGGGCTGTCGCTGTAGTCAATGAGGCGCTTGTAGCGCTCGATTTTGCCGGGGAGTATATCGACTCCCCAGATGTTCATGCGCCGGCGAAGCCCTTCGAGAACAAAGTAACCGATCCCGGAGCCGAAATCGAGAAGAGGTCCGGCGAGCGACCGCTCGTCTATCTGCAGAAGAGTTGCCAGATATTGATTCCAGCGTGTGTGGCCCTTTCGTAATTTTTTGGGGTTGAGTATGGCCTCGCGGCTGTATTTGTCCATATCGGCCATCGGCTGGGTGATGCTTTTTCTTCCTGATTCCCCCTGAAACTCAGCCTAGCCGATTATGGGCAGACAGGGTGCTCTTTTCACGGGCGTCTGTAGCCTGGACGGCTGCAGTCGAGCCCCCAGG
>CAKZOA010000171.1 GCA_937132035.1 uncultured Desulfobulbaceae bacterium | reverse complement strand
TGACGGCGAACAGATTCCGTGCACCGTCACAGCTTTGCCCGCCGCTCTAAGCAGCTCAGTAAAAGACTGGAGAAAAAGCATGCCGCTGGCGCCTGTTACGGCGACAAGAATTTTTTTCTTTTCAGCAGGTAAGATCATTATTTCCGTCCGTGTTCCGGTGCCTCGTCTTCAGGAAAAAGCTTGAGCGGCAGAGACAGCTCACTGGCCTCCCCCCGTGCCACAAGAAAACCGAAAAATTTTTCCAGGGCCAGACATTTCTTTTCACCAAGATCATACTCGAGCGCCTGCAGATAGCTATAACACTTGTCGAGATCGAGCGGAATACGTGGTGCCACTCGCTCACATATAGCGGTCATCTGCTCTCTTCCCTGCTGCCTGCAGGAAATGAGATGCTCCCACACCTCACACACCAGCGCGCCATGCTCACGACAAAACGACTGCCGTACAACACAGACGGAGAAGACGAAGGGAAGGCCTGTACGCTCATGCCACATTTCACCCAGATCATACTGGTAAGCATATTTGCCGGAGGTAACAAGACGCAGGGCGTCGTCGCCTATCGCCAGAACCGCCTGGCAGGAACTGCTCAGCTCACCATTGACGCCGCCTATGATATACTGCGGCTGCAGACCAAAGTGTTCTTCGAGGAGTATTTTCACGAGGCAGACGGAGGTCTCGGACTGGTTGCTGAGCAGCACCAGCTGTTTATCGAGCTGTTCCAGCGGTACATGCGCGAAGAGAAACACCGATCCCACCGGCCCCGTGGAACTGATGGAAAGATCCCGCAGTATCCGATACTCTTCGGGACGGCGACAATATTCATACGAGGAAACAAAGCCCAGATCGATACTCGATGACGCCAGCATGCGATTGAGCACCAGAGGCGGCTCTTCGATCACTTCAAAACGATCATCATCGACGGTATCTTTCCACACTTCGTAGATTGGCGCGGTGTTGATGTAATTCACCATGCCAATGCGTACCTTGTCATTCTTCCTGTGCATATCCTTCAACGCCGGGGCAACGGCGTTCTCCACCTGATGTTTTGAGGGCGCCGGCCACAGACGAGACACTCGAGCACCTCCAGAGCAGTTGCACTGTTATCGACTTCAACATCGACTTCGAGCATCAGCGGTTTTTTGCCCCGCTCCAGACTGCCGTAATCCTGTGTTCTGCCAAGGGCCGCAGCCCCCCCGTAGGTGGCCATAGCCAGTAGCGTCGAGGCAGGCACATCAGGATGAAGGTGCCGGAGAATGCCTATCTCCCGCCACAGATCCTCCCCTTCATTGGATGCTGGTGAATCGGTGCCTATAGCCGGAAGCAATCCGGCGTCAAGCATCTTTTTCAGGGGAGCGTGGCCAACCCGGAGAAAATCATTACTTCCCGGACAGAGACACACCTTGGCCCTCCGTTTTGCCAGCAGGGTAATTTCGGACTCGCTTACATGCACGCAATGTACGCAGAGAGTCCGGTCATCAAGAACTCCGAGACTGTCGAGGTAGAAAATGCTGCCGTCAAACCGGCCACCACCAAGTATGGTCCCGTCCCAGCTGCGGCGCTGGTCAAGGAAATCGCGAAAGGGACCAAGGCCGCTCTGAAGAAACTGTATTTCAGCTATCGATTCGGCGACATGGAGCGAAAAGACATGGCCATTTTTCCGGGCTCTGTTCTTGAGGGCGACAATGAGCTCGGCCGCTGTCGAGTAGGGTGCGTGAGCGCATGCCGGGATGCGAGTCGAGATGCTTTCCAGCAGCCCCAGAGCCTCGTCAGTGCGTACAGTCGTTGGCGCGAGTATTTCGTAGAATCGGTAAATCTCCGGCAGACTCTCTCCACCTGCGCTCACACCGACGGAAGAATTGGAGATATCGCCTATCAGGGCAACCCCGGAGTGGTGTTGCTCGAGCCTGGCTTTTTCGACCCGAGCGGCGGTCGTTGCAGCGTCTTCGGCCCCGGTTCTTCTCTCAATCAGTGTGGCGATCCAGACGGTCATTGGCTCGCCTTCCCCCGGTCGGGGCATATCGTCAAAGGCGGCAAGTTCGAGATGCATGTGGCAATTGATCAGCGGAGGAATAAGCACCCCGGAGAGTTCTACCGTTTTCGCCCGTGGCCATTTTGCAAGGAGCCGGTCTCTTTCCCCCACCTCGACGATGCAGTGGTTGTCGACGACCACCGCACCATCGACAATAGGCTTTGCGGTTATCGGCACAATAAGTGGTGAGGTGTATATGCAATATCTCGACTCAGTCATCATCACAACCCTGTTGAAACAGGGGCAGAGATATATTTGACAGCGGGCAGGCGGACATTTACGATTTCGCCGGTGAATAGTCCATGAGTCGCTGCTCGGGAGCGTAACCAGCTCCTTCGACGAGACGCCTGATTTCCCTCTCAGAAAGCCTGAAACTGACCCCGGCTGCGGCGACCACGTTTTCCTCGATCATGGTACTGCCGAAGTCATTGGCACCGAAAAACAACGAGAGCTGTGCCACTTTGGGTCCCTGAGTCACCCAGGATGCCTGGATATTATCGAAGTTGTCGAGGTAGAGGCGCGA
>CAKZOA010000170.1 GCA_937132035.1 uncultured Desulfobulbaceae bacterium | reverse complement strand
TAATGAACGTCATCAATGGTGAAACGGCCACCTTCCAGGAAAAAGGGAATGAGCAGATGCGGCAACTCCCCCTTCTGCATCGCTTTAGCAAGTGCATTTACTTCGTCGGGATAGTGTCCGCGCAACGTCGAATCACTTCGACTGATGACACTCAGCTTCACGTCGGTCTGACTGGACGCCAGCAACAAGTTATTGCCTAATTCCAACGCGAGATTGACCGCCTCACCGCCTGCCATGCTTCGTGAATTTGTTAATACAAAAAAACCAGGTTCTTCACCTTTCAGCTCACGGGCGAGAGTGGCAACGCTCCATTCCGTCAGAACAGGGATATTTTTCGACGTCTGGGTCCCGGTGGGATCATCATCGAGAATCACCACCTTGCTTTTGGCTTGCCCGATCTCCTCTTGAATCTCTCCAAGCAGAGAGTAGGGCCAATCGGTCGGCAGTTTATCGAGCAAGTTCTTCTGCTGTACAGCAATATCCTCCATGATGCCTCCGATCAACGCAGAGAGAAGATGTTTTCTTCGACGAACTTCCAGGTTTCCAAATAATTACCGGTTCCAATCAGTTTTTCCAGTTGGCCTGTATCGATATCATCAAGAAGCTGCCAGATTTTCATGGTCAACCGACTGTTCGCCTCGAAGGTGCCTTTGATATCCCAGCGGGTTGGCGAGGTGTCCGAGGTAAAGTAGCCGTCATAACCGTATTTTTTCAGATAGTAGAGGAACTCGATATACTCGAGCATATGCTTGGTGCCGCAGAAGTAGTCCCAATCCCACTTGCCGTCATTGTCATTGACATGCACATAATAGGGATAAGGACTTTCGGCAAGCATGGTCACCGCCTCGGCGGGATTTTCCCCACCGTACATGGAATGGCCGAAATCGAGGGTGACCCCCATGTTCTCTCCGCCAATATCATGAAGCAGACAGAGGGCCTTGGCAGCGGTATCGACAAAACAGCGCCCCCTGGTTTCACTGGGTTTATACTCAACGAAGAGAGGTACTTCCTGGCGATAGGCATCAGCCTCACCAAAGGTTTCTACCAGATGCTTCCACGCCTTGGCATAGTCGTATTGAAAGGAGAACTCGTAGCCGTCTCCGAGCGGACAGCAGGTCACCTTATCCGCACCGAGTTCAGCGGCAAAATCCTTGGCATCCTTGATAAATTGAACTGCTCTACCGCGAACCGCCGTATCGTTTGAAGTCAGTCCACCGTTGATGAATTCCGGTTCGGCCTTGACATTGACATTTACGGCCGCCACTTCCAGTCTATGCTTATCGAGCAATTCTCGGGTGGAAGCAGCATCACTCACCTCATAGGGATACACCAGTTCAACACCGCTATACCCCTCGATGGTGCTCATCAGCTTCAGTTTTTCGGCAAGTTCCAGCGGTTTGTTATAAACATGAAAACGGTCCTTTGTCTGTGACAAGAAACCGGTAATGATGGCCATTTTCAACATAGTTTCTCCAGTTAAAACAGATTCTCCGCTCTACATTGCGGAGTTCTTTGATCTGAAAAGCTTAATTTTTACTTTTTCCAAACCTTTTTTATACCACGGTGTCTGCGAGATAACGGTGAAGACAATGATAATAAAAAGGATAAGCGAAACCGGCCTCTGAAATATGGGCATGAAGCTACCCTGCGAGACCATCAGGGCCCGGCGAATATTCTCATCGGCCATGGGGCCGAGAATGACCCCGATAACCAGGGGCGCGATGGGATAGCCCATGGAAGTAAGAAAGTAACAGACGATGCCCACCGGTAGCATCAGGTAGAGATTGAAAATACTCAATCCCAGTGAATAGGAGCCAATGATGCAAAGCACACCTATGATAGGCATAAACAAAGGTGTCGGAATCCTTAGCACCTTGACGACCTGCTTAGCCAGCAACATGCCGACCACCCACATGGCCATGGAAGAAAGCAACAGTATGGCAGCAACCTCCATAATAAAGGTCGGGTGTTCGAAGGTAATCATCGGCCCAGGGGTCACCCCATGCAGCATGAGTGCGCCGAGGAGCATGGCAGCCGGCGGGCTGCCGGGAATGCCGAGATTGAGCAGCGGGATCATCGCCCCGCCGACACAGGCATTATTAGCCGTCTCGCTGGCCAGAACGCCCTTATACTCACCTTTGCCAAAGGTCTCCGGATGTTTGGAGGTATTCTTGGCCGTACCGTAGGAAACCCAGCCGGCAATATCCTCACCGATTCCTGGAACAGCACCTATGCCGACACCGATAAACGCCGACCTAACGATGGCCGGAAAATTGCGAATTACCGTGCCTATTTCGGGTACGATTTTCTGGAGCTTTTTGGCTTTGCCGATCTGTACCTGGGTTTTCAGCACTTCGATTATCTGGGGAATACCAAAAGCACCGATAAGCACCGGCACCACCTCGATGCCGCTGTCCAGTTCAGGGATGCCAAAGGTAAACCTGGGATAAAACTGCAACTGATCTCGACCGACACAGGCAAGAAACAACCCGAGAAAGCCGGAGATCCACCCCTTGACCACCAGATCAGGGCTGGTCAGCGTACCGCTGATAAGGATGCCGAAAAAAGCCAGCAAAAAAAACTCAAAGGAGGTGAACTGCAGGGCAAACGACGAAATAATCGGCGAGATGGCCACCACAAAGAGCATGCTGATCGCCGTGCCGATGGCTGACGAGGTCGTGGTGAGGCCGATCGCCCTGCCACCCTCGCCTTTCAAGGCAAGAGGATAGCCGTCCAAGGCCGTGGCCGCGGCAGCTGCAGTACCAGGAATATTAATGAGAATAGCGGCATAGGAACCTCCATAGGTACCGCCGACGTAGATCGCCAGCAGGCATACCATGGCCATGGGGGTATCCATGCTGTAGGTCAAGGCAGTAAGCAGGGCTACCCCAAGTGTTGACGTCAACCCAGGCATGGCGCCGAACATGATACCCAAAAACACCGAACCAAAAAGAATACCGAGGGTGACCGGGTCGGCGGCCAGAGAGCCGACTATTTCAAAAAACGCATATATACGATCTAACAACATTTTCTTCCTACTCCCATATTTCCGCGTACCAGACCAAATCCAGAAGTTCGACAATCAATCCTTCAAAAGGCAGGGGAACAAGCAGGAAGTATTTAAATATCATGCCCACTAAAAACGGAGCTGTGACTGCCAGAAGGACTGCTGTTGTAAATTTTCTGTCAAGCTGTCTTTCTCCTGATATCCGGGAACGCACGACAACACCAAAGACCACGGTAAAGGCCAAAACGAACCAGTCCGCCGGATGAGGCAACACTGTTGCCAGCGGTTCTGCTACCAGCAAAACCAGCAGCAGGGCTGCCATTCCACCACAATAGAAGAACATAAGTTTTACGAGCAGCTCCGATTTGTCGAGATAGAACATGCAGAAAAAGACAAATAAAAACAGGACAGCCGCCAGAAAAAAATCAACCCGTGGAACCATGAGAAAGACAAAAGTGAACAGGAGCAAAGCAATACCATAAAAGCGTACGGTCTCCCTTCTTCTCAAAAAGCCTACAAAATCACTGCTCAATAGATACTGCACTACCGTCGCCACACCACTGAAACCGATTGCTTTCAAGGCAGTACGGATTAACATGCCTCCAAGAATCACCAGCATGGCACCGACAAAAAGCGGAAAAATTGCCGGTGAAACATACCAGACATTCTGCACCCCTCCCCAGGAGTCCTTCATTGGCATGCCCAGCGATGTGACAATGACGAACATGCCAAACAGGGTGATGAAGCCACCCGAGAAAAAGTCGGCTTTACGCAACTTCTCTTTATCCATCATGGTTGATCATTCCCGCACAGTGGTATATCTTGGAAAGGCCGAACCTGTATTCAGTGGAATGGACGACAGGTCCGGCTCCCAGGGCTGGTATCATTTGATACCAGCCTGTTTTATTTTCTTTCTATTATTTTCATGGTTTAGGAATTCCCAGAGTTTCCGGATTGACTTTGGCAGCACCAAGTTCCCAGAGAGTCCAAGCAAAATTGGATTCGAGCGCTGAAAAGACATCCTTGGCCTCCTGACCGCTTTTACCGGAGAGAAGATAATAGTTTTCCTTGGCCCAATTCTTTACCTTATCGGTCGCCATCGCCTTATCAAAGGCATCAATCAATACCGCTTTGGCTTCCTCTGGAACATCCGCCGGAACGGCAAAACCGATGGCCTGAGAAATGGGCAGGTACTCGGAAAGACCTGGATAGCTGTCGAAGGCCGAAGGAATAGCTCCAAGACCGGCAACTTCAAAAGAATCCGGAATAAGCATGCCCAGAGCGCGGAGCTTACCACCACGCAAGAGTTGCTGTTGCTCGGCCAGCGAGGTGACAACGACTGAGACTTCACCAGTCATGGCCGCATTCTGAGCCGGGCTGGATCCTTTGTAGGGAATAAAGTTAAAATCGGCACCGGAACCGTCTTCCAC
>CAKZOA010000169.1 GCA_937132035.1 uncultured Desulfobulbaceae bacterium | reverse complement strand
GCCTCATTTGACGGATATTTATCGGGCTTTTTTAAAAAGGATTTATTGCGCCAACCCTCAATTTAGATAACGTTGATGAGCGCTGCAGTATGTTGCGGCATACCCTTGAACTTGCCGAAGCCAAGACCAATATTGCCGCCATTCAAAACTTCGCCTTTGGCGGAGTGAATACCTGTCTCCTGGTAAAAAATGGCAGAGAAACAGATTTGTAAAAACTTCTTCGAACGCTGGACGGATCGAAGTATTGACGGCATTGTAACGATTATTTGCTGGGTCTGGTTTATCTTCGGTTTTCTATTGTTTTTCTCATGGCTTTATCTTGCCGCCGCTCTATTCTCTAAAGATCCTGAAATACGATTCCAGCAGCTCAACAGCCAATTTTATCGTATTTTTTTCAAGATTGTAAAACTCACCTGTCCCAGTCACACCATACACATTGAAGAGAAGGTGTCACCAATTCAATCTGCTGTTATTGTCTGCAACCACCTGTCATACCTTGATCCTCTGTTATTGATTGCCCTTTTCCCTAAACAAAAGACCATCGTTAAATCCCGGTTTTTCAGTATGCCGGTATTTGGCAAGATTATAGCCAAATCAGGGTATCTCCCTGATAAAGGCAATGGCCGATTCACGAAGATGATGATTGAACAGATGGAGGCCATGGGCTCCTACCTCCAGGCTGGCGGGAACCTTTTTGTCTTTCCTGAAGGAACCAGAAGCAGGGACGGCAGATTTGGTACATTAAATAAGGGTGCCCTTAAAATCGCCAGGATATGTAAAGCACCCATATACGTGCTGCAGCTGCACAATACTAACAAACTGTTTCCCCCGGGCAAGTTTTTCTTCAAAACCAGAGTGCAGAACACCATACGTATGGAATTAATTGACTGTATCCAGCCGGATTATATCAACAACCAGCCCACTGTCACTGAACTGGAACAGCGTGTACGACAAGCATATTCCCTGAGGCAGCTATGAGAGTGCTGCTTATTTCCATGCCGGATGTGGCGCCAATCATCATTCATGAAACAGCAGTCCACCTGCCCAATCACGGTATTGCCAGTATCGGCGGAAACATTGATGAAGATCATGATGTGTACATTATTGATCTGGTACGTAAACGAAGTTCAGTAAAATCATATCTTTCTAAAATGATTGGGAAACTGCAGCCAGAGGTTGTAGGGCTTTCAGCCATGACCTGGCAATATGACACCTGTATCAAGATCGCACATCTCATTAAAACACTTGCTCCATCTACAAAGATAGTCATAGGCGGCTACCACACGACCCTGCTCTATGAAGAAATTGCAGGATCGGAAGAAGCAAGATGGATCGATTTCATGATACGTGGAGAGGGAGAAGAAACCTTCAGAAGATTAGTCAATGCTCTTTCCGGCCAGGACAACATGGCCGATATCCCCTCTCTTTCCTACTGGAAAAATGGTTTTTTCACCCACAATCCACAGGGTGAAAATCTTGATCTCAGCACACTAAAACTGCCAATTCGGGACAAACGTCGGCTCACCTGGGGGTATCACGTCGTCAGTTCTAAAATTGAGCTCATCGAAACGTCACGAGGATGTACCCGGTCGTGCAATTTCTGTTCAATGAAATATATGTACGGCAGATCCTTCAGAACGTATCCGATACCTAGAATACTCGAAGATATCGACGATATTTATCACCATAAAAAGACCCGAAGTATATTTATTACCGATGACAACATAGTTCTCAACCCCGCCAGATTAGTAGATCTGTGTGATGCGATTATTGCCAAAAACTATAAAGGACTGAAATTCTTTGTTCAGGCCGATTGCGCAACCATAGCTCAAAAAGAGGAAATGGTTGCGAAAATGGCAGAAGCCGGCTTCAGTAGTATTTTCCTGGGAATCGAGAATATTTCTAAAGAAAATTTAAAAAGTGTCAACAAAGGTAACGCTGCCATTTTTGCAAAAAAAGCCATTGAAAATTGTCATAAATACGGGATGATGGTTATTGGCGGCCTTATTTTCGGTTTTCCTGAAGATAACGAAGAAACAATCAGAGAAAATTACAAGTTTTTTAAATCTCTTGAAGCAGATACGGCCTACTGTCAGGTATTGACACCTTATCCCAAAACCGGCATCCGCCAAGACCTCATCGACCAGGATCTAATTACAAATCTAGACGATTACAGGAAATACAACGGATTATGGGCGAATGTCCGTACCCTTCACCTCGATACGGAACAGCTGCAATATCAATTTTGGTACCAGCGTCAGACAGTTCTCGGCTGGTGGAAGCCGCCTGAACGGATGAAAGATAAAGGATGGGCTTGGATCCTTATCTGGCGTTTTGCTTTCAAGCCAATATTAAAAGTCCGCTACTGGATGATGATGCGAAAATATGGCTGGGAAGGTCGATACAATCGCGAAATGCAGCGCTGGAAAAATATGAATATGTTTTATGATCTCAACGAATATTAGTCAAAATGCAAATATATAATCTTGAATTCACAGAGCAGGAAATCCGTGATGCAGTCGCAGCAGATAAGCTGCTTTCCATGGAAATAGAGTTTAGCCGAATATGTAATTTCCGCTGCTCATATTGTTATGTTGAAGAGGAAAAAGAGCGTACCAATGAACTCTCCAGGAACGAGATCAAGGATGTAATTCTTCAGGCCAAAAACCTGGGAGCCCGAAAAATAATAATATTGGGCGGTGAACCTTCTATATATCCTCACATATCCGAGATGATCGACTTTCTTGATAATGAAGAACTGGAAATTGAGATGTTTACAAACGGCGCGGGAATTAACCAGGAAATGGCCAACGTTTTGGCTAAGTCAAAGGTCCGGGTCGCGCTGAAGATGAATTCCAGGGATGAGGAGATTCAAGATCAGCTTGCTGGCAGAAAGGGAGCTTTTTCCATTATCAACACGGCATTGTCAAATTTAAAGAAAGCGGGTTATCCTTCAAAAGATCTGTTTCTGGCGATCAGCACAGTTATCTGCCAACAGAACATTAACGAGTTGGCCTCATTATGGCAGTGGCTGCGACAGGAAAATATTGAACCGTTTTTCGAAGTTATTACCCCCCAGGCTAATGCTATAAAAAACGATGGATTGACAGTCTCTCCTACCCAATTAAAAGAACTTTTTACCGAACTCTCCACGATTGACCGTGACGATTTTGGTCACTGCTGGGACCCGCAACCTCCGTTGGTCGGCAACAAGTGTATGCGTCACCAGGTCTCATGCCTGGTCACAGCAACCGGTGATGTCATGCCCTGTGTCGGAGTAACCATTCCCATTGGTAATATCCGCAAAAATGGTTTGGCTGATATCATCAGAAACAGTGAGGTTATAACCAACCTGAAGAATTATAAAGAGACAATTACCGGTTCATGCAAGACCTGTGAGAAGGCTGAAGAATGCTATGGCTGTCGTGGAGCAGCCTACCAGTTAACCGGTGATTACCTCGCCTCTGATCCAACCTGCTGGCGTAATTCGAGGTGCAGCACATCCTAAGCCTTCGGACTTGAGTTTTGGTGCTTAGCGGCTAAAAGTCCTTTTCTTTTTCATTGGTATAGGCCATACTAAACCTTATAAAAGGACCACTTTGACTCTCTATTTCCAGCTG
>CAKZOA010000168.1 GCA_937132035.1 uncultured Desulfobulbaceae bacterium | reverse complement strand
GCCATCATACCGCGTCCGTAAGGCTATGGAATACGCCGATGAACCACCCCTGGTCTTCTCGCCGCTGAGCGAAGAGGACTACTGCCGGTTTTACCGGCTGGAGATGGATGCCTTCGACAGGGATGCCGGATTTTATCTTTCCCGTCTGCACGCGAACCACCATGTTCTCGAACTCGGCTGCGGCAGCGGCCGGCTGACCCGCCTGCTGGCCGGGGCCTGCAAAACACTCACCGCCGTCGATATCTCCTCCGAGATGATACGCCTGGCCAAACTCCACCCCCTGCCCAATGTCTGCTACCACCGGCAGGATATGCTCGAAATCTCTTTCGGGCGATTGTTCGATGCCATCGTCATCCCCTACAACACGCTCAACCTCCTCGGCAGCGCCGAGTCGGTCCGCACCTGTTTGCGACGCTGCCGGCATCATCTTGCTGCCGGCGGCAGGCTGCTGTTTCATCTTTATCACCCCGATGGCAAAATCCTCGAGTCGCAGGGCGAAAAATTTTTCCAGTTCACCATCCATACCCTGGCCGACGGCGGCAAGCTCATCAAGGAGACGCTGAAGAGCTACGACGGCGAAAGCGAACTTCTCACCCTCGAGGAAAGATACCGGGACCGTCCGCAGAAACCGGGCAGCGTCAACAGAGATCTTCGCCATGTCCTCACCCTCTTCGCCCCGCAGCTGCATCGCTGGCAGTCGCTCCTGCACGGCTCGGGTTTCACCGCACCCCTTTTCCACGGCGATTTCGACGGCGCACCCTTCATCGCCGACACCACCGCCCTTCTCGTCGACGCCTCCATCTGAACCCTTGTCAATTGGCTTTTCTGCATTATTGAGACTGCAGGCATTTTCTTATAGATAATGCATCTCGCTGGACCGGGATGGGAGACTCACGAAGGTTGATTCCCCCTGAAACTCAGCTTAGCCAATACTGGCGAGACACCCGTGAAAGAAAGCATCCGTATCGCAGAATGAGCCACAGACCATGAGGGGTAAACAGAAAAAAATGATCGAAAATGTCATCTTCTTGACCTAGATCAAACTCTTTCTCTTCATTCTGCTCTACAGTTACGCATACTTCACAGCATCACAAAGAAACCTGATAATTACGGCCCTGCTACCAAAGAAGGGCAAACACTCATTTCAAGGAGGAAGTTATGTTTTGCAATCAATGTGAACAAACCTTAAAAGGAAGCGGATGCGAAAAAATCGGTGTCTGCGGCAAACAACCGGACGTCGCCGCCATGCAGGATCTGCTGACCTATGCACTGCAGGGTCTTTCCCTGGTGGCCAACCAGGCACGCATTGTCGGCATCAAGGACAACGACATCGACCGTTTCACCGTCGAGGCCATGTTCTCCTGTCTGACCAACGTCGATTTTGATCCGGACCGGTTTGTACCTTTGATCAATAAGGCGATAACGCTTCGCGACAGCCTCAAACAAAAGGTAGAGGCAGCAGGCGGCCGGGTAGAGTTTGACTCGCCGGCGGCAACCTTCACCCCTGCCGACAGCCTCGAAGCCATGATCCGGCAGGGCGAGGAGCTCGACTTCATCAAAAGCCTCGACGACAACGAAGACCTGCGCTCCCTCAAACAGATCGCCCTCTACGGCATGCGTGGTCTGGCTGCCTACACCGATCATGCCGCCATCCTCGGCCAGGAAGATGACGATGTCTATGCCTATATATATGAGACCATGGCCAACCTCACCAGAAAAGATCTCGGCCTGGAGCAACTCATAGGCGCCGCCCTCAAGTGCGGTGAGGTCAACCTCAAGGCCATGGGTCTCCTCGATGCCGGCAACACCGGCAAATACGGTCACCCCACACCCACCGAAGTGCCGTTGGGCGCTAAGAAGGGTAAAGCCATTCTGGTCACCGGCCACGATCTGTACGACCTCGAACTGCTGCTCAAGCAGACCGAAGGCAAGGGCATCAACATCTACACCCATGGCGAGATGCTGCCCTGCCACGGCTATCCGGAGCTGAAGAAATACGATCATTTCCACGGCCACTTCGGCACTGCCTGGCAGAACCAGCAGAAGGAGTTCAAGGAATTTCCGGGGGCGATTCTATTTACCACCAACTGCATCCAGAAGCCCCAGGACAGCTATGCCGACAATGTTTTCACCACTGGCCTCGTTGGTTGGCCGGGACTGAGCCATATCGGCAAGGATAAGGATTTCACTCCGGTTATCGAGCGCGCCCTGGAACTTCCCGGATTCGAGGCCGATGAAGACAAAGGCACCGTACTGGTGGGCTTCGGCCACAATGCCGTTCTCGGCGTAGCCGACAAGGTGATCGAAGGTGTCAAATCAGGCGCCATCAAGCACTTCTTCCTGGTCGGTGGCTGCGACGGCGCCAAGCCCGGCCGCAACTACTATACCGAGTTCGCCGAGAAGGCGCCGCAGGATACCGTCATCCTTACTCTGGCCTGCGGCAAGTTCCGCTTCTTCGACAAGAAGCTTGGCGATATCGGCGGCATTCCCCGGTTGCTTGACGTCGGTCAGTGCAACGACGCCTATTCGGCCATCCAGATCGCCGCGGCCCTTGCCGATGCCTTCGACTGCGGCGTCAACGATCTGCCGCTGTCAATGATCCTTTCCTGGTACGAGCAGAAAGCGGTGGTTATCCTGTTGACCCTGCTCCACCTCGGCATCAAGGATATCCGTCTCGGACCGACGCTGCCGGCCTTCATCACCCCCAACGTTCTCAATGTTCTGGTGGATAACTTCGCCATCAAACCCACCGCCGAGACCCCGGAAGAAGACATCCAGGCAATCCTGGCGGCCTAATACCAACGAAGCATCATCCCTCCTTCAGCGGGGTACGGCTCAGGCCGTACCCCGCTTTTCTCTTCTCATGCGCAGCGACACTTGCTACACTCTGGACGACATCAACTTTTCTCTGCTCTCCGGTGAAGAGCGCCGCCTGGTCATGACGGCTCTGCAGAACCACGGCGCCGCATTCGGCTCTCTCACGCCGTCGCAGAAATTGAGGGTATATGGTCTGTCGGAATCATCTCTGCAGGCACTGAAAAGTGAGTTGGCTGAGCGCCTGCAGCTGGACATGGGCAAGAAATCGCTCGACATCCGCTCCTGTCCCGGCCCGGAAGACTGCAAACACGCCTTCGCCGACAGCCGCGCCATCGGTAAAAAGCTCGAAGCGCTCGTCTTCGACACCCCTTTCCCCCATAAGGTCAAGGTCGCCATCGCCGGTTGCGCCATGTGCTGCAGCGAACCCTATGTCCGCGATATCGGTTTGGTGGCCGCCAGCAGAGGCTGGAGCGTACTCTTCGGCGGCAATGCCGCCGGTCGGCCGCGCATTGCCGATAC
>CAKZOA010000167.1 GCA_937132035.1 uncultured Desulfobulbaceae bacterium | reverse complement strand
GAAGAGAGGAAGGTAGTGTGTTTGGCCAGATCCTCGAGCTTACGCAGGGCGGAGACGGCCGGGGCGATGCTGTGACCTTTTTCCAGGAGGAATTCGGCACCGAAAGTATCGGCCTGTCTTTCCTCATGCTGGGAAAACTGGGCATTGGTCAACTGCTGAACGAAGCCGCCCAATGCTGACCGGGCAAGCATGCCAATCTCATTCTCCTGAGATGCCAGCCCTTTGCGCAAAGCACTGCTGGCATAGGCCAATACCACCTTTTTTCGCGAATGCTCCTCGACCACATGTCCCATTTCGTGACCGATCACAAAGAGCAGCTCATCGTCGTTCATGAGATCCATCAGGCCACTGTAGATTCGCACGGTACCATCAGCCATGGCGAAGGCATTGACTTCGTCGCTGAGATACACCCTGAAATTGAACCGGTGCTCGCCACGCTGCCCCTCCTCGTCGATCAGTTTTTGTAAACGTCTGCTGTAGACCGAATCGGGCGGAGCCACACTGTGCTTTTCATCGGCAAGTGCCGCTGCCTCTGAGGCTATGGTGCGCACCTCTTCATCGTTCAGGGTTACGGCGTTGACTGCGTCGGTACCTGCGCCGACAAGCATGAACACATTGGTATCTTCGCAGCCGGCGCTGCCCGCCAGCAGCAGGATTACAGCGCCATAGCAGAACAATTCAGCCGTATGTCTGGTAAAATGTCTGAGTATTTCCATGGAGTTTTCTCACCGTTGTTTATTTCCTGCTGTCATTGTCTCCGTCAGGTCTGACACCGCCGTCTCTTCAATCCTGTAAGCATTTGTCACTTCAATTGTCAACCGTATGAAGACCAGAGAATAATTGAACTTTCCTCTTGGCTGAGATATTATTGAAGCAATATGATCATCACCACCACCGCCCTAGAAGGAGATAAATGAACATGGAAACTGGTTGGAATGTCGGAAAACTTCTCAATATATCCAGTGGCTACTGGAAAGGATGCACATTGCAGGCCGCCGTGCGCCTGGACATCTTCAGCCACCTCGGCAACGATTGTATCGCTGTCGGCGAGGTTGCCGAGAAAGCCGATACCGATCAGGTAGCAACGGAAATGCTTCTCGACGGCCTCGCCGCCATGGCTCTACTGGAAAAAACAGATACCCGCTACGGTAACACCGACTTTTCCAGGAACTACCTCGTACGCAGTTCGCCACAGTATATGGGGCACATCATCCTCCATCATCACCATATTCTCGATGGCTGGGCCCAGCTGGACACAGCCGTCGCCACCGGAAGGCCAGCAGATAAACGCTCCTACGGCGCCGAAATCGAGAGGCAAAGCTTCCTTCTCGGCATGTACAACCTTGCCATGGGCCTGGCCCCTGAACTGGCAAAGCGCATTGATCTCAACGGCTGCAGTCGCCTGCTCGACCTCGGCGGCGGGCCGGGAACCTATGCCATTCATTTCTGCCTGGCCAATCCGCACCTGCAAGCCGTTATTTTCGACCGTGCCACCACCGAGCCCTTTGCCCGGCAGACCATCGACGCCTATAAAATCAATGACCGCGTCAGCTTCATTGGCGGCGATTTTACTACGGAGGCCATAGAGGGGGGCCCCTATGACGCCGCCTGGCTCTCTCACATCCTGCACAGCAACGATGAGGAGACCTGCCGGCGAATTATCGAGAAAACGGCCAGGCAAATGCTACCTGGCGGCCGTATACTCATCCATGATTTTATACTCGATAACACCAGGACGGCACCGGAATTCGCCGCTCTGTTCAGCCTGAACATGCTGATCAACAACGGCGTGGGCAGATCCTATACCGATAAGGAAATCCGCACTATGATGGAATTGAGCGGCCTATCGGATCTGCAACGTCTCTCTGTAGGCAGCGCCAACGACTCTTCCATCCTTATGGGAATTGTCTGAAATCCGCCGTATAGAAAAAATAATTGAGCCTGACATTGGCCACAGCCACCCCACTCATCTTTCACCCCCGGAGCACCATTTTATGGGTAATTCATTGCAGGATCAGTTTCTGAAAATGGGACTGGTCGACAAGAAAAAGCACAAGGAAGCCAAAAAAGACAAACATGAGCGGCAAAAGGGTCCGCAGGCGCAGCAGAAAAACGATATAGCCGACATGGCCAGAGAGGCGCTGGCTGAAAAAAAGAAGCGGGACAAACAACTTAACAAAAAGAAGATTGCCGAACGCCAGGCCAAGGAAGCAACGGCCAAGGCCCGGCAACTTATCGAAACCCACAAAATACAGGTGGATCCAGGGGATATCGCCTATAATTTCAAATATGAAAACAGGATCAAGAAGCTGCTGCTCTCTCAAAAGACCATCGATCGCCTGGCCAAAGGCAAAATAGGCATTGTCAAGCAGGCCGGAGAATTCCAGTTTGTGCCGGCAGAAACCATCTACAGAGTGCGGGAGCTCAACAGCAAAATGGTGGTACTGTTAAATGCGGCCTCGGAAAAAAGCGATGGCGACGACCCCTATGCCGGCTATGAGGTACCTGATGATCTGATGTGGTAGAGCATTCGATACCGGCCGGGGCCGCGCTTTCAATGACAACCACAATCGCAGCCAGCACCGCAGCTGTGGCCGACGGCCGCCGCCATTGCCTGGATGACCTCTTTCTCTTTTGGATCGTCGATGCCGGCGACGGTTATATCCAAGTACAGTTGCCACGGCTGATCCGCCAGTCCGAGAAACTGCATAAGGGGCCGGTAAAGATGGCCGAAGACGTCGGTCAGTTCCGACTGCTCCACTTTTAGCGCCACCTTCTCGCCGACACACTTGCCGTCGAGAAGGGCTTCGAAAACGCATAAGCCCTCGCTGGCTACTCCGAATATAAAGACAAAAGGTTCGGCCGAAGAAAACATGTAGTCGCCCTTGCCCTCGCCAGCCCTGATCTTCAATCCGATTTTTTTTATATTGGTAATTACTGCAGTCATTGTTTGTTCCCGCTTCGGGCCATCGATGCCTTTCAAGACGTGCCTGCAGGGCCTGCGTCTGTTCTCTTTTCCTGCCGCCTGCCGACTCCCTCTGTCCGGTGGTATACGCTACTCTGCAGCCCATCGGGGCGACACAGCCACACCACTGAAGATCGGTGAAGAAATGCCAGTCTTCTAGAAGCTTGCCGGAGCATAGGACTCCTAGATAAAAATACACCGGTTCAGCCCTGAAGTCAAAAAAAGCCTATACCGTGTGTCACTTCCCCCACACTCGGCTCCTCGGGAGATGTGCAGCAACAGATTGGATACTCTGCCATGTCGCGTCATAATGAAGAACGCAAACCTGCTGAAAGACGCTATCTCAAAGAGCTATTCGCCACTGTCGAGGAAACGTTAGTCCAGGCTCAGTAGTGGTTGGAGTTTGGCCCACAATTTGCAACTTCGCGGCCATGATCACCAGTGATGAAATAATCTGGGTTTCCGGTCTTTTGAAATGTTGTCCACAGAGAACACCATGCAACACAGTAACAAAATCTCCATAGGTACTGCCTCGACTGCCGACGACCGCAAACGAGCCGTCTATGAAGCACTCCTGTGCCTTGTCGCTACCGTATTGACGGTCATCGACCTGTGCCGGCGCCTGCTGGTGTTTTTTCTTCAGGGCACCTGCAGGATGTGTGTCAAGCTTATTTTCATTTTATTGCTGGCCGCCACCGGAGTTCTCGCCTACTGCATTCTCGTGGCCCTCTCCCTGATTTCGGGCCCGGCCGCTCATTCGCAGTTACCGTAGTTTCTCTTTCCGGGGGGCCTCAGGGATCTTTTTCAATATCCCGATGCAGCCATTGCAGTTTGACAGGCAACGACTGCAGGGTTGTTTTGAGGGCCTCAACAACGGCAACGGAGCGGTGCCTTCCGCCGGTACAGCCCACGGCCATGACCAGATCCTTCTTACCGGCGGCGATACTCTGCTCCACCAGAAAAAGCACCAGAGGCTGCAGCAGTTGCAAAAAACTGCATCCTTCCTCGCTTGCCAGCACATAGTGTGAAATTTCCCTCTCCAGCCCGGTCTTGGGGCGCAGTTCCTTGACCCAGTGCGGATTGGGCAGGCAACGAACATCCCAGAGAAAATTCAACTCTTCAGGCATACCGTACTTGAATCCGAAAGACATCAGCTTGACCTTCATTGTTCTTCCTTTAGCCGCAATAATTTCCACCTTGAAAGGGTCTGCTTGTCAAAAAAACCTCTGATTGGCACTACGTGCCTGTGCCAATCACAACATCCACCCTCTTATCTTGAGGCAAAATCGAGAAAGGCCTTTTCCGTTTCCGCCGTTCCCACCAGGATCAGTTCGGAATTCTCAGGAAGGATGCTTTTCGGTTCCGGGCCAATGAGCAGTGCCTTTCCCGTACGCAGAGCAACGATACTGCAGCCGACCCTCTCGCGGATCTTGCTTTCCATCACTGACTTCCCCACCAGTTGCGGGGGAACCGGAGTATTGAAGACCACCAGACCATCGGTGAACACGGATATTTCTCCGGGCAGCAGAACATTGAGTATAGCGCCTGCCCCCATGGAGGCGTAGGACATGACCAGATCGGCTCCGACCCGATGCAGCTTCGATACGTTTTGTTCAACCGTCGCCCTGCTTATTATCTGAACATCATGGCGCAGCTGACGGCAGTAGAATGTCAGATAGATGTTCATATCATCGTTATGGGTGGTGATGATAACGGAGCGAGCCTTGTCTATACCTGCCCGCTTTAAAACATCGAGATCGGCCGCATCGCCTTTTATGTAATGTTCATCTTCGAAAATAAGGCCCGGCCGCTTTTCGACGATTTTATAATTGACGCCTTCCCGGGCCAGGTTCTCGGCCGCGGCGTGGCCAACGCGCCCACCGCCCAGAATGAGTACCGGTGCGTCGGCGTCGAAAATCTGCTTGGGGCCTGCGTAGACTTCGTCGTATCTTTCGAACTGGGTAACAGAGCCTGCCAGCACCAGCACGGAGGACTGCAGTATGCTGGTGTCGGGAAGAGGCAGCTTGAGGCGTCCCTTCTCCCAGATACCGACCACGGTCACCCCTGTTTCCTCACGCAGGCCTGACTCGAAAAGACGTTTGCCCACCAGGGGGGAGCCAATTGCCGAGGCCACTCCGATGCGCAGTTGGTCATAACTGGCAATGACATTCACCGTTCGGCTGAGTCCCAGCGTTCTCTGCCCCAGCGATTCGCCCAGCATCTTCATAAACTGGAAAACATGCATATTCCCAGGATATTGAAGAATATCAACAGAATATTCCTTGTCGGCGTTGGTGACGATGGGCACATTCTCACAAACTTCCCGGACGGTAAAAGCGATATTGGTGTTGAGAAGGTCATCAATGGTGGCGATAACCATTGCCGCCTTCTGTACCCGAACGTTGACGTAGGTTTGCGGATCATCGGGAGAGCCGACCACCACCTTGTATCCGGCATCATGGAGTTCAGAGGCTGTTTGCAGATCCGCCGCCAGCACTACATAGGGATAGTTTTTCTTTCTCAATTGCTCAATGAGCTTGCGCGTCACCGTTTCCAGGCCGGCGATGATGACATGGCCCTCCGTATCTTTGGGCAGTTTGCTGGGGGTTCTCGCCTTGGCCTGCACCTCCAGCCAGGGGGCGTAGAAAAACTGGATAAAGGTAAAGGGCAGAATCACCAGCATGAAAATAACGCCCGAAACCAGCACGAACATGGTGAACAGCAGGCCCAGATCGGTTTGAAATGTTATATCTCCGAAACCAAGCGTCGACATCACCGTCAGTGACCAGTACACCCCGGTTATCCAGCTGTGATTTCGCCCTTCGTAGACCATAATTACATGAAAGAGAACACTGTAGAGGGCGACGAGGAAGACCAGCAGGATAAAAAACTTCGCCAGAGTAATGAAGTTTCTGCGCGTGGTTTTATTCTGAAAAAACAGAAGAAACTGTTGGGCGGGTATAATCATGGTGGTTGGCTTCAATCCTCTTTTGCGTGATCGCTCATACCCTGATCGCCACCCCGACGGTGCAGGATTTCTTTTATCAATGCGAAGACCTGGTCATATATCGCCGCGTCTGAACTGGCCCGGGGACCGGCGATATTGAGAATTTCCGGCTGATGGCGACAGAGCCATTGCTCTATATGTGTTGCGGCGAATCCGGCCGACTGTTCCAAGTCTATATGCAAATACGGCTTTTTTATTT
>CAKZOA010000166.1 GCA_937132035.1 uncultured Desulfobulbaceae bacterium | reverse complement strand
CTCAGCAACTCGGTCTGAAGCAGGGATATTGTTTTCCCCATAATTGGCTAGGCTGAGCTTCAGGGGGAATCAGGAAACTCTTTATCACCCGTCATGCCGCCACTCCCATAAGCTCCTTTTCCATCTGCAGATAGCAGCAGAAAAACTGGCAGCAGAGGGTATAAAAATCTGCAAATGTATTTTCCTGCGCGCTTTTCAGAAGACTGTCGGCAAATGGCAGCATAAACCGGCGCAGCAATTGCTCCTGGTAGCTCTGTACATCGCCGCCGGTATCTGCAAGCGTTTCCTCTTCGATGAGTCTGGCGTAAATGTCTAGCATGACTACCAGGGAATCCTCGGTGTCGATGGTATCCTCATTGCGCTCGATTCCTGCCTCCATAAGCAGCGAGCGAATATCCACCAGTGTTTTGCCGTGACTCCTGCCGCTGAGATAAAAAGAGGCAGAGGTCTGCAGCCCTTTGTCGGTGAAAGGATCGGTGAAGAGTTTGTAGTATTCCTCCTGCAGCTCCTCAAGGCTCTTGCGCTGCAGACAGCTCCGTATCGCCGCCACCTGGCTGTCGAATGCATCGCCTACATTTTCCTTGGCCAGGGCGTTGAAAGTTCCGCGCCAGCGGCTCAGTTTCTCGGCATCGGGTTGACTGACATAAAACGATTTAATCAGATCGACGATCCGCAGCCGTACCTTGGTGACTTCTTTTTCCAGCATGCTCATGACTCCTCTGCCTCAAAAATTTGAACCACCCTGCAGTCGCTGCAGTACTCGAAATGGTCACGGTTTATGGACTCGCGCGCTGAAAGTATCTGCAGCACCCGGTCCAGACTTTGACGCGTACCGAAAACCTTGCCGCAGCCTTTGCAGTGTGCCGCCTCGGCACGGGCAAGCTCCCTTCGCGCGAAATATCCAGCATCGACAACTGCGGCCTGCTCCAGAGAAAGGGCATTTTCCGGACAGACCCTGACACAGATGCCGCAGCCTACGCAAAGGCCGGCTTCATGGGTGAGGGTCAGCTTTTCCTCCTGCGCCTTCAAGGCGGTGGTTCGGCACTCGTTGAGGCAGGCCAGGCACTGGCTGCAGGCGGAGGTTTTGCAGTTGAGAGCAAAAAAGTCGCCGGCCGTCTCTTCAATCGCCAGCGGCGTGCCGGCAGCGGTGATCAGCGAAGCTGTGATCTGCGACAGCATCGCTTTGCGGCTCGCCGGGGTTTTCAGATCAACGGCTGCTTCCAGCGGGTGGCGTTCATTGCCACCTGCTTCGAGGGTGACATCATCGATCGCTGCAAACTCGACGATTTTCCTGCCGAACAGCGATGTGGTTATAGCGTTGGCCTTGTCTGCCTGCCGCAAAAGCTGGGGAGGCGGATGCGCAGTACTGCCGGTAACCACGGTGATGGTACTGAAGCCGCGGGCGAACAGCAGGAGAAAATGGAACCAGGAGAGAAAATCAAGCGAAGGATATTCGAGGAAAAAGGTATTCGCCTTTTTATCCTTGTCTCGTCGCCACCACAACTCCTGCAACTGCTCTTCACCACCGATAATCAGGGAGCTGCCATGGTCTATTTCCAGTGTCTGCAGATAGTTGACAAGGACATCATCCCGGAAGAGCGAATAGTCCATGGCCCCCGTGGGACAGATTCCAACGCAGTTGCCGCACTCTTCACAGAGGAGAGGGTCGACTTCGATCCCCTGCGCGCCGGCGGTGAGGGCGCCGTGAGGACAACTGTCAATACAGCGGGCACAGCCTATTTCCAGCCGGCCGCTGTATTGGCAGATGCTGTTGTTATGGCAGACAACCTCGGTGATATCAGCTGAAAAAAGCGTCGAGAAATACGTTTCCAGCTGATTATAAGAATAGACGCAGTCAAGATCTTCGGGCAGTTCGGGCGCAGCCCCCTGCAGAAGAATGAGCGCGGGCAGGTTGAGAACGACCTCCTCTGCCCCGTATATATCCAGGGCATCGGTTTCACAGGCATCCTCGCACTTTTTGCAGAAGGTGCAACGGGAATAGTCTATGTGCAGCCGGGGAGATATACAGTGCTCATCGCAGACGTCGCTGCAGGCGCCGCAATAGGTGCATAGCTCGGCATTGAACGGCGAACGCCGGCGGTAATGGACGCGGCACCCCTGTGACGACTTTGCAACAGAAAGCTGGAGAATCTCTGGATAGTCAGGATGTCGGCCGTCGATCAGCAAGGGATAGATCTCCAACACGCCGCCGTATGTATCGACAAAGCGATCGAGGTCCTCGGCGCTCCTGCTGATCACGCACACCCGCGGATCCGCCTCCAGTCGGTAGCTCTTGGAAGCAGCACCCTGCAGCCTGAGCAGTTCCGCCTTGGCCACGGACAGTAATTCCTGCTCGGAGAGATCGCTCATGTCGGTGCAGAGTTGCAGGGTCGGAGAAAGCGGCACAGGGCTCTCCGGAGAGAGTGTGGGAAAGCCGCCGGCCAGGAGAACCTGGGCCTCGCCCTCTACGACAAAAGGCGTGCCGGGCTGCAGTTTGCCCTGGTAGTTTTGAAGAGCATAATTGCCTGTTCGGTCGGCACTGAGATAGCGGGTAGTAAACATCTTCTTCATGGGCACCGTCGTTGATAAAAAGAAAAGGGTCCTGCTCAGCAGCGGCAGCACTGTGCCGCTCCGGATACCGCCGTGTCCCCGGTTGTCGGCACGAAAGCCAGTATGCAGAGGCTTTCCCGGCGGTATTGCCATGACACGCAGGCATGTTCGGCACTATAGACAAAAAGGTGCAGGGTGAAAATCGGGCGAATGCCCATTCTCATGTAGGGAAAAGACGGACGGGCTGTAGGGTTTTTACCTACACGCCGGCTGTGCCGGACGAGTCCTTTTCCGTCCAGAGGACGGCTCTTCGGGTAAGTTCGGCACCGCTTTTTATACCCAGTTTCTGCTTGATCCGGTCTCGGTAGGTACCTATGGTTTTAACCCCAAGCTTCATCCTGGCGGCGATCTCCCGTGTAGACAGGCCCATACCGATCAGACGGAACACCTCAAGCTCCCTGTCGGTCAGCGCCTCTTCGGTGGAGGCTGAACTGGTGTCGGTGCCGTCGTGGAATTTATCAAGCAGCCGCATCATGATTTTTTCACTGACATGGATACGGCCTTCGAGGATATTTCTGACGGCCCCGACAATTGATTCGGCCGCCTCCTTTTTCATTATATAACCGCGGGCCCCGGCACGAATGGCCCGTTCGGCCCATACCGACTCGTCATGCATTGACAGCACCAGTACGGCAACCTTCCTCGCGCCGCCGCTTATCTCCTTGACCAGATCAAGGCCGTTCTCATTGGCAAGAGAGATATCTACTATGGCCAGATGGGGCTCGCTCTCCTTCATGGCCCGGCGTGCCGAAGCGATATTCTCGGCAACCGCACAGACCTCGAAGTCCTTCTCCTGGTCAAGTAGCTCCTTCATGCCCATGCGCAGGATCGGATGATCGTCAACTATGAGGATTTTGGTCATATTCAGATTTCTCCTTCCAGCAGTATGCGGCTGCCGCGACCAACCTCCGAAGTCACGGCCAAGCTGGCGTTAATGGCCTTGGCCCGGTACTTCATGGTATGCAGGCCAATGCCCAGCTGTATTTTCTCTTCGTCGAATCCGCAGCCATCGTGGTTTATCTCTAATCTGAGACTATTCCTGTCGATGAGCAGATGTATCTCTATCCTCTGCGGTCTGCCGTGACGGGCGGCATTGAAGACAG
>CAKZOA010000165.1 GCA_937132035.1 uncultured Desulfobulbaceae bacterium | reverse complement strand
TTCATCAACTCTTCATTTCTCCGTCATTTTTTCATTTGCAGCAAGTTGTTGACACCGACAACACCCTTGACCGAACCTGCTATCTGTGCCGCAAGCTCCTTATGCTCCACTGAAGCGACCGCACCAGTGAGCGTCACCTCTCCTTCGAAGACTTTGACATCAATGGCAAAACCGCTGAGCTCATCTTCATCGAAGAGCTTGGCCTTTACCTTGGTGCCGATGGTAGTGTCATCAACAACCTCCCCAGCCGAACGCCCCGCCGGCGTGTAGCAGCCCGCGAATAATGGCACAAACAGTAACAGCAGTAGTATCGTCATCGACTTCATCTTGGTATTCTTCAACATAATAGTTTCTCCTTTTTTGAGATTTTTGGTGCCCTTCCTCCAAAGACGCTCCCCGAGGATGCAACCGTGAGAGTATTATACAATAAGCGTGCCATCCCGATTCCCGAGCAGCATTCCCCCAGGTTCCCCGCCTCACTTTCGCTTTGACAGGTGTCTGTTGATGTGGTAATATTCGGGCTCATAATTGAGAATAATTCTTAATTATGTATCTAGAAACTATCTGAAAAAGGCAAATTCATCGAAAGATGAATGCGCAAAATCACCGGTCTACAGGGGTCACTCCCCACGACAGCGGGATTGCCAGATACGGATGTCGATGCGTGCTCTGAAATTCTCTGCTGTCCTGCAAACAGGAGCGGTGAAGGGGATGAACAGATGCAGCAACGATACCGCTTCCAGCAGCTCTTCCATCACATCGTCAGCACCACCGTATCTCTGTTCCGGGGCCTTGCCGGCTCCGCCCTCCCACTATTGGCAGTAGCGGGCATGTCTCTGGCAGCGTTCTCTAACGCCCTGGCCTCCACACCCTCAAAACTTTTGGAGATGCCCGACGAATACGGCAAAGTTATCTACAGGATAAACGCCGACAGTCCGCGACAGCTCTATATTATTGCTATCCGCCATCGAAGCCCGGAAACCCCCACCACCGCCGGTGGCACCGTACGCACCCAGATGGAAATATTTCGTATAGGCGAGTGGTTGCGCCAAAACGCCAATCTCAACCTTCTTCTGCCTGAAGGCTACTTCAACGTTTTGCAGGAGGGCTATGCGGCCAACGATAACGGTGCCGCCCTCGGCAACACCCAACCTGCAGCCAGGCTGGACAATAAAGTTCTGCGGCAAAAGCTTGGTTCCACCACAACATTCGTCAACGCCGAGATGCTGCTCATGGAGTATCTATGTCTGCCGGCTTCACAGGTGGAAGACCGGGATATCTATGATGCCGTGCGCGGCCACCTGAAACGCCTGAATACAATCGACAGAAAACACTCCACGTTTCGTCGCATTGCCGATGAACTCCGCTACCTTCAAAAGGTACGCACGGCATCTCTGCTCCAGAAAATTCCAGCAGTTATCGAAAAAGAGGTCCACCGCGGCACCATTGCCAACCATACGGCGCTGTTTACCATCGGTCTCAGTCACATCGAGGATATCTACACCTCCATTGACAGAAATCATATCCAGATACAGTCACCCTCGACAGCGGAAAAGGCGGACTCCTTCTCCCACTCCGGTCTTAATCTGCTTGACTCAGGCTACGGCATAACCATCATTCTTCCCCAAACCCTGGCGACCGACAGCGATCTCCTGAAAATGACCAGAATCGACCGCCTCACCCTGGCATCCACAATCGATTCGGAATAATGTTTGCCCATCGCGTTCCAGTTTTCCAATAACAGCGAGAAACCTCCTTCAAAGTCTCGGTAGCGGGACTGTTGCCGGTCTGACTGCAGATTCTCCCGATAGACGACCACCACCTGCCAGCTCTGCTGCACAGTGTATAACAACAAGCCGCCGATTCCAGCGCCGCAGGAGCAAATCCTGTCCGGCAAGACGCAATATCGCCCCATCGGCTGAACATTCCGCTGGCCTGTGTATACTCCAAATACAACTCGATTGTTACTTGCTGTGCCCTACTTAAACCCTTCTGTGGTCCATTATTTGCATCATTACGTATACGCCGTATTTTCCTGGATCGCATCATTTTCCAGGAAGCTACAGCTTTTTCAGTGACACAGCAGAATGAATGGAAATTCTCAAAGGAAACACCTATATCCACAGGAGGATTATCATGAAAAAAACACTACTCTCATGTGTCGCTATTGCAGCTATGCTTGCACTGGCGGTGCCCGTCTTCGCCACCGGCAAAACCGACATGAAATCCGATTCGAAAAAGGATCACTATGGCGCCGCAGCCGATTCAGACTCTTCCCAGCATATGGGAATGATGGGCCGTTCCGCCGAGGAACTTGAAGGGCTCGACGTTTACGCTCAGAACGGTGAAGAAGTCGGCGAGATAGAAGAGGTCGCCGTCGACGAGCAAAACGGAAAGATCAAGTTCGTCATCCTTTCCCAAGGCGGGATCCTCGGTATGGGCGATGAAGACATTGCCGTAGCCTTCGAAGCCCTCCGCTTCGAAGAAGATCGAGCAATTCTCACGGTTGACCGGAGCAAGCTGGAAACAGCTCCCAGGCAGGCCAATATTACCGACGATCAGTTCCAGCGCGACCTGCAGAACCACTACGGTGTCTCTCCTGCCTGGGATCAAGAGAACAGGCAGAAAAAAGACAGCACTTCCATGGAAGACCAGGGTATGCAGGACAATACAGACACAAATCTCAATGTCGACAACAGCAAGAAAACGAAAAAAGACTACTAAGACTTTTTCGATACCTTCAGAAACACCACTATGAAATCAAAGAATTAATCGCTCCATTCATATCTGCGACAAAAAGGGTGCCCGTCGGCACCCTTTTTTTGCCTCTCTGTTTCTTCTTGCATGCCAATTTCTCTTTAGGTTCAACTTAAACGCTTTTGCGCCAGAATACTATCCTATCGATCTTTCTCCGATGAATACATGCATATAAGCGACGAATTTGAGTAAACTCCTCTCTCTTGAAGCCCTTCACTCTATCTATTGCCTCCCTTTCCGGCGATCATTGCGGCTGACGCCGAGTCTCTGAGGAATCCACGGAGGAATGGAATTCGGGACCACCTTCGGCAAAGAGGTCTTCTTCATAGTGCTGTTGTCTGAAAACATCCTGCCACTGCCAGCCGGTATAATAGACAAAGCCGCGGAGGAGACGGCGTCGCTCGCGCAACAGGTCAAGCTTTCGTTTAAAATCAGACTCATCGGCTGGAGAAATACCGATAATCGATAGGGTCTTCAAGGGGAGGGACTCCGGCGTGGACTCTTTATCGAGTGGCATTTTCAGGTGACTCAGCGTCCAGAGGAAGAAGCTCAGGCTGTGACGAAGCGGCAAAAGATTCTCGACATCGGCCGGCAGCGACCTGCCGCCACTAAGGATAAGCGTCAGGTTTTCATCGAGACTTGCCAGTGCCAAAGGCAGGGCGCTTTGCGGATCGCCGGATTGCATGAAGTGGAGAACCGGATAGGCGAGATGCTGTTGTGCCAGCCGGCAAATTTTTTCAGACAGGGGTTGCAGATTGGAGACCAGCCCATCCACACCCGTTTCCTGAAATGAGGAAAAAAACGTTCCCTGGGCAAAGCGCATGGATTGGATGTGGACGGCAAGCTGCCGCTGTTCGACAGCCGAGGAGACAACGGGCAGAAGATAGGTAATGACAAGAGTGACGATGAAAAAACCGCTTATCGACAGGATTACCGTTATGATTTCCCATAGGGCGCTACCGGCCTTAAAATCGCCAATTCCCAGAGTTATGAACGTGAACCCGACATAATAGATCCGTTGCCAGAAGGAGGCGGGAACCTCATTCTGGGCCGAGATTACCGCCATTTCGGACATCGAAAAAATCAGGCTCCACCCTATCCAGTAGAGCAGGATCCACAACGAAACCGAAGCCAGCAGAATACACACCCCTGCTACGCTCAGGAAAAAGTGACCAGGAAGACGATGATGCACAGCCAGACACCCTCGCCAGATACTGTTGCTCAGCCGCCTGTTCAACGGTCCGGCCCCCTGAAGCAAAAGGGTGGTCTTGACCACATCCCAGAGAACCAGTATAACGATAATACCCCCTATTGCACCTGCCAGTATCCGCATGCTTCCTCCATCATCGGGCTTATGCTTCCGCCAGGGCTATCTTTTTCCGTCTCCACGATCTTTGAGCTAACTCCGGCATTCCATGAAAAACCCAATTTGTTATCCGCTGTTCTTTCTGACTACCACTTTCACAACAGGATGATTTTGGGTATCTTTGTGATAGTCGTAAAATGTTTCCCCGGCACTGTTCCGCTGCGAATATGAGACAAGCAGACAACCGGCATTATTGTTCAGCAAGAAACATACCCACATCCATTTTTTTCCTCTTCTGTCCCCTGAAGTGTGCCCGACAACGCACCTGGACGATTGGCATCAGAACCTGTACTGCCAGGCGTAATGGATCCGAACTTACGGGAGGCATTACCGGCGGATCGGACCGACACTACAGACTTGCGGCGGTACCCTCCACATCGCCCCAAGATTGCGCCTCCGCAACCACCTCAGCCCCCTTACGGAGAACGGAGGGCGCAGAGAGATAAAAGACACGGACTATACCTGCGATGGTGCAAAGCAGGCAAGAATGGCATATAAGATGCATACCCATCGGCATCTTTTCTCCCTTGCTGGTAGTGGGGGATAAGAACAATCGCCGCGGTACAGGCCGCCCGTACCCCTTGAAACTGGGGATGGGTGCAAGAGAGAATCTCAACCACAGGATATTCATGGCAGACCAGAAAGCAGGTAGTGCAGCAACCATTGCTCTTATAGCAGCTATAGTCAGTTTCATCCTCACTTTCACCGGCAGTCCGATATGGGCACTGTTTGTCGCCCTGGTGGCGGTCGGCGCAGGAATAGTCGGTGTGCTCATGGCCGCTTCGCCGAAAATCGGCGGCGGACTCATGAGCATATTGGCTATCATTCTGGGCGTCATCGATACCGGCATAGCCGTTCTCGGCATAGTCGGCGTCATCATTTTTTAGGAAAAGAGAGTCAGGTGCAGGGAGATGCAGGGGGGCGACACTTTCGTGTCATCCCCCTGCTGCATCAATGGTTACGAAGGGCCTGGATAAGGTCCTGCTTGTTCATTTTCGAACGACCTTCAATACCCACCTCCCTGGCCTTTGTATAGAGCTCGTTTTTCGTCCATTCCTCATATTTTTGACCGCTCTTGCCCGTATTGGTCTCTTTTTGCGAGCTGTTGGCAATCCGGGCTGCTTTTTCCTTGCTCATGCCCTTTTGGCGCAATTTCTCGTATTGTTCTTCGTTTTTGATCTGTTTGGTCGGCATAATCCCGCTCCTTCTCCTTCGTCGTCAATAAGTCTCCACCAGTACCTGACAGGTCTTTTGACACACCGTCGTCGTTATCACCGAAGTAATCTTCCACGACTCCCACGGGTTTTGCTGCAGCAGAGGATCCCGGTCTGCCACCCCGCAAGAGGCGATAAACGTCTCCTTAAAAAGGGTACCTGATTACCCTTGAAACTCAGCGCTGCCGATTATGGGGAGACAGGGGTGCTCTTTTCAAGGGCGCACCGGGAAAAGAGTATCCCTGTCTCAGACCGAGTTGCTGAGACTAAGGGGTAATCAAAAAAGGGTATACTTTGGAGTGGCAATACTCATATCCCCCTTACCTGTCCTGTCTGCGTGGTAGCGTCCCCCTTCGTCCCTCTGGTGTTTTCTACCTTCTTTTAACCATTGACTATGCGCCCGCCGTTAGGATGCAGCACCTGTCCCGTCATAAAGGATGAGTCGCTGCTGGCCAGAAAGAGAAAGGATGGGGCAATCTCCACCGGTTCTCCAGGCCTCGACATCAAAGTGTTCTCACCGAAGCGGGAAACCTTTTCCTCATCAAAGCTTGCCGGAATCAGCGGTGTCCATACCGGTCCGGGGGCCACGCCATTAACACGAATGTTATCCTCCGCCAGGCTGATGGCCAGCGATCGGGTCAGAGAGGTAATTGCGCCTTTAGTGCACGCATAAGGAATAAGTGTCGGGTGCCCCTGATAGGCAGTGACCGATGTGGTATTGATTATAGTGCCGCCGTCTTTGAGGTGCGGCAAAGCGTATTGGATGAGATAGAACATGGAGAAAAGATTTGTGGCGAAGGTCTTTTTCAACTGTTCCTCTTCTATATCGGCCACGGAGTGGTAGGCATGCTGCTCGCCGCTGTTGTTGACGAGAATATCTATGGTATCGAAGGCAGCCACGGTTTTATCGACAACTGTCCGGCAAAATGAAGAATCGCCGACATCTCCAGCCACAAGGAGACACCGCTGGCCGGTCCTCACAACCCGTTTCCTGGTTTCTTCTGCATCATCATGCTCGTCGAGGTAGACGATAACCACATCGGCACCCTCCTTTGCAAAAAGGATACTGACCGCGCGGCCTATTCCACTGTCCCCTCCGGTAACAATGGCTACTTTGTTCTCCAATTTGCCGCTGGAACGATAGTCGCTGTCCTCCGTTACCGGTTTCGGTGACATCTTCGAACGTTCTCCCGGCTGCTTATTTTGATGCTGTGGCGGCTGCAGATGGTCATTACTGGTTCCCATAAATGTATCCTCCATAGCGTATTTTGCTTTTCTTGATTCCTCCAGCCCCATGCTATTCGAGTCTTTCAAGGATCGTTTCGGCATCATCGAGAGAAACGAAGAGGTCATCAGGTTCTATCCGGCTTGGTTGAGACACTGCCGAAGCAGGAGGCTTCTTCTCTCTTTGTCGAGAAGCACGGATACCATAATCAGCGGGCATCGGTTGGCGCGTGCGGAGAAGCTCCTCGGGTATGATGATCCTCTCGCCTATGAGGATGCGATCCGGCTGTATTGATGGACTGGCTCGGGCCGCTGCCGGCCAGTTGCCACCGAGCCGGTATACAATTCGCTGATCAGCGTACCGGTGACGATGACCATCCCGGCAAGCCAAGCGGTTTTTTGCTCCTCTCTTTTACAGAGGCGGCGACTGGTAAACGCATACCGGTTCGTCATCCTCATTTCCCTTCTGGCCATAGAAAAGAAAAGTTATGGTCGGCGTTGCACCGGCAGAAGGGGTATGCACTTCGACCATACCGATATTTCTGCCGCCGTAGGGGTTCTGCCGGAAGCCCTCGACGCCCTGTATCAGCCTGACATCAGCCTCGAGCTTTTTTCTTCTGGTCATGACATTTCGATTGGCCTTGATAAGAAGCTTGGAGCCCAGCTGCACAAGAGAGGGCGTCTTATGGGTCAGCGGACTCGAAATCAGCTGGTAGATGTCAGGGCCGCCTGCCCGCCAGGTGATGACATGGGCGCACCCTATGTGTATATCCCCGGAAAGCAGGACGATTTTCTGCGAGGGATGGCTGAGACTATGGGCGCGCAGGATTTTCAGCATCCTGTCGCGATCGTGGATATGGGCTCCGGAAGACCAGCGATCGGAAAAGTCCTCGCCGGTATGGGGCAGTTTGGCGACAAATTTGGCGATAAACCGGGGAAGATGGATCACCGGTACGCTGAGCACCAGAAAAATAACCTTCTTGTTCGCCGTTTTTTTAAGAAAATCCTCAAGATCCTGCTGCTGTTGCGGACTGTAGAGCTGACCGCCTTCTCCTGCTGTGCGATTTGAGCGCAGGTCCATGACGAAGGTTGCGGTGTTGCCGTAGCAGAAATGATAATGAAAGGAATCCCGCAGGGTGTCGCCTCCGTCTTCGGCGGAGTGTACCCTTTTTCCCTGGTAGTCGAAATAGGCCCACCTGGCGCCTTGGCCAACATTCTGCCACTCCTCGGTCTGATAAATCGGCCGAGACCCCCAGTTGTCGAGAATATCATGATCGTCGAGAATGGGCAGGCAGGGATATTCACTCTGCAGCTGCTGCCACTCACGATGATTCCAGAAAATCCGATAGCGGTCCTGATAGATACGTCGTATGGTCTCGACCGAACAGTCACGCAGCCTCGCTTTGTCGTAGGGCTCCAGCCTCTGAAAATATTTTTCGTTGAAGAGGGACAGGGGTTCTGGAAAATCGGCGTACATCTGATCGCCGGTCATGAGCAGAAACTTGGTATTGCGGCTTCTCATGCACCGTTTCACCGCTGTCAGCATTCGCGAGGAATCAGGCCTGATCTCCCCGTTAGGGAGAAATGGCTGATGACAACTGGTGACGCCGATGGTAAAGCGCTCAGGCGTCTCGTCATCACTTGCGGGAAAGGTTTCGAAACTGCCCCGGCCAAGCTGCCGACCGTCGCTGTCGTGAACGGCTTCGAAACTGTATCTGGTAAGCGGCATAAGGGCCTCGCCGCCCGCCGGAAGAGTGGCTGCTGCGGTATTGTCATGACGCCTACCG
>CAKZOA010000164.1 GCA_937132035.1 uncultured Desulfobulbaceae bacterium | reverse complement strand
GATCGGCAAGCAGATTGAGGATCTGCGCCTGGATGGAGACATCGAGGGCTGAAACCGGCTCATCAAGCACCAGAATTTCGGGGTTGAGCATCAAGGCTCGGGCCACGGCTACGCGCTGGCGCTGGCCGCCGGAGAACATGTGCGGGTAGCGGTCGTAATACTCCGGCCTGAGGCCGACCAGATCGAGCATATTTCTGGCCTTTTCCGCCCGCTCCTTCTTGCCCATGTCGGTGTTGACCAGCAGCGGCTCTTCGAGGCAGAGGCCTATTTTCTGGCGGGGATTGAGTGAACCGTAGGGATCCTGAAAAATGATCTGTACGGTCTTGTGCAGAGCACGTTTGGTCTGGTCATCAGCGGTAATGATATCTATGCCCTGGATCTTCAGCTGGCCCGAGGTCGGCCTTTCGATCAGGGTCACAAGCCGGGCCAAAGTCGATTTGCCGCAGCCGGATTCGCCGACGACGGCGAGGGTCCTTCCCCTTTGCAAAGTAAAGGTGGCGCCGTCGAGGGCCTTGAGGATCGCCGGCTGGCGAAATGCTCCCCGTTTTACCTCGTAGTGGCGCCTCAAATCCGAGGCTTCCAGAACGGTTTTCTCTCTTTGCATTAGATCACCTCCTCCTCTCCCGGATGGTTCATGGGCACCCCGTCGCGCAGGGGGTAATGGCAGAGCGCCCGCCCCAGCTCATCGGCCGCCGGCTCCGGTGTCTTGGCGATGCAATGCCTGGTCGAATATTTGCAACGCGGAGCGAAGAGGCAGCCACCGGGTTTATCGAACTGTCCCGGAACAACGCCGGCAATGGAGGGCAGCTTTTTAGTTTTCGCCCGCTCGGGCAGAGAGTCGAGCAGGGCGGCGGTGTAGGGATGGTGGGGATTGGAGAACAGTCCCTTGACCAGTTGTTTTTCCACCTGCTGGCCGGCATACTGGACAACCACCCGCTCGGCGGTCTCGGCGACAACGCCCATGTCATGAGTGATAAGCACCAGAGACATCTGTTTGTCCTGGTGGAGCTTGAGCAGAAGATCAAGGATCTGGGCCTGGATGGTGACATCGAGAGCGGTGGTCGGCTCATCGGCGATTAACAGGCGCGGATTGCAGGAGATGGCGATGGCGATCATCACCCGCTGATTCATGCCGCCGGAAAGCTGATGAGGAAAGGCCTTGAGCCGCTTCTGGGGCTCGGGGATGCCGACCTGATCGAGCAGCTCTATAGCCCGGGCTCTGCACTCTTTACGACTCATGCCGAAATGGATCTTGAGGGCCTCGGTCAACTGAAAGCCCACGGTGAAACAGGGGTTGAGGCTGGAGAGCGGCTCCTGAAAAATCATCGCCATTTCCCTGCCGATGATGGTCCGCAGTTTTTTAGGAGAAATGGTGTTCAGATCCTTGCCGTCGAACTTGAGGACGTCGGCGGTGACCTTGGCCGTCCAGGGAAGCAGGCCCATAAGGGCCAGCATGGCGACAGACTTGCCGGAACCGGACTCACCGACGATGGAGACTATTTCGCCCGGATCGATATGGAGTGAAACCCTGTCAACGGCGGTAAACATGCCGCCGGCTGTCTGGAAGGCGACCGAAAGATTCTCTATTTCAAGCAGTGGCATAACTTCTGTCAGGAACGTTTGAGTTTCGGATCAAGGGCGTCTCGCAAACCATCGCCCATGACGTTTATGGCAAGAACCGTGGTGAGAATGGCAACGCCTGGAAAAGTAACCACCCACCAGGCCCGCAGGATAAACTCCCTGGCCTCGGCCAGCATGGTACCCCACTCCGGCGCCGGCGGCTGAGCACCCATGCCGAGGAATCCCAGGGCCGCGGCATCAAGGATGGCGGTGGAAAAACTAAGCGCCGCCTGGACGATCAGCGGCGCCATGCAATTGGGCAGTATCGTGACAAACATCAACCGCAGGGTTTTAACGCCGATAATGCGGGAGGCGGTGACATAATCCTTGGTCATCTCCGACATCACCGCAGCCCTGGTCAGGCGCACGTAATGGGGCTGCTGAACGACGGCGATGGCGATCATGGCATTGATAAGACTGGGGCCGAGGATGGCCACCAGCACCAAAGCCAGCAGCAGGCTGGGAAAGGCCAAAACAACATCCATGATGCGCATGATGAAGGTGTCTATTTTGCCGCGGAAATAGCCGGCCATGAGTCCCAGGATGACGCCAACCATCAGTGAAATCGAAACAACGATGCAACCAATAAAAAGCGAGAAACGGGCGCCGTGAATAAGTCGTGAGAGCATGTCACGGCCGACGGCATCAGTACCGAGGAGAAAACGCAGATCGCCACCGCTCTGCCAGAATGGTGGCTGCAGCAGCGCCTCCCGGAATTGTTCGTTGGGGTGATGGGGGGCAATGAAATCGGCAAAGATGGCGATGATGATGATGCCGACAAAGAAAAACAGGCCGGCAACGGCACCCTTGTTTTCACTGAAATACGCCCAGAATT
>CAKZOA010000163.1 GCA_937132035.1 uncultured Desulfobulbaceae bacterium | reverse complement strand
CCAGGCATAGTTGAGAAACAGAGCCTGCCCGGATATATCAAGAATCTCCAAAAAAGCTCAAACGACCTGGAAATAGGAGTGTATTTCACAGAGATTTCCGACGAGTTGCGTCAAAGTATCGACAACTACGCAGCCTCTGAAGATGCCAATTAGACATCTGACTGAATCCTTCTTTGCCTCTTTGAAAACGCTGCTTACTCAACCATGTTAACCCGACTTTGGCGATTCGACCAGTCGCACTTGCGTAAGTCATTGTAATTCTGCAGACGGCTCCAAAAGGTCGGCGCTACACAGCGTGTTTTTGGTCCGCTGCATCAGCAACAATCCGAGGCGGTGGCTGTGCGGGCAGGAGCAGGTCCAGTTGAGTGAGCAGAGGCTGTAAATCCTTGTCCGGTTGTGTGTACTTCGGCAATATCAGATAACGACCGTCAGTCGTTGGAAGATGCACATCGACCATCTTCATTGTCGAAAATTTTTCCAGGATTGATCTGGAAGTAAGTCCGGGGGCCAGTTGCCGGGATCGGTGTTTCAGCGTCACCATCAGACAATACGCCATGAAAGCGACGAAAATGTGAGCTTCAATCCGTTCATCTTTCTGGTGGTGGACAGGTCGTATTGCCAGGTCTCCTTTCAATTCCTTGAAAGCCTGTTCTATCTCCGTGAGTTGAATATATTGTTGCCAGAGCCTTGCGGGATCTGCAGACGTCAAATTGGTGCGGAGCAGGTAGCACCCTTCGCGACGACGCGTTCTGCGGAGCTTCTCTTTGTCCAGACTGAACGTGAACGTATCACAATTGACCGGTTCCTCCGGTTTGGGAATAGTAATTTTGACCAGATTGTATGCCCTTCCTGCTTCTTTCTTTGCAGAGCCGAGTGTAATAAGAAGATTGTCGCGGCTGATTTTCTGATTTTGCAGTCCATGCAGCCTGTGCCACAGTTTTTTCAGGCGACGCTGCCGCATGGACCTCTCCTTGTTCGCCCGCCCCTCTCTTCGCGCCAGAATGTAGAATTCGCCATTTGTCTCCAGAAGTTTTACTTTCATTTCTGAACGTACCTTTTCCCAAGGCTTTTGTAGAAAAGATTTCTCCAGCTTGGTAAGTCTTCCCGGGGAGTACCGACCAGATAGGAAATGGGCTGTTTGGCCTGCCGCATCGTTTCCAGGACTTCTTCGGTGGGAATGCCACGATCCATAAAGCATGTCCTGTTTGCTTTGCCATATTGCTTCTCAATTGACTCGAGAAATGCAGGCAGGGTTGTTTTATCACTGGTGTTACCGTCCATGACTTGGTAGGCCAGAGGAAAACCGTCAGGGGTGACGATGAGGGCAATAACCACCTGGACACAGTCTGGTCGCCTGTCACGGCTATATCCAAATTGTCGTTTACCGGTTCCTGGTGGATCGCACTCAAAATAGGTGCTGGTCAGATCATAGAGCAATATATCAAAAGAAATGTTGAAGAGCTGATGCCAACGGGTCGTAAGATAAGAGAAAAAATCACCTTTATGGGCAACAACGATGCTCTTTGCCATCCTTGAAACGTTTTTTCACTCTGAGAAACATGCCTTAGTTTTGCCCAATATCGTTGTGAAAGCAAGGGGTAGGTCTCCACCACAGAGGGTTCTGGCTTCTTGCTATATAATTTCAGCTACTTGTATCTACTCTCAGACTGGAAATTGTGATTTTTATTTTTGAATCGCGAAAGTCGAACTGGAGGCCGAACATTCGTCGTCAATGGGCGTGCAATAATAATCCCTTTATTCACAAGAATGGCTGGATGAGAAAAAAGCGGCTTAACTGAGAATCCACGATATTGTTGCAGGATCAGTAAATGATTGGCACTGTCTTTGAAAAACCGACGTAGAACCAAACAAAAAGCACCCACGACAAAAAGCAATGAGTGCTCGATATTTCTGGTACGCCCGGCACGATTCGAACGTGCGACCTACGGATTAGAAGTCCGTTGCTCTATCCAGCTGAGCTACGGGCGCAGATATGATGAAATAAGGCCGCGACCCCGAGGGATCACAGGACGACATAATACCCAAAAAAGTGCAAAAAGCAACCGCATTCTTGCGTGCTATTCGGTTTCCCGCAGTCTCTTCCAGACCGGTCCCGATTCGGTATCGATGACGACGATGCCTTGGCGTTCGAGTTCCTCGCGGGCGGCATCGGCGGCCTGCCAGTTTTTTCCCTCTCTGGCTTTTTCCCGCAGTTTTATGAGCGCATCGATCTCCGGGCCCAGCGGACACCCCTGCAGCCGGAAGATCTGCAGTACCTCGTTGAGTTTTTGCAGGCTTTCGATGATATAGTTCTTCTGGTCGCGATCAAGATGATTGACCTGGATTATAGGGTTGGTTTTCTTGATGAATTTATAGATCGCCCCCATGGCTTTGGAAACGTTGAGATCGTCATCCATAGCCTCGTAGAACTGCTCTTCCATGGCAGAAACGAAGGCCGCCATCTGCGGGTGAGGTTTGCCAGGCGGAAGGCAATTGAGTTTGCAGGTGAATTCATCCAGACGACGCAGGGCCGTACGTACGTTCTTCAAACGACGCAAGCTGAAATTGATAGGTTTACGGTAGTGGACTGTAAGCATCATGAAGCGGACTTCTCGGCCGGTGAATCCCTGAAGCAGCAAATCCTTGAGGGTGACGACATTGCCGGTCTCCCGGCTCATCTTCTTGCCCTCCACCAGCAGCAGCTCCGAATGCAGCCAGTATCTCGCCAGCGATTTGCCGCTGAGAGCCTCGGCTATGGCAATCTCGTTTTCGTGATGGGGAAACATCAGATTACGACTGGATGTATGAATATCAAGTGTTGCTCCGAGATGCCGGGTAGCCATGGCCGAACATTCCACATGCCAGCTGGGCCGGACATTTCCCCATTCGCTCTCGAAAAAGATACCTTTTTTCAACTCCGCCAGTGTCGAGCGTTTAAGCAGGGTGAAATCACGGGGATTGTCCTTCTCATAATCATCGAGATCGACGGTCTTACCCACCTGAATCTTACTGAGATCAACACCGGAGAGTCTGCCGTACCTATCAAATTTGGAAATATCGAAATAGATGGAGCCATGCTTTTCATAAGCAAAGCCCTTCTGTACAAGCTCTCGGGCCATATCTATCATATCGTCGACATGCTCGCTTGCCTTGGGATAGCCGCTGGCCCGCTCAACACCCAGGGTATCGATATCCTCCATGAATTCTGTAATATATCGTTTGGTAAACTGTCCCAGCGGTTCGCCTGCCTGTTCGGCCCCCCGGATGGTATTGTCGTCGAGGTCGGTGAAGTTCATATACGACCGAACCTGCAGCCCCTTGACCTGCAGGTAGCGTGTTATGAGATCGGTGACGACGAAGCGGCGGCAGTCCAGGAGGTCGGCTGGCTCGTAGGCGGTGGGACCACAGGAATAGACGGTGGCTTCTCCCTCTTTCTGGGGACTGAAGACCTCCTTTTTCTTGCTCATGGTATTGAAAAATCGCAGCTCCGATTTCCGGTCTGCGCTTTTTTCCTCTCTGGTAAACAGTGGTGTCGACAGGTATCTCTCGCCGCCGTCGGGCAAAAGCACCACCACCAATCCCTGTTCGAGCTTCCTGGCATAGTCGAGAGCTGCTGACATGGCTGCACCGCTGGACATGCCCACCAGGATACCCTCGTGGGAGGCCAGTTTGCGAGCCATGCTGAAGGCGTTTTCATCGTCGATGCCGATTACTGCATGAGGCGTGTTTTTATTAAAGATACCGGGCCTGTAGGACTCCTTCATGTTTTTGAGGCCCTGTATTTTGTGGCCGAGATGCGGCTCCACGGCAACGATGCGCACATGAGGCTGATGTTCTTTATACCAGGCGCATAAGCCCATCACCGTTCCCGATGTGCCCAGCGTGGCAACTATGTGGGTTACCTGGCCTCCGGTCTGATCCCAGATTTCCGGGGCGGTGTTGTTGTAATGCGCTTTCCAGTTAGCCTCGTTATTATACTGGTCGGTAAGAAAATAGCGCT
>CAKZOA010000162.1 GCA_937132035.1 uncultured Desulfobulbaceae bacterium | reverse complement strand
GCTAGACAGTGCCGGTCATATTTTCTATAGAACCTACCAGGAGGAACAATTATGGAACAAACATTTGCTATAATCAAACCCGACGCCTTTGCCGCCGGTAATGCCGGCAAGATTCTGGCCCGCATATATGAAGAAGGTTTCACGGTAAAAGGGCTTAAAAAGCTCTATCTGAGCAAAGTTGAGGCAGAGGGTTTTTATTACGTCCATAAAAGCAAGCCGTTCTTTGACGAACTGACCGAGTTTATGAGCAGCGGCCCATGTATCGTCATGGTCCTCGAAGCCGAGGGTGCCATTGCTCAATGGCGTACCCTGATGGGAGCCACCGATCCAGAAAAAGCCGAAGAGGGAACCCTGCGCCGTCAGTTTGGCACCTATGTCGGTGAAAACGCCACCCATGGCTCCGATGCCCCGGAAACAGCGGCCTTTGAAATCGGTTATTTCTTCTCTGGTTTGGAACTGTTATAAGAACGTAACGCTGCTATCTGCAATGTCTGCCGCTCTCCCTGCGAGATGCGGCAATTACGGCTCTCTTTTTCCCAGAACCTGACACCGCAACCCTCCTTCGTGCAGCGTAACATCAAGCTCCGCCCCTATTTCGACCTGGGCGGAGCTCCTGACAACCTCTCTTTGCTCAGGATCCGCCTGTTTTTTACGTATGATTGCATATCCCCGGGAAAGCACGGAAAGGGGGCTGACAGAGTCGAGCAGGGCTGCCTGCCTGCCAAGTCTCTGTTCATTTCTTTGCAAAAGAGATGTCATCCTCCGTACAAGCGTATCTTCCAAATATTCGAGTCTCTGGCGCTGCAGGTGAATACGATGCAGCGGAGACTGGCTGGAGACACGGTCGAGGGCGCCTTCTATCTTTGTCTGCAGACGGGAGATGCGGCTGTCAATGATGTTTGTCAGGGCCGTGGTCTGATAATCGAGTCTCAGCTGATGATTGGCGAGATAAAGATCCAGACTGCCGATTACCCGTCGTAAACTGTTCACTTTTTCATAGGCAACTACAATCTTTTGATACATCAGGTCGACAAGCTGCTTCCTGTGAGCCAGAAACACCTGGCAAAGGCTTCCTGTATCGACAATTACCGCCTCAGCGGCGGCAGTCGGAGTATGTGTTGCCACATCGGCACAGAGATCGGCTATGGTGAGATCGATATCATGGCCGATCCCTGTAACCACCGGCAGCGGTGATGAATGAATGGCCCGTGCCGTCTGTTCTTCGTTGAAGGCCCAAAGATCTTCGAGGGAGCCACCTCCCCGGATAAGGACGATGAGATCTGCATCGGTCTCCTGTCCGGCCGTTTCTATGGCCCTGGCTATTTCCAGGGATGCGTTTTTTCCTTGAACGACAACCGGAAGAACTGATATTTTTCCCCAATAACGGCGATTTGTGGCTATTTTGCAAAAATCATGGACGGCAGCACCCGTAGGCGAGGTTATCACCAGTATATGTTGGGGAAATACCGGCAGAGGCTTTTTGGCCTCGGCAGCGAAAAGACCTTCCTCGGCGAGCCGGGCCTTGAGTTTTTCAAATTCCAGACGCAGGTCGCCCCTTCCGGAAAAATCTATGGTGTCTATGAGAATCTGATACTCGCCACGTGGTTCATAGACAGACAATCTGCCGTGGCAGACGACGGAGAGTCCTTCTTCGAGGTTTTGCCGCAAATATTTCTGTTGCCCCTTGAAAAGCACCGCCCGGATCTGGGCGCCGCTGTCTTTGAGGGTAAAATAGACGTGCCCGGAATAGGGGGTGCGCACATTGGAAATCTCCCCGCGGATCTGCACGAATCGATAGTGAAGTTCGAGTGTTGAGCGGATAGCTCTGGTCAGCTCTGTTACCGTGAGAATACTCATGTTTGCCAGCCATTGAGAATTTTCGAATATGGGAAAATAAAAACTGATTACGAATAGACAGCCGTCACTCTATATATTATAAAGGAAAATTCAAATCTATATTTACCAATACACAGACGATAATTCAGCATTACGGCAGATACGGAGGCATAGAAATGGCAGATAATAGCGCATTTGAAAAAATTCACGTCGATGAGCGTGAAAAGGCCGATCTTGGCGGGGTTCTCGAGCAGTTGAATCTGCCGCCTGCGGCTGTGGAGTTTGTCCGCACTCATCAGCGCAGTATCTATACAGCCCTGGCCATAATAGCCATCGTTGTCGTTGTCTGGTCGCTGTACGGATCCTATGCCGAGAAAAGACTTACCGCCGCAAATTCAGCTCTGGCTATGGCCCAAGATCTTCAGGGAGAAGAAAAGGTGGCGGCGCTTACAGAGATTGCAGAAGAATACGCAGGGACAGATCCGGCACGATGGTCCACGATCGAGCTTGCCCGTCATGCCCTGCAGAATGGAGAGAATGCCAAGGCGCTCAGCCAGTATGAAACCATCCGCCCGTCTCTAAGCGAAGATAATTCCCTCTATCCTCTGGTTAGCTTTGGAATTGCACAAACTCAAGAAGCTCTGGAAAAATATGAGGAAGCGCTCGGGGAGTATCAACTGCTCAAGAATATCACCGGCTATGAAGCCATCGGGTATAAAGGCGCTGCGCGTATTTATGAGATCCAGGGAAAAACAGAGCAGGCAGTCTATGAGTATGAGCAGTATATTGGCACCCTGGGAGCAGATGCTGCCGGCAGTGGTGAAAGTGCCTATATTCAGGAAAAACTTAACCGCCTCAAGGCCTCTCTGTGATACGTGTTGATTCGATTGCAGCCCTTACTGAACAGCTGCAGCACTGGAAAGACAAGCGTTTCACCCTAGGCCTGGTACCGACCATGGGGTTTTTTCACGAAGGTCATCTGGCCTTAATGCGAAAAGCAAAAAGCCAGTGCGACAAAACGGTGGTCACCATTTTCGTCAATCCTCGTCAGTTCGGTCCCCAGGAGGATTTGCAGCTATATCCTCGTGACTTTGAAGGAGATGTCGCCAAAGCCCGGCAGCAGGGCGTAGATCTGCTCTTTTCGCCTGATCCGCAAGAAATGTATCCCGACGGCTACCAGACAAGTGTCTCCGTGGCACATCTCTCCCAGGGATTGTGTGGTACGAGCAGGCCCGGGCATTTCGACGGCGTCGCCACGGTGGTGGCAAAGCTCTTCAACCTGGTGCGGCCGAAAGTTGCAGTGTTCGGACAGAAAGATTATCAACAGCTGGCGCTGCTTCAACAGATGAACAGTGATCTTCACTTCGGCGTTGAAATCATAGCCCATCCTATCGTCAGAGAAGAGGATGGCCTGGCTATGAGTTCCCGCAACAAATATCTCACCCCGTTGCAACGTCAGAAGGCCGTGGGGCTTTTTGAGGCTCTGCAGCATGCCGCTGGATGTATCTCGGAAACGGCATCGGTCCCAGCTTCTATTCTCATCACCGCGGTAGAGCGGAAAATCATGGATATCGAGGACTGCGTGATCGATTATATCGCTGTTGTAGATGCTCTGACCCTGCGTCCTAAGGAGAATGCTGAACCCGGCGATGTTATCGCGCTTGCTGCGTTTTTTGGCGGAAAGGTGCGTCTTATCGATAATATCACGCTGTAATTCTTCATACGTTGCAGCGATGAAAAAAGACGACTGATTTCAACTTTACAACATTGTATATTAGAGAAGAATTGTTTTTATCCATTACACACGCAGGGAGAAGCACATATGCCAGGTTTTGAAATATTCGGTGACGAAGAAAAAAAAGAAATTGCAGAAGTACTCGAAACAGGGGTCCTTTTCCGATATGAATTTGGCGAGCAGCGCAAAGGCGTCTACAAGGTTGCGGAATTTGAAAAAATGTTTGCCGCCTATTGCGGAGCTGCACACGCCCAGGCGGTAACCTCGGGTACTGCCGCCTTGAAAGTGGCCTTGATGGCCCTGGGAGTCGGACCTGGCGATGAGGTTATTACCCAGGGCTTTACCTTTGTCGCCACCTGGGAAGCTATTCTTGATGTCGGTGCCATACCCGTTTTCACCGAGGTTGATGAGTCGTTGAATATGGATGTTGCCGACCTGGTGAGTAAAATCACCGACAGGACCAGATGCATCATTCCTGTACATATGCTGGGTTCAGCCGCCGATATCGAATCGATCATCGACATCGCCTGCCGGCATGGTTTGCCGGTACTTGAAGACACCGCTCAGGCAGCTGGTGGTACCGTCGGTGGTAAACACCTCGGCACATTCGGAAAGTGCGGTACCTTTTCCTTTGATGCCGTAAAGACCATGACCACTGGCGAAGGCGGCATGATCATTACGAATGACCCAAAACTATGGCGGCAAATGTCCGAGTATCAAGATCATGGCCATGACCATGTTGAAAACCCCGGAGCCCGCGGGGGTGAAGGAAGAAACTTCATAGGCTTTAATTACCGGATGATGGAACTGCAGGGGGCAATAGGCCTGGCCCAGCTGGCAAAGCTCGATTTCATGGTGAAGAGACAGAAGGAGCATAAAGCCCGTCTGCAAAGAGCCGCCTCGACCATACCAGGGGTCACTCTGCGCCGACAAATTGATCCCGAAGGGGATACAGCTACCTTTTTCGCCTTTCTTCTCTCAGATAAAGAACATTGTCAACGGGTTGGCGACCATCTTAAAGCACAGGGCGTAGGGGCTATAAATTTTGCGGAGAATACCTGGCATTTCTATCCACAATGGGAGCATTTGCTGAGTGGGGCAACTCTGCATTCATCGGGATGGCCGTTTAAAACTCCAGAGGGAAAGAGGCGGGTTATATACAGTCCCGAAATACTTCCTCGCTCTGCGGCAATCATGGAACGCACGCTGGTATATCCTGTAGCCATTAACATGGAGGAGGAAAAGCTTGCATCCATATGCCAGGCGCTCGAATCGGCAGCAGCTCTTTGATGCTCTGTCAGCTTAAGGAAATTCTTCTGATGGAAGGACTCCCCGATAGCCGAGATGTCTCCGCTTTTCCACGATCACAGGCGGCCGCAGCTTCATTTGATAAATAATTGTACGGTGAATCTGGGCTGGACAGCTACTTCTTGTAGAATTTATGTGAGCCGAACTGGTTGACATAATTGAGTTCGGAGGTCCAGAAGGGATTGATCTTATCAAGATGATAATAGGTCGATCCCGAGGTAAGATCCTGGGTCTGCAGGGCCACATACACAGAGTGCATACATCTGAAAAATGCCTCAGGGTCTTCTGGAAGGTAGGATTCTTTCTGGAATGTCCATGAGAACTGGTAGGGCTGCCGCACAACCTCTTTTATGGACATATTGTTGTTTTGGGCTCTATTGAGTGTTACCTGGGCTACTGCCACCTGACCAATCTGCGGTTCAGATCTTGCCTCATGATATACGTTTAGGGTGAGCCATAGTATTCCTTCAAGCAATGTCATATCTTTCTCTCTCAGCCTGCTTCCGTCAGACGTCATGTACGTTCGTCGCCCACTGCAGGCGCTGTATCTCTTGACCAACACTATTCTCTCATTCTTGGCGGAGGGCGGAAAAACCGCCCATTCTACCAAATGAGTTCAATCTGTCAAACACTATCCCCTGTAGATCGTTTAACCAGCTTTTATTCTATCCATTCAGTTTTTAATTGTCCAATCGAGTAGCGAGAAAAACCTCGGATTCGTTTGATATCCACTCGATAATATATAGGATAAAAAATATTTTTCTTACACTTCGAGTTCTGCGACTCGTTCAGCAAGAGGCCACCGTCAGTTTTTGCCGGGAGGAAACCGCTCAGGCCCCATGACTGAGCCGTTCTCACCGTAAGACGCCCGAGCAAAGAGGCGTCTTGCGGTGAGAAGTGAATCAGCTGAATTTCAGGGGAATCAGTAGAGTACCGAGACGGAAGGGCAGATCACCCAGCTGGCAGGGACAATATGTCTGGTAGAGCCCGTGCCAGAGGAGCAACTCCAGGGATCTATTACAGAGGTTTAAGTAAGCTACTACAAGGCCTAGGTAGCGAAATGGATGGATTCAGCGGAAACGACTGAAGGGTGGAAAAAGTGTTCGTCTGCTGGTGCCGGCTGGAAACAGACTGTGGTGAACAAAAATGAGCGTATGGGCAATATTACGGTTTGAGTAAAGGTCTTTGATCATTCTTGAGAGCGTATCCTTTTGTAGTAAAAGAAAGGAGATGCTCTTTTCACAGGTTGTTGCGACCAGGGACAAGTATATGGCGATCAGAGATCAGATCATCCCTGACTCAAAAAAGACGTTAGTAAACATGTAAGGTAATCAAAAAGATATATAGACAGTTCCGACTTGATTTCTCATGAAATAATGGGATTTGATCCATACTGCGCCTGCAGAGAATGTTGTCCGGCATGGGTTATGGTAACATCAACGATTTGTCCGGGTTCAAGATACTCCTCGGATCTGACATGAACGACATGATTAGTTCTGGCACGGCAACGATACTTTTCGGTATCTCTTTTCTCAACCATTACCTCATGCATCTCTCCTATATACATGGTATTTCGTTCAAGACTGATCTCGTCCTGACGTCTTTGGAAGCGACTTAACCTGCTGGCTTTTTGCTCTTCAGGCACTTTGTCCGGCAGGGCAAGGGAGGCAGTGCCAGGTCTGTCGGAATATTTAAATGAGAATGAGCCATCGAATCGTACGCTTTCGAGAAGGGCCATGGTTTGCGCAAAATCTTCCTCGGTTTCCCCCGGAAAACCAACAATCACATCTGTTGTCAGGACAATCTCCGGGCAATAATTGCGCAGAACATCGACCAGGTATTTGTACTTCTCGATGGAATATTTTCTGTTCATTTTTTTAAGTACAGCGTTTGAACCAGACTGGACCGGTAGGTGAAACTGCGGACAGAGGGAGGGCAGGTCGCGAAAGCACCTCATCAACTCTTCCGAGAGATCTTTGGGATTGGAGGTGGTAAAACGCAGGCGTTGCAGGTTGTCAATACCGGCAATTCGTTCAAGAAGCTGGGGAAATGAACACGGCGAACCATCATCGGTGACGGCGTTGGTGCTGCCATAGGAGTTGACATTCTGTCCAAGCAGAGTGATCTCCCGCACGCCTGACTTAACCAAAACATCAACTTCATCCTCTATATCTTTGAGATTTCGAGACACCTCCCTGCCGCGAGTGTAAGGTACCACGCAGTATGTACAGTAATTGTTGCATCCCTGCATGATGGTAACGAATCGACTGAATTCGGTTTCCTGCAGGGTGGCGGGGGCACTCGCCGGCGAAGAAGGGCCTGTGTCTGGTATGAATCGCGGAATAGCATAGGAATCACTTAACTCTACGGCTACTCGGGGACCATTCTGCCGTTGCGCTTCGGCAAGAAGTTGGGGGATGTGATAGATGTGTTGTGTTCCGGCAACGACGTCGACATGGGGCATTTTTTCAACAAGCCTCTTTCCCTCCTGCTGGGCTACGCAACCGGCCACGCATATTTTCAGCTCAGGTTTCTTCTGTTTTATCTTGCGCAGATACCCCAGCAGGCTCATAACTTTTTGTTCTGCCTTGGCGCGTATGGAACAGGTATTGAGAATAACGAGGTCTGCATCGTCGACTTGCAAGGTTTCGGCATAATCGTGTTCGCCAAGAGACTGGGCCATAATTTCCGAATCGCGGTCATTCATCTGGCAGCCAAAGGTTTTTATATAAAAGGAACGTGTCATACTCTTTTAAAGAGGGTAGGGGGAATTATGGAAAAACGGTTTCGTTGGCAACGGAGCGGCCATCAATACCCATCAATACTATAGGGATTAAGACGTGGGGCAATGGCCGCAAGCAGTTCAAAAACATCCCGGCGGACTTCCCGGGGGTAGCGAATGCGCACGATATCCTTTCTAATGCCGCTACTGGAGAGAATCGCCAGACCGTCATAGGCCTCAAGAATGAACTTCAGGAAGTAGAAGGTTTCGGTACGGATTTGACAATAGATCTCTTCTAGTTTTTCCATGAAATGCCCCTCAAACACGTAAAGATGAGTCTGTGTTACCGATTCTTTCTTTATTTTCAGTGAGAAGCGGGGTTACAACCTCCTCGAGGTATTCGCTTACCTGTTGCGAGGCGCGACCGGTGAAGCCACTGTAATCGGAAACTATACTTTCAAGTTCATCCATAGAAAACGGAAGAGCCGCGTCAGCTGCCAGTCGCTGGAGCAGATCGTTTTCTCCGCCTTCCTCCTTAACCCGCTTTCCGGCAATGAGAGAATGTCCTTTAATTATTTCATGCATCTCCTGTCTACTGTGACCTTTTTCAACGGCGGCCATCAGTATTTTTTCCGTGGACATGAAGGGAAGTTCAACGCGAAGATGACGTTCGATTTGTTGAGGGTAGACAACCATATCCGAGGTAATATTGATAAATATTTTTAAAATAGCCTCGGTCAACAAAAAACCTTGTGGTATGTCCATGCGCCTGATTGCCGAATCATCGAGGGTTCTTTCAAACCATTGATTCGCATAAGTGGCCATGAAATTTGCAGGTAACCCCATGAGCTTGCGACATAATCCCGTCATTCGTTCAGAACGCATGGGATTGCGCTTATAGGCCATGGCCGACGATCCGGTTTGGTTTTTGCTGAAAGGTTCTTCCTGCATTTTAAGGTTGGAGAGAAGGCGCAGGTCAACGGCGAATTTGTGAGCGGTGGTGGCAATTCCGCATAGCGCTTCGATAAGCCGGCAATCATGTTTACGGGTATAGGTCTGGCCTGTGACGTTGAAAGCACGGGCGAAACCGAGCTTTTCAGAAACAAGCTGGTCGAGTTGCCGGACTTTCTTGTGATTGCCATTAAAAAGTTCCAGAAAAGTGGCCTGAGTACCGACAGTTCCTTTGGCGCCTCTGGCGCGGATTCTGGATATGAAAATGTCGAGATAATCGAGATCGCTAATAAGATCTTGGATATATAATATATTTCGCTTACCTACGGTAGTTGGCTGTGCCGCCTGGTAATGCGTAAAGCCCAGCGTGGCCATGTCTTTGTATTTGTCGGAAAAAATGGACAAATTCTGGATTACCTGCAAGAGTCCCTGACGGACATACTCAAGTGCCTGACGCTGAATAATAAGATCGGTGTTGCAGACAACAAATTGCGAAGTAGCGCCCAGATGTATTATACCTTCAGCTTTTGGGCATTTCCGGCCAAATTCGAAGACATGGGCCATGACGTCATGGCGGATTTCCTTTTCCTTGCTGGCGGCGACCTCGTAGTCGATATTGTCAACGTTGTCTCGCATCTGGGCTATCATTTCCGTGTCAATTAGCGTATCGAGTCCCAGTTCATATTGTGCTTCTGCCAAAGCTACCCAGCATTTCCTCCATGTACTGAATTTATACTCTTCAGAGAAGAGATACTGCATTTCCTTGCTCGTATAGCGTCCAACGAGTGGCTCCTGATATATATCCCTGGTCATTAAAGCTCCATATCTTCTAGTTGTTGTCTCTATCTACTTGTTATTGTGTCCTTGTAGACGAATAGGTATTTTTAATATGTGCTGACAGTACTGTTTGGGTCAATGGGATTTCTTACCATTTTTCCCTCAAAAGAGAAACATCAAAACGCAGTTCACACTCCAGCAGAATACCCGCCACGGGACTATGTCGCATAATATATATTATGTATAGTATACATAAACGAAACAATATCTATTATATAGATATGTTGTCGTGATGTTGCTGTCTGGTTGGCTCCCTTTATGCCTTTTGCCTTTCCCTTCTTCCTCGTTGCCTGTCTGATGTTTTTCTCAAACATCGTTTCACGCAACACTGTTGATCACTTAATGGTTCATCGTTTTCCATTTTCGTCGTTGTGCCACACTGATCGTCTTTTTACTGGTCCGCTAATAGCGAGAATTATCCATAAGGTCTTTACACAGTGAGCATAGTACGCCCTTGGATTAGCATTATATGGGAAAAAGCTCTGCAGAAAGCCCTAGACGTGCTTCCTGGCATGCTCAAGTGACTGTATATATTCTAGAAAGAAGAAGGTGTTCGTGTGTTGGAAAACTCGAGCTCAGAGCAGATCGACAAGGCGGCCCTGCCATTGTTCAGCTTTTCTGAACCTGGACAGGGAAAATGTGTAGATCATATCGAAGTGCGGCCTCTGGCGCAGCGTATCAACGAATCGTCCGAATTTGAAGGCAATGCAGGGTTTATTTTCGAATCTGCCACGTTTTGTCAAGCGCAGATGATCACCGTTTTTGCCGATGAGCTTTATATCCTGCAAGATGATCTTCTTATCAAGAAAGAGAGGTTTTTCGTTGCCGATACCAAAGGGCTCAAGGAGTTGCAGCTGCTCAATCATAGATCGTTGCAGTACATGCTCGAGATCCATTTCAAGGTCAATTGGTGCCGCCTCAGGGGGACTCTGGCAGATACCTGCGATTTCCTGGGATAAGCGCTTTTCCAGTTCACCCAGCTTCTCTGGTCTCATGGTAATCCCAGCAGCCATGGGATGACCGCCATACTGCAGGAGGAGATCGCTGCATTTGCTTAACAGTTCGTAGATATTTACCCCGGAAATTGATCTGGCAGATCCTTTCAGCACAGTGCCCCACTTTCTGTCTTCAGCATCTGCCACAAGAATTGCAGGTCGCTGAGTTTTCTCGACAATCTGTGAGGCGACAATACCAAGTACACCAATAGAATGTTCTACCCGCAGCAGAGTGCAAGAAAGGCTATCATACGGAGGTTCAGGGATCATACTTAATGTCAATTCTAGGCACTCACTGCACTGGTCTTTCCTTTTCTGGTTAAGCACAGTCAATTTTTTTGCCTGCAGTTCCGCCTGCCGGGGGTCATCTGTGAGAAAGAGTGCAACTGCCTTCGAGGCCTGATCAAGTCTCCCGGCGGCGTTGATTTTCGGCGCCAGCTGAAAGGCTATGTCCTCTGCGGTTATATTTGCCGAATGTATATCACTTGCGGTAAGTAATGCCGCCACACCAGGGCTGGGAGACGTGTTGATGACCTCAAAACCCGCTTTGACAAGTACCCTGTTGCCTCCCTGGAGAGAAGCCATGTCGGCGATTGTTCCTATTGCCACAAGCTCGAGAAGATCTTTTATGTTGGGGATATTATTCTTACCTTTGAAGTATCCCTGCTCTTTGAAGAAGGCTCGCATACCCATTGCCAGATAAAAAGCGATACCGACGCCGGCGAGGTGTTTGTTGGCAAATTCGCAGTTTCGCTGCTTTGGGTTGAGTATGGCGTCTGCACTCACTGCTTTATCGCCTGGCTCATGGTGATCGGTGATTATTACCTGGCACCCCAGCTTTTTGGCAAAAAGAACCTCTTCGAGGTTGGCAATGCCACAGTCAACCGTTACCAGCACCATTTTTTCCGGAGATATTTCTTCGACAAGGCGTTGAATATGCCTGGTATTGAGCCCATAGCCGTCGGTGAAACGATCCGGAATAAACCACCTGTACCGCATGTTTAGCATTTTAAAAAACCGCGCCAACAGGCTGGTAGCCGTTACGCCGTCAACGTCATAATCACCCCAAATAAGAATTTCCCCTCCGGTTACAGCCGCCCTGTACATAATGCTACATGCCTCCTGCATCCCTTTCATCGTCAAAGGATCATCAAGGTCATGCAGCGTCGGATAGAGATATTTGCGCAGTTGCTCATCCTCGCAAATGCCCCTGTTGGCCAGGAGGTGGATGATCTCCGGGGCAATGCCGAATTCCCGTGCCATCTTTTTCTGTGTGTCTCCTGGTATATAGGGACACGGTATTTTCCAGTATTTGTCGGTGATCGACTTCATTAAATGTTCCCGTACTCTCTGATTTTCCTTGTGAACACAAGCGTTATCTCAAACAAGAAACCCTTCTATGGCTTTGACTACCGTATGGGGGGCGGCAACGTCAAACCACTCCACATCCATCTTTTTAAACCAGGTGTACTGTCGCTTGGCGTATCTTCTCGTGTCTCTTGCCAACAGCGCTTCGGTTTCCCCCAGCGGTCTGCCATCCAGCAGATGTTCCACCATGTGCCTATACCCTATTGCCTGCATGGACTTGAGGTTTCGATGGTAGCCCTTTGCCAGTAAACAGGAGACTTCTTCCTCAAGGCCCTCTCGCATCATACTCGCTGTTCTTCTGTCAATTCTGGCGTAAAGAGTTTCACGCGGACTGTGCAGGCCCATCGAGAGAATGTTGGTGAATCTCCTCGTTGCCGGCTTCATCCGCTGTTCTGCCAGGTGGTCGCTCCAGGGTTTATGAGTGCCGTAGTAGATTTCCAGGCCGCGAATGAGCCTATGGGTATCGTTTATGTGGATTTTTCGTGCCGATACGGGATCGATGCGGGACAATTCTTCATGTAGCACGCAGGCCCCTTCCCTCTCAAGTCTTTGGTGAAGTTCGTCCCGTATATTATTGAAACTAGCCCCTTTCTTAAAAAGGCCCTCGGTAAGCGCCCGCAGATAGAGTCCGGTTCCGCCGGTTATCAAAGGTACCTTGTGGCGTCGTATAATATTCTTGATCGCCCGCAGGGCATCACTTACGTAGCTGCTGGCGTCATAAGGCGCATCGGGATCGATTATATCGATGAGGTGATGCGTGACGCTGCTTCGTTCTTCAGCAGAAGCCTTGGCTGTACCGATATCCATATGGCGATAGACCTGCATGGAGTCAAGGCTGACAATTTCGCAATCGTACCGTTTGGCAATATCCAGGGACAGGGATGTCTTGCCAACAGCCGTAGGACCGACCAGGACGATGACAGGTGCGGTTATCGGAGGTTCTGAGTGGATCATTTTCAAAACGTTACATGGCGGCGTAGCAGTTGTTTTTTCTTTGCGCCGATACCCTTGACCTCGAGCAGATCATCGGCGCTGTTAAAGTTGCCGTTAGCCCTTCTGGTCTTCAAAATCTCTGTTGCCGTCGCAGGTCCGACCCCTGGAATGGTGAGCAGCAGCTGGTAGTCGGATGCGTTGATAGGGATAGGCTGAAAAAAAAGAGGGTTCAAATGCGGCGGCAACTCAGGTATGTCTCCTCTCTTCACCCACTTTTCGTTCCCTTCTGTCATTATGATGGACGTGCCGTTCCATCGTGGAACAACGGCCTCATTATATCCTGGTGAAACGGCAAAGGCCGGACCTCTCTCCAGCCTGGCGGATAAGAGAAGAGCGACCACTCCCAGCAGCAAGACAATGATTATTTTATCCTGTAATTTTGTCATGACATCAGGGCTTGAAAGATTGGTAAAATTGTCCGTTGCCCTACATTTGCAACCACGCTGAGAAAACTTCGCTTAGAGAACTCAAGAATAAAGGCGATTCTTCTTTCCCATGGCCTGCCGGAGTTCTGGCGGGGCAGGGAACTCTAAAAATGATGAAGACCTACGCTATTTTTTTGTTGTGTTCTCGGGTCCCAACCGGTATAAAATGCTTCTTTTTATCACAGTTGTCGTCGAAAATCATCCATGTCTGCATCAAAAGCTTTCAATATTGTTTTAGTGGAGCCGGAAATCCCTCCCAACACCGGCTCAATTGCCCGTCTTTGCGGGGCTACCGACAGCATTCTTCATCTTGTGCATCCTTTGGGGTTTTCCACAGAAAACAAGCATCTCCGGCGTGCCGGCCTCGACTACTGGGAATATATACAGATCGTCCACTGGACCAGCGTTGACCACTTTCTGGGCCACCAGGATGAGCGCAGACTTCATTTCTTTACCACAAAAACTGACAGGATATACTCCACAGTCCGTTATCTCCCCGGGGATTTCTTTATTTTTGGCAAGGAAACACAAGGGTTGCCTGAAGATATGCTGCAACTCTACAAAGACAGATGCTGCACCCTGCCGATGACAAATAGCCATATACGCAGTCTCAACCTTGCAATGACAGCAGGGATAGTATTATATGAGGCCATTCGACAGCAAAACTGACGCTAGCGAATCCAATCCCAATAATACACGTGTCGCAGCAGCCATGTCCGAAGTATGGGAAAAAAACTGTTTGCATAAAAATTTTCATGAAATAATAGGGCATCCTGGCCGGCAGCAACGAGTGCTGCACAGAAAAAACCGCTACCTACAACCACTAACAAGGAGATCCGATATATGGATGAAAGAATCTTCAACTTCAGTCCGGGGCCCGCAACCTTACCGCTCGAAGTGCTGAAAAAAGCATCCGCAGACGTTATTAATTTTGATCGTTCCGGCATAGGTATCTGTGAGATAAGCCACAGGTCAAAAGAATTCATGCGTGTGGCTGCCGAGGCGGAAACGCTTCTGCGGGAACTACTTG